>NZ_JAMQGP010000026.1 GCF_023703465.1 Echinimonas agarilytica | reverse complement strand
GATGGCAGTATTGCAGCTTATCAATGGACGCAAACGGCGGGCACAACCGTGTTGCTGAGCGGCGCAACGACAGCCTCAGCCAGTTTCACAGCGCCGACTTTGACCAGCGCCGAAACGCTTCGCTTTGAGGTGACGGTGACTGACAATGAGAATGCCACGACGAGTGCGCCCGTCTCGGTGCTTGTTGAGCCGGTGAATGCGTTGCCCACCGTGTCTGCGGGCAACCATCAAACCGTGGATGAAGCAACATCGGTGACGTTAAATGCCAGTGCCTCGGATGACGATGGCAGTATTGCAGCTTATCAATGGACGCAAACGGCGGGCACAACCGTGTTGCTGAGCGGCGCAACGACAGCCTCAGCCAGTTTCACAGCGCCGACTTTGACGAGCGCCGAAACGCTTCGCTTTGAGGTGATGGTGACTGACAATGAGAATGCCACGACGAGTGCGCCCGTCTCGGTGCTTGTTGAGCCGGTGAATGCGTTGCCCACCGTGTCTGCGGGCAACCATCAAACCGTGGATGAAGCAACATCGGTGACGTTAAATGCCAGTGCCTCGGATGA
>NZ_JAMQGP010000025.1 GCF_023703465.1 Echinimonas agarilytica | reverse complement strand
ATCACCACGGAGTGATTCATGACTGGGGTGAAGTCGTAACAAGGTAGCCCTAGGGGAACCTGGGGCTGGATCACCTCCTTACCTAAAATCTCAGTCTTATTGCTGAGTGTTCACACAGATTGTCTTGTTGAATAGAGCGAAGATGCTGAAACAGCAGCTGCTACGCAAGTTTAGGCTTGTAGCTCAGCTGGTTAGAGCGCACCCCTGATAAGGGTGAGGTCGGCAGTTCAAGTCTGCCCAAGCCTACCAATTCTTCTTAAATTTCAAGGTTCATAACGTCAGTTGTGAGGGGTTGAAGTGTTTGAAGGGTGACGATTGCTTTGGTAGATGTCTGTAAAGCACGCTGGAAGTCAAGGGGCTATAGCTCAGCTGGGAGAGCGCTTGATTTGCATTCAAGAGGTCCGCGGTTCGATCCCGCGTAGCTCCACCATTCAGTGAAATCTTCGACATTAAAGAGAGCTCAAACTTAAGTAGCGTCATACTTACGCTTGAGCTTTTTTGCTCTAACAGATATGACTTCGGTCGTATTTGATGCTCTTTAAAAACTTGGAAACCCAAAAAATTGAAGTTCGAAAACAAGTAAATTGTTTTGGATATTGTCACTCTACTTGACTCAAAAACCATGTAGAGGTCAGGCGAAAAATTTATCGAGAACCAAT
>NZ_JAMQGP010000024.1 GCF_023703465.1 Echinimonas agarilytica | reverse complement strand
TTATGTCCCCGTTTTACGCGTTAAAAGTCTCCTGAAGCATATTAAAAACATGTGGAATGAAATGACAAATGTTGAATCGAATTGGGGCCACTCTGTGCATCATTGTGAGCTCAGTCAACTGTGCTCATGGCAACATCAAGAGTTCGTCTGAACATGCGGTTCAACAGCAATCTGTTCGGTTTAATCACGCTCAATTTTTAGGATCGCATAACAGTTATAAGAAGGCCGTTCATCCAACTGTCCTGACATTAATTACCTCGCATAACCCAAAATTATCGCGCCAGATTAATTATTCCCACATTGATCTCGATGCTCAGCTTGACGTGGGGCTAAGGCATTTAGAAATTGATGTGTTGGTCGATGATACGGGCGGTAAGTATGCGTATCCATTAGCAGAAAAGATTGCTGGAAGTCGTTTGCTAGATAAGGCTGAGCGCCAACAACTTCTTAAACCCGGTTTTAAAGTACTTCATATTCCTGACTTAGACATTTCATCGCATTGTCAGTTGTTTAGCGAATGCTTACATCAATTAACTGCTTGGTCTAATCGAAACCCTGAACATCTACCAATTTCGATCCTACTCAATGTAAAAGAAAGCCACATTAAATTCGTCAAAGGTACTATTCCGGAAGAGTTTGGACCTGCCCAATATCAAGCATTAGACCGTGTGATATTCAATGCTATCTCGGAGCAATC
>NZ_JAMQGP010000023.1 GCF_023703465.1 Echinimonas agarilytica | reverse complement strand
GATGAGTTCGTGTCCGTACAACTGGCGTAATCATGGCCCTTCGGGGCCATTGTTTCTCTGTGGAGGAGTCCATGACGAAAGATGAACTGATTGCCCGTCTCCGCTCGCTGGGTGAACAACTGAACCGTGATGTCAGCCTGACGGGGACGAAAGAAGAACTGGCGCTCCGTGTGGCAGAGCTGAAAGAGGAGCTTGATGACACGGATGAAACTGCCGGTCAGGACACCCCTCTCAGCCGGGAAAATGTGCTGACCGGACATGAAAATGAGGTGGGATCAGCGCAGCCGGATACCGTGATTCTGGATACGTCTGAACTGGTCACGGTCGTGGCACTGGTGAAGCTGCATACTGATGCACTTCACGCCACGCGGGATGAACCTGTGGCATTTGTGCTGCCGGGAACGGCGTTTCGTGTCTCTGCCGGTGTGGCAGCCGAAATGACAGAGCGCGGCCTGGCCAGAATGCAATAACGGGAGGCGCTGTGGCTGATTTCGATAACCTGTTCGATGCTGCCATTGCCCGCGCCGATGAAACGATACGCGGGTACATGGGAACGTCAGCCACCATTACATCCGGTGAGCAGTCAGGTGCGGTGATACGTGGTGTTTTTGATGACCCTGAAAATATCAGCTATGCCGGACAGGGCGTGCGCGTTGAAGGCTCCAGCCCGTCCCTGTTTGTCCGGACTGATGAGGTGCGGCAGCTGCGGCGTGGAGACACGCTGACCATCGGTGAGGAAAATTTCTGGGTAGATCGGGTTTCGCCGGATGATGGCGGAAGTTGTCATCTCTGGCTTGGACGGGGCGTACCGCCTGCCGTTAACCGTCGCCGCTGAAAGGGGGATGTATGGCCATAAAAGGTCTTGAGCAGGCCGTTGAAAACCTCAGCCGTATCAGCAAAACGGCGGTGCCTGGTGCCGCCGCAATGGCCATTAACCGCGTTGCTTCATCCGCGATATCGCAGTCGGCGTCACAGGTTGCCCGTGAGACAAAGGTACGCCGGAAACTGGTAAAGGAAAGGGCCAGGCTGAAAAGGGC
>NZ_JAMQGP010000022.1 GCF_023703465.1 Echinimonas agarilytica | reverse complement strand
ATATCAAAAGCCCACAGTATGGATTAGGACTGCGCCACAGCAACAGCCGTTGCCCTAAGCGCTTTGATATTTTACTGCTCATTGCCATGCTGGCTGAATGGGCTTTGCGATTGCTAGGAATGGTGGCGATTAAACGCAATTGGACGCCACAATTTCAGGCGAACACCATCAAACACAGGCGGGTTTTATCTTTGATTCGGCTAGGAAGAGAGGTTAGAAAACGATGGCGGGATTACCCCGTCAGCAGCGCCGATATACGGTGGGCTATCGGCCATTACATCAGGCTGGTTCACCAAACGGGGATGCCAGAATTATGAGGGGATCCCCCAGCGCCCACTTAAGCGGACAAAAATTGTTGGCTATAATGTGTAGCGGAGCGAAACGTAGCCAACTGTTTTTGTTCCGTTTAAAGTGCTTGTTATACGATTATTCACGTTGCCTCAACCACTCTATTAATATCCATAAACCTCTAGAAAATAAGTAGAACAGCACCGAAAATACGATTACAGATAAGTCAGTAAAAGGTGGAGTAGTCAGGTTTTCACCTACGTCTACCAACGCTTTATTATTTTCGATAGACTCTTTAACTTTTGCCATATCAAAGAACCCTATATCAGGTACAGACTCGTAAACTCGGATTTGAATTTCGGCATATTTTTTTGGAGCTATGATGGCAATACTTGTAAAATAAGTGATACCAAGTGATAAGTAAAATGCGATGACATCTAAAACCATACTCCCTGTAAACTTACCCCACAAATCCAATCCAATTTTAACGATCAAACTGGACACCAATAAGTTAACTAGAATGAAACTCAAGAACCAGAAACCAAGATACGTCTCAAATCCGTACTCTGAAGCACAAAAGTACAAGTAAGCACATATCGCAAAATGTATTAGATTTTCAACTTTATCTTTTAACAACTTCACTCAATATTCCCACTATCGTATAGACATAATGACTCCCCACTAAAGATGCTGATCTCCAATTCTTCGTGGGTTAGCTGAAAGCCAGAGCCATAATAGTTTTGTTAAAGAAACTAAAAAATGGAGATCAGCATGAATAAACATAACAT
>NZ_JAMQGP010000021.1 GCF_023703465.1 Echinimonas agarilytica | reverse complement strand
AAGGCCCTTCACCAGTTCTAGTGGGTAATCCTTTCAAGAAAGCGAAAAGCCATGCATGATTTAACCAATGCAATTTGGTTGGATTTATCCGTGGATCAACGAACGCTATACGAACGAATTCTCAAGCTTTCCTCTCCTTGGTTTGTCTCCGAAGTTCAGCTTGATGAACAGAGTGCCCAAATCATTGTTCACATTGAAAGAGATAAGTCAGTGGCTGCGCAATGCCCATCATGTGGCCAATCTGCACCTAAGTACGACACTCGGAGACGGTCTTGGCGCCATCTTGATACGTGCCAATTTCAAACCATCGTTGTTGCTGACGTTCCACGAGTGAATTGCCCACATCATGGTTGTCTTACCACCAAAGTCCCCTGGGCTGAAGATAAAAGCCGTTACACCGCGATGTTTGAAGGATATGTCATTCAATGGCTAAAGCAGGCATCTATTTACGCAGTCAGCAAACAAATGAAACTCAGTTGGAGTGCCATCGACGGCATTATGGCAAGAGCCGTTCAGCGAGGTTTAGCTCGTCGACATCAACTCGACACGAGACAACTAGCGGTTGATGAAGTGTCTTTCAAGAAAGGACATGACTATGTCACAGTTGTGTCTAATCATGCTGGACATGTCTTGGCTGTCACTGAAGGTCGCTCAGCTCAAAGTCTTGCGTCGTTTTACCAAACAATGACTCATTCGGAGCAAGCGCAAGTTCAAAGCATCAGCATGGATATGAGCCCTGCTTACTTAAAAGCGACTCGGGAGCATATTCAGCAAGCTCATCGCAAAATATCGTTTGACCATTTTCACGTTGTTCAAAAACTTAACGAGGCGCTTTGGTTACCCGCAAAGAGGAGCTGAAAACAGCTGATCTGAGCATGAGGAACCTCATCCATCGAAGTCGCTATCACTGGCTCAGAAATCGGCACCATTTGAAAGCTCATCACGGTGAACAACTGAATGCACTGACCGGCCACTTAGTCGACACATCCTTGGTTTGGTACTTCAAAGAAAAAGCGAGGGACATATGGAAAGGCAATCGAGTTCGTGGGGCCAAATCAGCTTGGCAAGAATGGATTGAATTGGCTTTAGTCGCCAATATCCCCGCTTTGACAAATGTCGCTAACCTCATCAAAGGCCGCTTGTGGGGAATTCTAAATGCGATGAGGCATCAAGTCTCAAATGGTTTAGCGGAGGCCCTCAACAGTCGCATAAGAACCATCAGAGT
>NZ_JAMQGP010000020.1 GCF_023703465.1 Echinimonas agarilytica | reverse complement strand
TGAGGCGTTGGTATGACTCCCCACGTCAAGTAGAGCACACAAATATCGGCCTAAAGATTTAAGCCTTTTTAATCTTTCAACTCAAAATGAGATGAGTTAACGCAGAAGATGAAGCAAGTAAATTCGTCGGTTGTCATGCTGATATCCGTGGATTACTTGTTTTCACAAGCAGCGCCTACCTTACATAATCCGTCGTGACACCTGTCTTCAGTCTATGTTCGTGGTTCATTACAGTGTTAACCGCAATGCCATCCTAACGCCGTCGGTGATTGTGCCACACCCGATGCCTGATCAACTGCATTAACTCAAAACTGTCACTCATGCAGGTACTCTCGATAATCGTAACTTGGGGTTAACTTTTACTAAGACGATTTCTCTTGAAATAGCCCAAATATAAGCAATCATCTCCCTAGCAATAGCGGTCACAATGACGTTGTAATGTTTACCTTTATGCATAAGCCTTTGGTATCGACGGCAGAGCCTAAGCTGAGCTTGCCATGCGATATCGATAATTTGTTTTGGCAAATCTTCCTGTCGTTTTTGTATATCAGTCGAAATATTGGCAGCAAAACGGTATGAATGTGCGCCTTCAACGAGCAAGCGCCGCGCTCGACTGTTACCACATTTAGTAATGGCACCGACATGACGTTTACCACCACTTGAATGCTCTGATGGCACCAACCCTACATAACTCATGAGTTTTCTTGGGGGGTCAAAACGGGTTAAATCACCCAGTTCGGCAACGACGCCTGTTGCGACTAAAAGTCTGACTCCTCGCATGGCCTGTATTGCTCTCACTACTGGATAATAACGCCAATTTTTTACATGATGTTCTAGTTCATTATCCAGCCTTTTTAATCGTGCAATACGCTCAGTGATGGTTGGTAAGTATTCTTGCAAGACAATCTGTTGACTAGGATGTGGCAAGATAAGCTCAGTGAGCCAGCGCAAATGTTTTAGCGACCAATTGGCAGTGCCTCTGTAGTTAATGTTGTTTCTAAGTTGCAGTGCTTTTAGCTGGTATTTGGCATCTTTTAAATCCTTCATCGCCGTTTCACGCGCACGAGATAAATCTCTGATGGCTTCATCTTCAGGCTCAGGAACATAGATTGCTGTGAGGTCTTCAGATTTCAGTAGCTTGGCTAATTTAAGTGCATCACGTTTGTCTGTTTTAATCTTCTCACCAGGCTTTTTGGGAATAAGCGAAGGCGCTATGACATAACAACAATGACCAAGGCTTGTGAGTAAGCGATAAATCCAATAACCACATGGTCCAGCTTCATATACGAAATGTAATGTTGCATTTGGATACTTAGATTGGAACTGTCTAGCGAGTTTAGTGATAGATGATTTTGCACTAGAAACTCTCCCATAATGAATAGCTTGGGCACCACGTTGGTCTTCAATATAAGCCACTTCAACAAATTCTTTACGAGTATCTAGGCCAATAAAAAGTATGTTATGTTTATTCATGCTGATCTCCATTTTTTAGTTTCTTTAACAAAACTATTATGGCTCTGGCTTTCAGCTAACCCACGAAGAATTGGAGATCAGCATCTTTAGTGGGGAGTCATTATGTCTAT
>NZ_JAMQGP010000019.1 GCF_023703465.1 Echinimonas agarilytica | reverse complement strand
GTGACCAACGATCCGGAAGACACCACGCCAACCTTTAGTGGTACCTCGGATAATACCGTGGGTGATTTAACGTTGACGGTGAACGGTGTTGAGTACGCCGTCACGCCAGAGCTTGATGGCTCGTGGGAATTCACACTGCCCGATGGCGCAGCGTTAGCCGATGGCGAGTACACTGCGACTATCGATGGAGTCGATGCGCAAGGCGATGCTGCTGAAACCTCAGATGCCGACTTCACCATTGGCCTAGTGCCAGAAGTCAGTATAACTGTGACCAACGATCCGGAAGACACCACGCCAACCTTTAGTGGTACCTCGGATAATACCGTGGGTGATTTAACGTTGACGGTGAACGGTGTTGAGTACGCGGTCACGCCAGAGCTTGATGGCTCGTGGGAATTCACACTGCCCGATGGCGCAGCGTTAGCCGATGGCGAGTACACTGCGACTATCGATGGAGTCGATGCGCAAGGTGATGCTGCTGAAACCTCAGATGCCGACTTCACGGTGGATCAGCTGCCGATTGTAAGCATCGATACCGTGGCCTCAGGTGATGATATTACGCCTACCTTCTCAGGAACTTCGAGCAGTACTGACGGCGATTTAACGCTGACGGTCAATGGTGTGGACTATGTTGTAACCCCCGAAGCTGATGGCTCTTGGGAATTCATCCTGCCGGATGATGCCGCCTTAGAGGACGGCACTTATACTGCGGCGATTAACGGCTCCGATGCGCAAAATAATGACGCACCTGAAGATTCCGCGAGTTTTAGGGTTCTACTGACCCCAGAAGTCAGTATAACTGTGACCAACGATCCGGAAGACACCACGCCAACCTTTAGTGGTACCTCGGATAATACCGTGGGTGATTTAACGTTGACGGTGAACGGTGTTGAGTACGCGGTCACGCCAGAGCTTGATGGCTCGTGGGAATTCACACTGCCCGATGGCGCAGCGTTAGCCGATGGCGAGTACACTGCGACTATCGATGGAGTCGATGCGCAAGGTGATGCTGCTGAAACCTCAGATGCCGACTTCACGGTGGATCAGCTGCCGATTGTCAGCATCGATACCGTGGCCTCAGGTGATGAAATTACGCCTACTTTCTCAGGCTCATCGAGCAATACTGACGGCGATTTAACGCTGACGGTCAATGGTGTGGACTATGTTGTAACCCCCGAAGCTGATGGCTCTTGGGAATTCACCCTGCCGGATGGTGCCGCCTTAGGGGACGGCACTTATACTGCGGCGATTAACGGCTCCGATGCGCAAAATAATGATGCACCTGAAGATTCCGCGAGTTTTAGGGTTCTACTGACCCCAGAAGTCAGTATTACCGTGACCAACGATCCGGAAGACACCACGCCAACCTTTAGTGGTACCTCGGATAATACCGTGGGTGATTTAACGTTGACGGTGAACGGTGTTGAATACGCGGTCACGCCAGAGCTTGACGGCACTTGGGAATTCACACTGCCCGATGGCGCAGCGTTAGCCGATGGCGATTACACTGCGACTATCGATGGAGTCGATGCGCAAGGCGATGCTGCTGAAACCTCTGATGCCGACTTCACCATTGGCCTAGTGC
>NZ_JAMQGP010000018.1 GCF_023703465.1 Echinimonas agarilytica | reverse complement strand
GCACTAGGCCAATGGTGAAGTCGGCATCAGAGGTTTCAGCAGCATCGCCTTGCGCATCGACTCCATCGATAGTCGCAGTGTAATCGCCATCGGCTAACGCTGCGCCATCGGGCAGTGTGAATTCCCACGAGCCATCAAGCTCTGGCGTGACGGCGTACTCAACACCGTTCACCGTCAACGTTAAATCACCCACGGTATTATCCGAGGTACCACTAAAGGTTGGCGTGGTGTCTTCCGGATCGTTGGTCACAGTAATACTGACTTCTGGCACTAGACCAATGGTGAAGTCGGCATCAGAGGTTTCAGCAGCATCGCCTTGCGCATCGACTCCATCGATAGTCGCAGTGTAATCGCCATCGGCTAACGCTGCGCCATCGGGCAGTGTGAATTCCCACGAGCCATCAAGCTCTGGCGTGACGGCGTACTCAACACCGTTCACCGTCAACGTTAAATCACCCACGGTATTATCCGAGGTACCACTAAAGGTTGGCGTGGTGTCTTCCGGATCGTTGGTCACAGTTATACTGACTTCTGGGGTCAGTAGAACCCTAAAACTCGCGGAATCTTCAGGTGCGTCATTATTTTGCGCATCGGAGCCGTTAATCGCCGCAGTATAAGTGCCGTCCTCTAAGGCGGCATCATCCGGCAGGATGAATTCCCAAGAGCCATCAGCTTCGGGGGTTACAACATAGTCCACACCATTGACCGTCAGCGTTAAATCGCCGTCAGTATTGCTCGAAGTTCCTGAGAAGGTAGGCGTAATATCATCACCTGAGGCCACGGTATCGATGCTTACAATCGGCAGCTGATCCACGGTAAATTCAGTGGAATCTTCAGGTGCCTCATTATTTTGCGCATCGGAGCCGTTAATCGCCGCAGTATAAGTGCCGTCCTCTAAGGCGGCACCATCCGGCAGGGTGAATTCCCAAGAGCCATCAGCTTCGGGGGTTACAACATAGTCCACACCATTGACCGTCAGCGTTAAATCGCCGTCAGTATTGCTCGATGAGCCTGAGAAAGTAGGCGTAATTTCATCACCTGAGGCTACGGTATCGATGCTTACAATCGGCAGCTGATCCACGGTAAATTCAGTGGATGCTTCAGGTGCCTCATTATTTTGCGCATCGGAGCCGTTAATCGCCGCAGTATAAGTGCCGTCCTCTAAGGCGGCATCATCCGGCAGGATGAATTCCCAAGAGCCATCAGCTTCGGGGGTTACAACATAGTCCACACCATTGACCGTCAGCGTTAAATCGCCGTCAGTATTGCTCGAA
The DNA here is from genome assembly GCF_023703465.1 of Echinimonas agarilytica. Lineage (NCBI taxonomy): Bacteria > Pseudomonadati > Pseudomonadota > Gammaproteobacteria > Alteromonadales > Echinimonadaceae > Echinimonas > Echinimonas agarilytica. The sequence continues at coordinate 320 of NZ_JAMQGP010000018.1, read as the reverse complement.
GTTCCTGAGAAGGTAGGCGTAATATCATCACCTGAGGCCACGGTATCGATGCTTACAATCGGCAGCTGATCCACGGTAAATTCAGTGGAATCTTCAGGTGCCTCATTATTTTGCGCATCGGAGCCGTTAATCGCCGCAGTATAAGTGCCGTCCTCTAAGGCGGCACCATCCGGCAGGGTGAATTCCCAAGAGCCATCAGCTTCGGGGGTTACAACATAGTCCACACCATTGACCGTCAGCGTTAAATCGCCGTCAGTATTGCTCGATGAGCCTGAGAAAGTAGGCGTAATTTCATCACCTGAGGCTACGGTATCGATGCT
>NZ_JAMQGP010000017.1 GCF_023703465.1 Echinimonas agarilytica | reverse complement strand
GTGACCAACGATCCGGAAGACACCACGCCAACCTTTAGTGGTACCTCGGATAATACCGTGGGTGATTTAACGTTGACGGTGAACGGTGTTGAGTACGCCGTCACGCCAGAGCTTGATGGCTCGTGGGAATTCACACTGCCCGATGGCGCAGCGTTAGCCGATGGCGAGTACACTGCGACTATCGATGGAGTCGATGCGCAAGGCGATGCTGCTGAAACCTCAGATGCCGACTTCACCATTGGCCTAGTGCCAGAAGTCAGTATAACTGTGACCAACGATCCGGAAGACACCACGCCAACCTTTAGTGGTACCTCGGATAATACCGTGGGTGATTTAACGTTGACGGTGAACGGTGTTGAGTACGCGGTCACGCCAGAGCTTGATGGCTCGTGGGAATTCACACTGCCCGATGGCGCAGCGTTAGCCGATGGCGAGTACACTGCGACTATCGATGGAGTCGATGCGCAAGGTGATGCTGCTGAAACCTCAGATGCCGACTTCACGGTGGATCAGCTGCCGATTGTAAGCATCGATACCGTGGCCTCAGGTGATGATATTACGCCTACCTTCTCAGGAACTTCGAGCAGTACTGACGGCGATTTAACGCTGACGGTCAATGGTGTGGACTATGTTGTAACCCCCGAAGCTGATGGCTCTTGGGAATTCATCCTGCCGGATGATGCCGCCTTAGAGGACGGCACTTATACTGCGGCGATTAACGGCTCCGATGCGCAAAATAATGACGCACCTGAAGATTCCGCGAGTTTTAGGGTTCTACTGACCCCAGAAGTCAGTATAACTGTGACCAACGATCCGGAAGACACCACGCCAACCTTTAGTGGTACCTCGGATAATACCGTGGGTGATTTAACGTTGACGGTGAACGGTGTTGAGTACGCGGTCACGCCAGAGCTTGATGGCTCGTGGGAATTCACACTGCCCGATGGCGCAGCGTTAGCCGATGGCGAGTACACTGCGACTATCGATGGAGTCGATGCGCAAGGTGATGCTGCTGAAACCTCAGATGCCGACTTCACGGTGGATCAGCTGCCGATTGTCAGCATCGATACCGTGGCCTCAGGTGATGAAATTACGCCTACTTTCTCAGGCTCATCGAGCAATACTGACGGCGATTTAACGCTGACGGTCAATGGTGTGGACTATGTTGTAACCCCCGAAGCTGATGGCTCTTGGGAATTCACCCTGCCGGATGGTGCCGCCTTAGGGGACGGCACTTATACTGCGGCGATTAACGGCTCCGATGCGCAAAATAATGATGCACCTGAAGATTCCGCGAGTTTTAGGGTTCTACTGACCCCAGAAGTCAGTATTACCGTGACCAACGATCCGGAAGACACCACGCCAACCTTTAGTGGTACCTCGGATAATACCGTGGGTGATTTAACGTTGACGGTGAACGGTGTTGAATACGCGGTCACGCCAGAGCTTGACGGCACTTGGGAATTCACACTGCCCGATGGCGCAGCGTTAGCCGATGGCGATTACACTGCGACTATCGATGGAGTCGATGCGCAAGGCGATGCTGCTGAAACCTCTGATGCCGACTTCACCATTGGCCTAGTGCCAGAAGTCAGTATAACTGTGACCAACGATCCGGAAGACACCACGCCAACCTTTAGTGGTACCTCGGATAATACCGTGGGTGATTTAACGTTGACGGTGAACGGTGTTGAATATGCGGTCACGCCAGAGCTTGACGGCACTTGGGAATTCACACTGCCCGATGGCGCAGCGTTAGCCGATGGCGAGTACACTGCGACTATCGATGGAGTCGATGCGCAAGGCGATGCTGCTGAAACCTCTGATGCCGACTTCACCATTGGCCTAGTGCCAGAAGTCAGTATAACTGTGACCAACGATCCGGAAGACACCACGC
>NZ_JAMQGP010000016.1 GCF_023703465.1 Echinimonas agarilytica | reverse complement strand
ACGAATTTACTTGCTTCATCTTCTGCGTTAACTCATCTCATTTTGAGTTGAAAGATTAAAAAGGCTTAAATCTTTAGGCCGATATTTGTGTGCTCTACTTGACGTGGGGAGTCATACCAACGCCTCACTCACCGGTAAATTATGAGCGCAGCGAGTGAATTATCCGCGTGCAGTGCCTTGTTATAACGCGCGTTTATCTGCACATCCTCTCAGATATTTCTTGCAATTTATCTATATCTAGGCGATCACTAGCCCAGCCTTTAGCAAATGGTATCGTATTAGATTTCGGTAATTGCTCTTCTTTCAGATCCCTTACTCTTACCCTCGAAGGTAGAGCAGCGCCTTCACCAACAAAAATTGCTTCTTGCTGAGATAAAATAGGTAACGCTCCGACCATGCCAGAAAGTCCATCTGGCAGGAATCGAGCAACATGCTGCTGATCTGCAGAATTTGTTAGCCTCAATACAACCCAAGTACCACACTGCGAAATTACCGTGCTGTCGACATCAGCAGGCCGCTGACTTACCAGCATCAAGCCGATTCCATATTTTCGCCCCTCTCTTGCTATGCGTCTTATCGCTCCTTGAGCTGCTGCATATTGGGCTTCTCCATGGTCTGGAACATACCTATGGGCTTCTTCACACACTAATAATATAGGGTCCTTCTCTTTCTCTTGTTGAGTTTGAAATACTTTATATTGAAAAAGTAACCTAGCAATTAGCGCGGTAAGTGGGCCTGCAACTTCATTTGGCAAACCTGAAATATCAATAATCCTAATATCTTTTCCTGCCTGACTAGGTGCACCAATGAATTGATTCAATACTTGATGTAGCTTTATTTCTGCAACGTTATCAACCCAACACTTCATCATAAATGAAAGGCGAGTATCTCTTCGAAGAACCTTGAGTTTATCCAGAATGGAGGGAACAGGTGATTTTGCCAGATCAGTATTTGATAGGCTTATATGGCCAGCATTGGTTTTTCTGCCACCCTGTATATACTTTATATGGTTTTCAAATTCTTCCAAACAGAATGGTCTAGGTTTATCACGATCGAATTCCAGAATGTCCGATGTGTCTTTACCATCACAAAGATTAGGATCATCAAAATTCTCTAAATCATCAAGCTCATTTGTTCCGAAATCACTAGGGCAAGGCTTTACAATCTTAGCTGCAACCATTCTTGCGTGAGCTAGCGCTTTCTGAACTGCATTATTCTGGCTAGTAGCACTTCTTTCTGTCTTTCCGATGATCAGATTAGTAAACTCATCACTAGACATTAACCAATACGGTAGCTTTATCTCTTCCTGGCCGTCATCACCTGCTGTGATATCGTATGCTCGGTACTGTACCGCTCTATCCTTAAAGGCTGAACCATACTCTCCATGAGGGTCAACAACCACTATCTGAGGAGACAACTCTTTCTCATTGTTTTTATGCGATAGTACACTATGAATGATTGCAGCGACGGTACCTGACTTACCAGATCCAGTAGAACCAAGAACCGCACAATGCATACCAAACATTTTATTGATATTAGCCCGACAGGCCGTAGATTCAGAAGCACTGTAAACGGCAAAGGGAACTAATGGATCAACTTCATCATCTCTTGTACCTTCAGCGGATCGGTATACAAAAGAAATTTCCTCGTTGGTTAAAAGGAATACACCTTGCTGGGGTAAAGGGTAGGTTTTGATACCACGTTTGAAAGCCAATGTGGATTTTGTATTATTCCAGCTGCCTTCAGCTAACAGTTGGACTTCCATTACACGCTGATCAGAATCTGCAGTTACGGGCATACCTGCTTCAATTAACTCTTCTGATCGCATTCTGAGCATTGTCACCAAGCCGAAAATTATTTTGCGGCCATAGTGAATTTTGACCATGCTACCTATTTGACCGATAGGGTAAACGCGACCATTAAATGTCCTCGTCAGCTCAGATATTTTATCGGAGATCTCTACCTTAATGTTGGTTCCAGATACTTCAACAACCTGTCCAATTTTTAACTCTTCTTCTGGTGTAAACATAACTAAACCTCGCATCCATTCTTTAGTACTGATGTTACACCTTTGAATGTCCACCAATAATCATCATCGTCTTTTCTTTTATATGGGCCTTGGTCTCCGACATATAAACCACGCAACGAAGCAATAATTACTCTTGAGCCAAAACTGGAACTACGCCACTTTTCTAAACATTCTGGCATGTCATCCTTACATTCCAAAAATGCCAAGAGTACTGTTTTGTTTTCTTCCTTAGATAAAGCGAACTCAATTTCATTATTAATGTGGTCATCACCAAAACTGTAACCACAAACCGCTAACGTATTACTTTGACGAGAATTTAGAGATTTTCTAAATAAATCAAACTGAGAAGAAAAAGGATCTTGCTGAGTAGCAATGTATTTTGTTGCTTGAGGGTAAATTAGAACGCGACGATTTGCCTTGGGGTAGCGGTCATTGTCCCTAACTCGCCAGACATAGCCTTTATCACAAAGAAACCAATCTATCGAACCATGCATCTTGATCAAGTTTGCGCGCTGTCCATTTGCTGGTGCTGGTTCGCCATATCTCTGTGTACGGTGAGCTACAGCTCCTCCAGCAAATCCGTCCCAATACGGCACCTTGTTTAGTGCTAATGCATCTTCCAAAAGAGTGTCATAATTAGTTGTGAAAATATTGACTGTTTTTCTTCGCTCATGAACACCAGCAGAGGCATGATTAAACAGTGTGTCGATAAAATCTAAATGGGATTCAATATCGACAATTGGCTCTGACAAAGTACCTTCTTCATCTGCCGTTTCATCATCGCCTTCAACATAGCCGCAACGGATAACATTTGAAATAGACTCAAGAATTGTATTATGTGCTTCTTCTAAGGTAGATAACTCAATTTCTTCCCCACGAATTGCTGTTTTCTTTTCTTTGTTTCTTTCAGCTAATGCCGCATAGTCGCCAAGATGACTAAGAACATGCTCTATGTGGCATTGCTCTGGCAACTCTTCAAATAGTGGAGTGATAATATCGTCATATAATTTCTTATGACTAACTTTTATATCCTTCTTAACTTTATTTGTTAAAGGGTACATAAGTGGTAATTTAGCGTCGAAACTTATTCCAGCACCGAGTAGCCAACTTTGCTCACTACACTTCAAGTGCTCCTCTACTTGCAAGAACAACTCGTCATCAATCAAATCATCCATTTTATATCCTTCTTAAAGAGTTGTATCCAAGCTGAAAAGCAGCGCGTTATAACGCCTCAATCAGCCGACGCTTTAGCGGTCGGCTGAATTGATTTGTTAGCCATTATTTCTAGTATTTTGTCCATACTCGGTTCATCGTCGGGCTTTATTTCTATATGGGCAAAATATGATTGTTGTTCAGGACCCCAATCGAAGTAGATTCCGGCTTGAGGCCTCAATAGTTCTGTAGCTTGATTATGAGTGACGGTTAAATTAATTGCCGTAAGTTCGACTGCTTTTTCGCTGCCAACAAGCTTGGCAAATACGATTAATTTATATGCCCCTTCATGGAATTGGAAATTTGCACCATCTTTTGGGAGTAAAAAGTGATGGTCAAATGTTACTCCCCCTTGAGGCACAAACAGGCCACTACCTCTTTTGAGATTTCCTTTTTCGCCGTACACCCATATATTGAAATTTTGTTTGGATTCATTTCTATGCAGCGAAACATGCAGACTTTCTAAAACTTGACCGCGCTTAGCCGTGCTGTATAGGAGCGTTCTTAAATATATTTTGTTCTTATTGCTGTCGAATCTTACGCCATCAGGCCCAAAGAAAATTACCGTAGGTTGAGTCATTACCAGCTTTCCTTTACGAAAAAAGGTAAGCCAAGCAGTGGCACCTGATATTAATAGTGCTATGCATGAAATTGCAAAACTAAACCATGGTGACATTCTCGAATTCCTTTGTGATGGCTAACGCTTTGCTCACCGGAAAATTAGGAGCGCAGCGAGTAATTTTTCCGTGTGCAGCAACTTGTTACATTTCATTACTGTGGGTAAGCTAGATTAAGACCACTTGAGCATGACGAATTTAACTTGCTTTCAGCCACACCTAAATTTAGCAAATTTTCGTGAGACTCCATGATACCTTCATCATAATTCCAGTTTTCCCATGTAACATCAGGGTAGGTATCAAGTATTAGCTTAAAATATGGAACATCGATTTCATTTATGGAGTGGCCTATAACAATGACTTTTGAAACATTACCGTAACCTTCTAGCGATGCTCTACTATTATCAAGTATCTCGTTGACGGGCTTATAAAGTTGATCGGTTACTGATGCAAGTGATTTATTTGCTTCTTCAAACCAAGGTTTATTTTCATTAAATGACGAGGAAGATGCCTTATTGCCATTTCCTGCACCATGACCAAAGATAATATTCCCTCTTACTTGTCCATGAATATGTAGGACGTTTATATCAGGAACCAAATAAACTTGCTGAAGGGTTGGCGTATAGTTAAAGTTAATAAATTTACAGCCCTCTGGAAACGCCATAAACTTTAATGCTTTATTAACATTTATTGATTTAACCCAAGCTTTAAATGAGTCATGGATATCATTAACTAATTCTCTAACTTTCTCTTCTATTTCATCGTTGTAGCCATTTACATACTTAGAAGATTCTATCATGTCATCCATACTAGGCTCCAACGCTGAAGTCTCTCTAAAATTATCTTCATCGAAAACAGCCAGATTTTCTTCAAAGTAAGACCATTCTTGATCATCAAAGAAATCAGGAAAGTGCACCAAGATATCATTTAGCTTAGAGCTATACAGCTTATGAAAATCCCTATAGCTTGTTGGTAATCCATTTTGGATATCAAATCCATTGCCGATAATGACTAATATTGTCACGTGATACTTCCTACAAATTCTAACTGTAATTGTGGAGGATTAAAGAATGTAACGCTTAGTAGATCCACATGTATACATAATGTACATAAGGTAGACATGTATACCTTAATGGATATTTGGTGGGTTTTCGGACAGTGTAGACCTATCATGACTTTCGCGTCCTGCGAAATGGAGGTGTAACGGCCTGAATCCCTTCGATTAACTCACATTATCCACATTTTGCGAAAAATTCAACGACTCCCCTTTTGTATACCACCTTACATTAGAACATGCTAATTACTGTATCAATAAGGCCCTTCACCAGTTCTAGTGGGTAATCCTTTCAAGAAAGCGAAAAGCCATGCATGATTTAACCAATGCAATTTGGTTGGATTTATCCGTGGATCAACGAACGCTATACGAACGAATTCTCAAGC
>NZ_JAMQGP010000015.1 GCF_023703465.1 Echinimonas agarilytica | reverse complement strand
GTGAAGAAAATCGGTTAGCAAAAAAGATTCATTGAATCGCTTGACACTAACCACCGGAAGCGTATTATACGCCTCCCGCAACGGCAACGCCGAAGCGACGCTCTTTAACAATTTAGCAAGACAATCTGTGTGGGCACTCGCAGTAAGTTGAGATTCAAAAATTATCAACTTTCTGAAGAGTGTTCGAATAGAACAGTCAATTCAAGAAACGTTGAGCAAAGATTAAAACTTTTAATTGAAGAGTTTGATCATGGCTCAGATTGAACGCTGGCGGCAGGCCTAACACATGCAAGTCGAACGGTAACAGAAAGAAGCTTGCTTCTTTGCTGACGAGTGGCGGACGGGTGAGTAATGCTTAGGGAACTGCCCAGAGGTGGGGGATAACTATTGGAAACGATAGCTAATACCACATATGACCTACGGGTGAAAGGGGGCTTCGGCTCTTGCCTTTGGATGTACCTAAGTGAGATTAGCTTGTTGGTGAGGTAATGGCTCACCAAGGCGACGATCTCTAGCTGGTTTGAGAGGATGATCAGCCACACTGGAACTGAGACACGGTCCAGACTCCTACGGGAGGCAGCAGTGGGGAATATTGCACAATGGGGGAAACCCTGATGCAGCCATGCCGCGTGTGTGAAGAAGGCCTTCGGGTTGTAAAGCACTTTCAGTCGTGAGGAAAGGTAGCTGGTTAATACCCAGTTACTGTGACGTTAGCGACAGAAGAAGCACCGGCTAACTCCGTGCCAGCAGCCGCGGTAATACGGAGGGTGCGAGCGTTAATCGGAATTACTGGGCGTAAAGCGCATGCAGGCGGTCTGTTAAGCCAGATGTGAAAGCCCGGGGCTCAACCCCGGAATAGCATTTGGAACTGGCAGACTAGAGTTTTGTAGAGGGGGGTAGAATTTCAGGTGTAGCGGTGAAATGCGTAGAGATCTGAAGGAATACCAGTGGCGAAGGCGGCCCCCTGGACAAAAACTGACGCTCAGATGCGAAAGCGTGGGTAGCAAACAGGATTAGATACCCTGGTAGTCCACGCCGTAAACGATGTCAACTAGCTGCTTGTGACTTTAAGTTGTGGGTGGCGGAGCTAACGCATTAAGTTGACCGCCTGGGGAGTACGGCCGCAAGGTTAAAACTCAAATGAATTGACGGGGGCCCGCACAAGCGGTGGAGCATGTGGTTTAATTCGATGCAACGCGAAGAACCTTACCATCCCTTGACATCCAGAGAATTTTCTAGAGATAGAATTGTGCCTTCGGGAACTCTGAGACAGGTGCTGCATGGCTGTCGTCAGCTCGTGTTGTGAAATGTTGGGTTAAGTCCCGCAACGAGCGCAACCCTTGTCCTTATTTGCCAGCACTTCGGGTGGGAACTTTAAGGAGACTGCCGGTGATAAACCGGAGGAAGGTGGGGACGACGTCAAGTCATCATGGCCCTTACGGGATGGGCTACACACGTGCTACAATGGCGCATACAGAGGGCTGCAAGCTAGCGATAGTGAGCGAATCCCTTAAAGTGTGTCGTAGTCCGGATTGGAGTCTGCAACTCGACTCCATGAAGTCGGAATCGCTAGTAATCGCAAATCAGAATGTTGCGGTGAATACGTTCCCGGGCCTTGTACACACCGCCCGTCACACCATGGGAGTGGGTTGCTCCAGAAGTGATTAGTCTAACCTTCGGGGGGACGATCACCACGGAGTGATTCATGACTGGGGTGAAGTCGTAACAAGGTAGCCCTAGGGGAACCTGGGGCTGGATCACCTCCTTACCTAAAATCTCAGTCTTATTGCTGAGTGTTCACACAGATTGTCTTGC
>NZ_JAMQGP010000014.1 GCF_023703465.1 Echinimonas agarilytica | reverse complement strand
TGATGCTCTTTAAAAACTTGGAAACCCAAAAAATTGAAGTTCGAAAACAAGTAAATTGTTTTGGATATTGTCACTCTACTTGACTCAAAAACCATGTAGAGGTCAGGCGAAAAATTTATCGAGAACCAATCGGTTGCGGATAGTCCTGCGGTGTTAAAAGGCACGGTAGGGCGCATCATACGAAAGACCCCTCGGGGTTGTATGGTTAAGTGACTAAGCGTATACGGTGGATGCCTAGGCAGTTAGAGGCGATGAAGGACGTGTTAATCTGCGATAAGGGTTGGCGAGGTGATAAAACCCGTTATAGCCAACCATTTCCGAATGGGGAAACCCACTGGCAGCAGCCAGTATCTTGCACTGAATACATAGGTGTAAGAGGCGAACCCGGGGAACTGAAACATCTAAGTACCCGGAGGAAAAGAAATCAACCGAGATTCCGTCAGTAGCGGCGAGCGAACGCGGATTAGCCCTTAAGTTTTTTATGTTTTAGTGGAACAAGCTGGGAAGCTTGGCGATACAGGGTGATAGCCCCGTACACGAAAAGGCATCTGAAATGAAATCGAGTAGGTCGGGACACGTGACATCTTGACTGAACATGGGGGGACCATCCTCCAAGGCTAAATACTCCTAACTGACCGATAGTGAACCAGTACCGTGAGGGAAAGGCGAAAAGAACCCCTGTGAGGGGAGTGAAATAGAACCTGAAACCGTATACGTACAAGCAGTGGGAGCAGACTTGTTCTGTGACTGCGTACCTTTTGTATAATGGGTCAACGACTTACATTTTGTAGCAAGGTTAACCGTTTAGGGGAGCCGTAGGGAAACCGAGTCTTAACTGGGCGTATAGTTGCAAGGTGTAGACCCGAAACCCGGTGATCTAGCCATGAGCAGGTTGAAGGTTGAGTAACATCAACTGGAGGACCGAACCCACTTATGTTGAAAAATGAGGGGATGACTTGTGGCTGGGGGTGAAAGGCCAATCAAACCGGGAGATAGCTGGTTCTCCTCGAAAGCTATTTAGGTAGCGCCTCGGACGAATACCAACGGGGGTAGAGCACTGTTAAGGCTAGGGGGTCATCCCGACTTACCAACCCTTTGCAAACTCCGAATACCGTTGAGTACTATCCGGGAGACACACGGCGGGTGCTAACGTCCGTCGTGGAAAGGGAAACAACCCAGACCGTCAGCTAAGGTCCCAAAGTCATAGCTAAGTGGGAAACGATGTGGGAAGGCTTAGACAGCTAGGAGGTTGGCTTAGAAGCAGCCATCCTTTAAAGAAAGCGTAATAGCTCACTAGTCGAGTCGGCCTGCGCGGAAGATGTAACGGGGCTAAGCTATGCACCGAAGCTACGGACTTGTCTTATGACAAGTGGTAGAGGAGCGTTCTGTAAGCGGATGAAGGTGAGCTGTAAGGCTTGCTGGACGTATCAGAAGTGCGAATGTTGACATGAGTAACGATAAAGGGAGTGAAAAACTCCCTCGCCGAAAGACCAAGGTTTCCTGTCCCATGTTAATCAGGGCAGGGTGAGTCGGCCCCTAAGGCGAGGCCGAGAGGCGTAGTCGATGGGAAACAGGTTAATATTCCTGTACTTCTTGTAATTGCGATGGGAGGACGGAGAAGGCTAAACAAGCATGGCGTTGGTTGTCCATGTGAAAGTATGTAGGCCGAAGACTTAGGTAAATCCGGGTCTTTAAAGCTGAGATACGAGACGAGCTACTACGGTAGTGAAGTTGTTGATGCCCTGCTTCCGGGAAAAGTCTCTAAGCTTCAGATTACAAGGAACCGTACCCCAAACCGACACAGGTGGTTGGGTAGAGAATACCAAGGCGCTTGAGAGAACTCGGGTGAAGGAACTAGGCAAAATAGTACCGTAACTTCGGGAGAAGGTACGCCGACGTTGGTGATGGAACTTGCTTCCTCAGCTAATGTCGGTCGCAGTGACCAGGTGGCTGGGACTGTTTATTAAAAACACAGCACTGTGCTAAATCGAAAGATGACGTATACGGTGTGACACCTGCCCGGTGCCGGAAGGTTAATTGATGGGGTTAGCGTAAGCGAAGCTCTTGATCGAAGCCCCGGTAAACGGCGGCCGTAACTATAACGGTCCTAAGGTAGCGAAATTCCTTGTCGGGTAAGTTCCGACCTGCACGAATGGTGTAACCATGGCCACGCTGTCTCCACCCGAGACTCAGTGAAATTGAAATCGCTGTGAAGATGCAGTGTACCCGCGGCTAGACGGAAAGACCCCGTGAACCTTTACTATAGCTTGGCAGTGAACATTGAACCTACATGTGTAGGATAGGTGGGAGGCTTTGAAGCAGTGTCGCCAGACATTGTGGAGCCAACCTTGAAATACCACCCTTGTATGTTTGATGTTCTAACCAGGGTCCCTTATCGGGATCTGGGACACTGTCTGGTGGGTAGTTTGACTGGGGCGGTCTCCTCCCAAAGAGTAACGGAGGAGCACGAAGGTTGGCTAAGTACGGTCGGACATCGTACGGTTAGTGCAATGGCATAAGCCAGCTTAACTGCGAGATAGACACATCGAGCAGGTACGAAAGTAGGTCATAGTGATCCGGCGGCTCTGTATGGAAGGGCCGTCGCTCAACGGATAAAAGGTACTCCGGGGATAACAGGCTGATACCGCCCAAGAGTTCATATCGACGGCGGTGTTTGGCACCTCGATGTCGGCTCATCACATCCTGGGGCTGAAGTCGGTCCCAAGGGTATGGCTGTTCGCCATTTAAAGTGGTACGCGAGCTGGGTTTAGAACGTCGTGAGACAGTTCGGTCCCTATCTGCCGTGGGCGTTTGAGAATTGAGAGGGGCTGCTCCTAGTACGAGAGGACCGGAGTGGACGAACCCCTGGTGTTCGGGTTGTTACGCCAGTAGCATTGCCCGGTAGCTACGTTCGGAATCGATAAGCGCTGAAAGCATCTAAGCGCGAAGCGAGCCTCGAGATGAGTTCTCACTGGAACCTAGAGTTCCCTAAAGGGTCGTCGAAGACTACGACGTTGATAGGCAGGGTGTGGAAGCGCTGTAAGGCGTTGAGCTAACCTGTACTAATTGCCCGTGAGGCTTAACCATACAACGCCCGAGTGGTCTTGTATAAATTTAGCTCTGATTTCTATCGGTATTTGAGTTGAGTCAGTCCTGAAATTGTTGCAGACAATTTTTAGGATACACCCCATGCAAGGGGATAAGTGACGAATCCAGAATTTCAATGATGTGTTGCGACAGTGACACGTTGGGTTTTTAAGTTTCCTTTTTAGCTTGGCGGCCATAGCATTGTGGACCCACCTGATCCCATTCCGAACTCAGTAGTGAAACGCAATCGCGCCGATGGTAGTGTGGGGTTTCCCCATGCGAGAGTAGGTCACCGCCAGGCACCTTTTCAGAGAAAGCCCGATTCGTAAGAGTCGGG
>NZ_JAMQGP010000013.1 GCF_023703465.1 Echinimonas agarilytica | reverse complement strand
GCTTGAGAATTCGTTCGTATAGCGTTCGTTGATCCACGGATAAATCCAACCAAATTGCATTGGTTAAATCATGCATGGCTTTTCGCTTTCTTGAAAGGATTACCCACTAGAACTGGTGAAGGGCCTTGTTTATACAGTAATTAGCATATTCTAATGTAAGGTGGTATACAAAAGGGGAGTCGTTGAATTTTTCGCAAAATGTGGATAATGTGACTTAATCGAAGGGATTCAGGCCGTTACACCTCCATTTCGCAGGACGCGAAAATCATGATAGGTCTACACTGTCCGAAAACCCACCAAATATCCATTAAGGTATACATGTCTACCTTATGTACATTATGTATACATGTGGATCTACTAAGCGTTAGGGCTTTCGAGAGTATCGTGGATTATCTAATACCAGCAGAAGTACCGTATGAGTTTTTAAATTCAATAGGTATAACAGCCGTTGAACACCTTTCAATAGAAGTTGTTAAAGGGGGATTAAAACTTGATTGTTATAATAATGTTCAAAAGTACCTTAAGAATAACCAAGGTGAAATACAGTTTGGTTGGTCGTATTCTCAATTAGGAAATATCGTTCTAAAGTTAACTGGGCACGTCGTGGTTAAACGACCTGACAATTCATTACTGTGTGTCACACCTTCAGAACATAATACAAATAAAATATTCTTTACGCCTGATAACTCAGTTGGCTCGTTAATATCAAACAATAAACTACCAGCTAAAATTCATGCCCTAGTAGATGATGAAATAGTACAAAAATTTGTTAAATTAGATCAATTGCATAATCAAATGAGACTTGATGGAAATTTAATAGGCATTGAGTACATTATGAATGAAAAGCACTTAATATCTAAAAGGTTAATAAATGCTTGTCAAAAATTTAGTTAATTAGTACAAAGCCCTAACAAGCCACTTAAGCGGGACTAAAAACAGTTGGCTTTTTTCGCTCCGCTCAATATTATAGCCAACAATTTTTAGCCCCTTAGTGGGGCGTTAGGGCAATCACAAGGAATCAGCAATGAGTGATGAAGATGTAGAAGAGAACAAACTTCCAGAAAGCGGAAAAGTATCAAAGGTAACCCGTGGCGCCTTGTCAGCCGTAGGCGGTGCTGTACCCATCGCGGGTGGAGTTTTTTCTGCAATCGCTAGTGCTTGGTCTGAGCATGAGCAAGATAAGGTAAATCGTTTCTTCGAACATTGGGTTCGAATGCTTGAAGATGAGCTGAAAGAAAAAGAAGAAACCATTATCGAGATAATGGGAAGACTCGACCTTCAAGATCAAGCAATTTCAGAACGAGTCGAGAGTCGGTCTTACCAGTCTCTTGTAAAGAAAACATTCAGGGAGTGGTCATGCGCTGAAAGCGAGGAAAAGCGCGAATATATACGTAATATCCTAGCAAATGCGGCTAGCTGCCAAGTATCCAGTGATGATGTGGTCAGATTGTTTATTGACTGGATTAATCTCTATTCAGAAATGCATTTTCAAGTTATTGGCGCGATCTATAACAGCGGCGGGATCACCAGAGGCCAAATTTGGAGAAAAATTGGCAAGGGGCAAGTCCGTGAAGACTCAGCGGATGCTGATCTATACAAACTCCTTTTCAGGGATCTCAGTACTGGCGGCATTATTCGCCAGTATAAAGATCGAGATTACATGGGTAATGTAATACCCAAACCACAGCAAAGACGCCCTAAAGGTAGTGGCCCTAAGCCACCGGTATCAGCTTTCGATGAAAATGAAGGCTATGAACTCACAGCTCTAGGGCAGCAGTTCATACATTACGCTATGACAGATTTACCCATGAGAATAGAGTTCAATGCCTCGCCAGAATAAAAGCCCTAACAAGGCCAGCCAGAGGGACCAAAAAACCGCCACTTCGCTCTGGTTTTTCGGCCCCTGCTGGCGGCGTTAGTTCAACCGGGTTTGGCTTTGTTGTTGAGCTTTGAGTGTCATCACTTTCGCACTCAGCAGTTTAAGGTTTTATGAGCTAGAGCATTGCTTGTTGCAGCGATGGTTGTTTACAGTATCGGTATCGACTTCGGTTCATTACCATCATGTCTGTGGTAAACACGTTTCTGGTGGTTGTTTTGAGCATGGGTCATTTGGCAGGGAAAGCTGAATAGGTTGGCAACATGGAGCGTTCATTTGTTGTTTTGAATCCTTCCTAAAAATCCGTCTTTCCCACTTTTTAGTCGTCGTTTGGTGCCCAGTCACGCAGCCTAAAGCTGTTTGAGTTTTTGTGGTCAAACTAACAAACCAATCAAGCAGGACAAAAAACTGTTTGCTCGGTTTCGCTTCGCTACACAAGGTAGCAAACAATTTTTAGCCTCTTATTTGGGGCGTTATATCACTAAGGAAACTCATGAGCACTGAATTAGAAAGTAGATTGGTATTTGTTGATACTTCAGCATATGAAAGTAAAAACTACCAATTCAATGAGCATGCTCTAGGTAAACTTTGTGACTTTCTTGAATCTGAAAGACTTCACCTCCTTATTACACAAATTACGATCAATGAAATAAAAGCTCATTTATTATCAAAAGCAGAAGAATCGGCAAGAGCTATAAAGAAAATACAAAAAGAAGCTATGTTCTTAAGGAATACACCAGAACTAGCTTGTCACGGCATTTTCGAGAAAGTAAAAGCCGAAGATGTTTATAAAATTGCTTTAGAAAAATTTGAAGAGTTTCTTGATAAGAGTTCAGCTGAAATTGTAGATATAAAAAATGTAGATGCCTCAATTGTTTTCGAGAAATACTTTAAGTCTGAACCTCCATTTGGAGGAGCAAATAAAAAATCTGAATTTCCTGACGCATTTGTGCTCGAAGCTGTAGGCAAAGTAAGTAGAGAGCGTGGGCATACTTTATACGTCATCAGTGATGATGGAGATATGGAAAAATATGCTGACACTTTAGATAACTTGATTCATCTAAAGAGAGTTGATGACCTATTAGATTTGGTTGTTAGGAAAGAAGAGGAATTAAAAGAGCCTGTAAAATTTGCAGACAGTATTTTTGAACAGCTAGAAGAAAATTTAATTGAAAGCGCCAGAGAGATAATTAGCTCATCAGAGTTTTACTCAGACGAAGCAAATGAGTTCGATGATGAAATTTACCAAATAGATATTGAGTCTGTTTGTATAAATCACAAAAACATAATTTCGGTTTCAGATGAACATGTTGAGTATGAAATTGACTTTGAAATAGTCCTAAAAGCTCACTATTCAATTGCTGATTACGATCGTTCACCATGGGATCCTGAAGATAAAGTTTATATGTTTGTCTTGCATAACGATATTGTGAAAAAGCACACTGAAGTGTTTTCAGCTTATGTAAATATTGATTACATGGATGGTATTAGGGCAAATGCAGAAGTTTCAGAATTAGATTTTACAGATTCTGCATTTGAACTAAATGAAGAAAATAGTGAAACGATTAGTGTCAAATATTTAGATTTAAGTGGTGAATAAGAGCAAAAGATCAGTTAGGTGCTGCCGTGATATAACAAGTCATTTCAGCAGGACAAAAAACAGCTGGTTTTTGCTCGTGCCTCGCCAATTTTAACCAGCTATTTTATTGCCTCTGAATGAGGCGTTATACACCAAACCTTAAATTACAATGCGAGGCTTTCTATTGAAAATAATACCTATAGCAACTCTTCCAGTTTATAGATTAACTAGAGAAGAATATTATGCTAAACGTGACCAATTTTCGGAAAAGGCAATTTTTGGAGGTCACGATGGTGAATTTAAAAGAGAGTACGCAAAAAAAGATCCTAGTTGGTATTCGACATATAAAATGCATTTAGACACTTCTTATGGTGGCGCTTGGAATTACAATGAAGTGATCGGTTATATTGAATTACACTTTATGGGCAATCAAGTTCGTGGTTCTTATTGGCAGGATAACAAGAAACGTTTTGTTAAAAGCCGTAAAAAGCAATTTGTTTACCAAACACACAAATTATGCGCTGAAAAAAGTTTTTCTCGTAAGTCGACTCGTGAAGAAATTTATGATGTTGTCTTGGCTTATGTTGAGAGTTGTCGAAAAGAATTAAAGGGTCGCTATATTGATGACTCTACGCTTTTGGGACTTGGTAAGCATATAGACTGGATTTCACTATATAAAAGTGTATAACAAGGCGCTTAAACGGAACAAAAAACAGTGGGTTACGTTTCGCTTCGCTACACATTATAACCCACAATTTTAGTCCGCTTAGCGCGGCGTTAGCTGCCATGTTTTACAGCAAGGATGTTTCTATGAAAAAGTTTATCTTAATTTTTTTCCTAATTGCACACACAGTAGGAGCCCAAACCCTCTATCCAAGCGAACATGACACACCAGCCGGCAAAGCCGAGCTAAATTCATTTTTGGTGTATTGCGATGATGATTGTTATTTCACTATGTTCTTAAAGGTTCAAAGACTAGATTTTGAATCGTCAAATGAAGCAGGGGCTATGTATCGGGTTTGGAACAAAAATAGAGACCAATATATTCTATTCGGTATCGACGCAAATAAAACAAAAAAAGAACCTCAAATTACCATCGTATCTTCGAAGGATGGTAAAAAGCACATTTTAGGAACATCAGAATTGGAGGCATTCGAAGGATTTAGGTTTGAATGGAAGGATGGATTTTACGAGTTAAAAAACCTAAGAAGTGTTCCTTATGAAAATTACTCAAAAATAGAAGAGAGTGGATTAGGATTCAAAGGGAACTTGGACTTTAAACCACATTCTATCGAATATTTATTTTTAGGAGCTAAGCTTACTCAGTTCGTCGATGCTACTTCGCAAAATATTAACCCTGAATGGAAAAAGGTTGGTAGTGGCAGCTAACAAGTCAATAAACCCACTCACTGCGTTCGCTGGGACGCATACACGCGGGGCGGCTTCGCCATTATGCCCCACATGTCTGCGCCCGTTATTGAAAAGTTAGTTCAACCGGTTTTGGCTTTGTTGTTGAGCTTTGAGTGTCATCACTTTCGCACTCAGCAGTTTAAGGTTTTATGAGCTAGAGCATTGCTTGTTGCAGCGGTGGTTGTTTACAGTATCGGTATCGACTTCGGTTCATTACCATCATGTCTGCGGTAAACACGTTTCTGGTGGTTGTTTTGAGCTTCGGTCATTTGGCAGGGAAAGCTGAATAGGTTGGTAACATGGAACGTTCATTTGTTGTTTTGAATCCTTCCTAAAAATCCGTCTTTCCCACTTTTTCGTCGTCGTTTGGTACCCAGTCACGCAGCCTAAAGCTGTTTGAGTTTTTGTGGTCAAACTAACAAACCAATCAAGCAGGACAAAAAACTGTTTGCTCGGTTTCGCTTCGCTACACAAGGTAGCAAACAATTTTTAGCCTCTTATTTGGGGCGTTAGACATACAGGAGGTTCAGTGCAAATCATCACTAAAATAGCTTTATTCATCGTTTTTATTTTTGCAGTTGGTTTTGGTATAGGATCAACAATAACGACTCCTGAACATGCAATTGTATATGTTGATGAAGCTAGTGAAACATATTTATCACCACCTTGCGTTGAAAAACGTAAAGCCTTACTAATGCCACAAATGACATTTGGTGATATGCGTGATTTAACTTTAGAAATAAATAAAACTTGTGTAAATCAAGGTGGTTTTTCTCAAAGTGGGCGATCTTTAAGTGGTAAGTTTTTAGAATCTGTTGGTGCTATTTCTACCTTAGAAAGTCGCTGGAGAGTAGATGGTTCGTGGCGGTGGTAATGTATGCCTAACAAGCTGTTAAACAAGGACAAAAAACAGTTGGCTTTTGTTCCTTCGTCACTATTTTAGCCAACAATTTTTTGCCTGTTAACAGGGCGTTAGTGCTCCATAAGGAATTACCGTGCTAAGAAAAATATTTATATTAATCAGCCTTACACAATTTGCATATGCAAGCGAAAATCTAGAACCCGAAGATTCACAGTTTTCTGGTGAAATTATGGGTGGCTATACGCATCTAGTACTAAATTATCTTTCTGCTGCTTACAGTGACGATGCGGTTGTGAGGTTAATTGGCTTTCCTTCGTTTTCTCCAGAATATGCTCTTTGGGTCGAGAGAAAAGAAGAAAAATATCAAATCATCTATCAATCGCCTGAAATGCAGCTTTGGGGTTATCAAATGATCCCGATGATGGAGCAAGGCGCGGTTCAAGTGATGAACGATGAGGGTGAGTTTGTTAAAGATGAGGAAGGTCTTGCGGAATTAGAATCTAAATACCCCAAGACGCCAGAAGAAATTCCCAGGAAGAGTTGCAGTAAAAAAATCGATAAAGACCTAGCGGAACAAATTATATTTGTTTGGCAGGAGATGCTCCTAGAAACAAAGTACCCAAGGGATATGACTATGGGATTGGATGGAGAAACGTACCATTTTTCTGGTTCGGTGAATGGTTTTGGTAACTATGCCGGTAAAGTGTGGTCCCCGAACCCAAAAAGTCGAACCGGAAAGTTGGTAGAAATTGCGTACTTAATGACTGACTACTGTCTTAAGGGAAAACGTAAAATAAGGAAAGAACTTGTGAAGAAAACAGAGTCATTTGTGAATCAACTGAAAAGCACTAACAAATCAATGCAGCCGACCGCTAACGCGTCGGCTGATTGAGGCGTTAGTTCAACCGAGTTTGGCTTTGTTGTTGAGCTTTGAGTGTCATCACTTTCGCACTCAGCAATTTAAGGTTTTATGAGGTCAATCATTGCTTGTTGCAGCGGTGGTTGTTTACAGTATCGGTATCGACTTCGGTTCATTACCATCATGTCTGCGGTAAACACGTTTCTGGTGGTTGTTTTGAGCATGGGTCATTTGGCAGGGAAAGCTGAATAGGTTGGCAACATGGAACGTTCATTTGTTGTTTTGAATCCTTCCTAAAAATCCGTCTTTCTCACTTTTTAGTCGTCGTTTGGTGCCCAGTCACGCAGCCTAAAGCTGTTTGAGTTTTTGTGGTCAAACTAACAAACCAATCAAGCAGGACAAAAAACTGTTTGCTCGGTTTCGCTTCGCTACACAAGGTAGCAAACAATTTTTAGCCTCTTATTTGGGGCGTTATGAAGCACAATCAACATTGGATGTATCTAAATGGATAAAAAAGTACAGGGTTCATGGTTAATTCACCACACAAATAAACTACAGAATGTTACCAATCAAGGTGACTACCAAAACACTTTTGTTGCAGGTAAGGCTGGTATTTTATTGTCTGCCATTTCAGAAACTAATCAAAGTGTTATAACAAACGAAAAACTCAATGTGTTAGCTAACGCTTCCAACATAAATACCGCTTTTGAGCTACCTAAGTTGCTGGAGGTACTTAAAGAACAAGAACTAATAGATGTATCTTCATCAGGGGTTGGTGTACTTGGTGTAACAACATCATCAGCTCTACAACATACAACAAATATTTTTGAAACCCTTGACCCTAAAAACATTGAAGTATCTGCTATTGAACTAGCGGAAATAGCATCGAATAAACCTGTTAGTAGTACAGAACTTTCAGAAAAAATTTCTGATGAATATCAATTAGCTACAGATGAAGTTAAACAATTATTTCATGATTCAGAGAATATTGGATTTGTTGATGCTGAGCCGATTAGTAAAAATGAAAAGTTATTATTTAACGGAAACTTGTTCAGACGAGATTCTGCTGTTAAAACAAAAGCTGTGTTAGATTCACTTAAAGTAGAAGAGCAAGCTTCCCTTACAGAATTAACTCAACTCTTAAAGCAAAATGCATGTGTATCATATACTGATGCACTAAGAATACTAGGCGAGCCATTGTTTAAAAAGGTTAACTCTATTGGCTTTTTTGATATTAATGTAGTTAGTAACAATCAAGAGGAGGTTGGTTATTTAACACTGCCTTCAGCTTTCTCTAAGTTCAGTAATTCTATGGTTGATGATGCATTTGATTTAGCTAAAGCATTTGTTGCTTCATTAACTTACGGAATGACAAAAAGTGCCTATGCACGAGGTCAAATCAGTATGATCGACCGCTTACTTGGTGCGTTAATCGACGGTAGAGAAGTTGGGCCTGTTAGTGCAATTGGACAAGATTATAAGGTTCTAGAATTAAAAGGGGTTGTTGCGATACGTCATGGCACTAAGAATGGACGCAGTGGTCCGCTGATGAGACTTTTAAAAAAGGAAGTTGGAGAGTTAGCACTTCAAGCCATTAGGCAAGGAGATGTTAGTGAACAGTCAATTCAGTCATTACCAGGTGCAGCAATAACAAAATTCAGAGGGCCTGAAGCGAATCGCGAGATAATTAGGCGAGAACAAATACAGAAGAGTCCATTTGAGACTAATGATATGATTAGTTCTTTAAGAACAGGAGGTGGTTTCTAATGGTAAAGAAAATACCAAAAGGCTTTGAAATGGAAGAGCAATTAAGAAATTACTTCATGCAATCAGGTTATTTTGTTGTTCGTGGAGTTCCATTTGTATATGAAGGTTTTGATGTTACTGACATTGACCTTTGGTTATATAGTCGTGAATCATCGCTAACGAGAAATATAACAATAGTTGATGTTAAAAATAAAAAAACGCCTCAGGCTATCGAGCGAATTTTTTGGGCTAAAGGACTGGCTAAAGCTGTTAGTGCAAACAATGTGATTGTTGCAACAACAGATAAAAGAAAAGAGGTTAAGGATTTTGGTTTAGATTTAGACGTATTAGTATTGGATGGAGTGTTCCTATCTAAACTGTCTAAATCTGAAGGGTTCTTAAAAAATCGTTTTTCTGATGAGGAATTTGAAGAAGAAATTGAAAAATACAGTTTAGGAAAGCTTGATGGTGATTGGAAAGGACAGATATCAAAATGTAAAAGTTTACTTGCCAATGAAATTAGTTTTGATTCATGTAATCAATGGCTTGAAGTTTCAAGATTTTTTGCAGAACAAATTTTAACTAAGCCAAGTCAGTTAGACGTAGCACTTCGATGCTTTTATTATTCGTTATCACTATTCTCAATAGGGGTTGATTATATCCTCAAAGAGCTCTCTTTCCTCGATCACGATGAAAGAGTTGGTAAACTAGTTGAAGGTTTTACTTACGGCTCAAAAGGTCAGGAAGGCGTAACTAAAATGCTTTCATTGTCTTTATCACTGGTTGAGCAGTTTGCTGCTGAAGGTAAATCTATATCGTCACAAGTTCGTTCAAAGGTAATGGCAGATTTTGATTCCTTGCCAACAAATATCATTGGAGAATATTTTGCTAAAGCTGACGTGGGGAAAACAATTTTTTCTACTGCTAAGGAGCTTGAGTTTTTAGCAATGAGTCGAGACTTTAGAAATCACTCTGAATCATCTCTCGAACTTAGAGCAACAATAGGTTGTTTGCTAGATTGTTGGGAAATTAATAGAAAAGAATTCAGCCTTAGTATAAATGCTTCATAACAAGTTGCTTAAACGGAAAAATAACAGTTGGCCATCGCTTCGCGATTATAGCCAACCATTATTTTCCGCTTAGCAAGGCGTTAGGCACTCGTACAGAATGGAGTATTAAACATAGATGTCAGAATTAGTGAATGACTGCCCACGATGTGGAGCAAACAAAATCACCTTCGATTTAATCAGTGCAATTAAGACACGAATTGAATATGACTGGCAAAATTGGTACGAAGCTTTTTGCATCTGTAGGCAGTGTCGGCGCTCAACAGTATTTGTTCTTTCTGAGAGTGTTCACGGTGACTATAAGCACGTCCACAAAACCGGTTTGGTAAAGATTGAAGGTGCGGTAAACCGTTTTGTTGATGTTAAGGGTGTTATTAGCTTAAAAGACAAAGCAGCCTATGCTCCTCCAGAATTTATCCCTCCTGAAATTGAAGCGGTATTCCGCGAAGGCGCAACCTGCATTACCGTTGGCTGCAATAACGCCGCTGGAACGATGTTCAGGCTGTGCATTGATTTAATAACTCGAACACTATTGCCCGAGGGCGAAGTAGAGGGGTTAAATTATCGAACAAGAAGAGATCTAGGTCTAAGATTGCCGTGGCTATTTAAAAACAACTTGCTCCCGCATGCATTAGAAGACGTCTCTACTTGTGTACGAGAGGATGGCAATGATGGTGCGCATCAGGGAACGTTAACAGCCGAGGATGCAGAAGATTTATTGGATTTTACCTCTCTGCTACTAGAGCGTATTTACACAGAGCCAGAGAGATTAAAAGAAGCTCAGTTACGTCGTCAAAAACGTCGCGAACAAAATGCCTAACAAAGCCAGCCAGAGGGAACAAAAAACAGCCGCTTCGCTTTGGTTTTTCGTCCCCTGCTGGCGGCGTTAGCAGTCTAAGGAAATGCTGTGAAAAAAATTGTATTAGCCGTTCTACTATCAATGTTCTCGCTGCAAGTTTATGCAGAGAGCTTGGAGTGTGGGGATGCGCAAGCAACCGTTCTCTCTTCTCAAAAAGGCAGCTTCCCTTACTTTGGCCTGTCTATCTTCCATCGCGATTACCAGAAAACTTATACATTTAAAGTGGATAAAGAGTATTTCAAATTAAGGTGTGAAACGGCCCTGGATGGAAGCAAGGTGTTTTTGGCGCTACATACTTGTGGTGGTTCAGGTTGCGCAGACTTATCCAATTTCGGAATAATTGATACAAAAAACGGTGAAATGCTCCTTAGCCCAAGCGCCCCTTATAAGGGGAATCTTGAGAAGGCTATTGAGATTTTAAAGTTCCAACCCAAACCGTTTTTATGTAGGCCAACTCAGCCTAATGAGACAGAGATCTGTAAGAAATCTAAAATTGAGCTGGGTTAAAAGACTGCTAACAAGCTAGTCTAGCAAGGGCCAGCAAGCTGGCCGGGACACTCAAGGCCAACCCATTTTTTGCGCAGGCTTCGCCATTTTAGCGCAAAAACCTGTGCTACCCTTGGTGCCCCTAACTAGGGCGTTAGTTCAACCGAGTTTGGCTTTGTTGTTGAGCTTTGAGTGTCATCACTTTCGCACTCAGCAGTTTAAAGTTTTATGAGCTAGAGCATTGCTTGTTGCAGCGGTGGTTGTTTACAGTATCGGTATCGACTTCGGTTCATTACCATCATGTCTGCGGTAAACACGTTTCTGGTGGTTGTTTTGAGCATGGGTCATTTGGCAGGGAAAGCTGAATAGGTTGGCAACATGGAACGTTCATTTGTTGTTTTGAATCCTTCCTAAAAATCCGTCTTTCTCACTTTTTAGTCGTCGTTTGGTGCCCAGTCACGCAGCCTAAAGCTGTTTGAGTTTTTGTGGTCAAACTAACAAACCAATCAAGCAGGACAAAAAACTGTTTGCTCGGTTTCGCTTCGCTACACAAGGTAGCAAACAATTTTTAGCCTCTTATTTGGGGCGTTATATTTTTATCGAGGTACGGATGCTATTCAAAATACTATTTCTTATTGCTGCTTTAAAACTTCATGATGTTAAAGCTCACCCTCTAGCTCCAACTTTACTTTATTGCATTCCTATTTTGCTTATCAGTCTCTTTTCTGGAGCATCGCTCTTATCACTTTTTATTGGCTCAATTATTATGTTTTGCGTTTCGTTCATGTATTTTGCATTACTAACAAAGTTTGATAATGGCATTGAGTACTTTGCAATTATGGGCGCAGGTGGTGTAATTTTGATAGCGTTCATTTAAAAATATAACAAGGCAATCAAGCAGGACAAAAAACAGTTGGTTTTGCTCCTGCGTCGCTTATTTTAACCAACTATTTTTAGCCTCTTATTGAGGCGCTGGGGGATCCCCTCATAATTCTGGCATCCCCGTTTGATGAACCAGCCTGATGTAATGGCCGATAGCCCAGCGTATATCGGCGCTGCTGACGGGGTATCTCGCCATCGTTTTCGAACCTCTCTTCCTAGCCGAATCAAAGATAAAACCCGCCTGTGTTTGATGGTGTTCGCCTGAAATTGTGGCGTCCAATTGCGTTTGATTGCCACCATTCCTAACAATCGCAAAGCCCATTCAGCCAGCATGGCAATGAGCAGTAAAATATCAAAGCGCTTAGGGCAACGGCTGTTGCTGTGGCGCAGTCCTAATCCATACTGTGGGCTTTTGATATCACGAAAGCTTTCTTCAATCTGCATCCGCTTAGCATACAAGTTTACAAGCTGCTTTGAGGTCATACTTTGCGGCGGCAAGTTGGTGGCTAATAGCCATGGCTCTTTGGCATTGCGCCGGTAACTTTGTTGCGCGGTATGGTGTCGCCCTGCCTTGGACGAACGTGCATCTTTGCGGCCTTTGCCGTTCGCTTTGTAGAGGTGCAATGCGGCTCGAATCGGGCTTTTACGGCCCAATTCGCCCTCACCAAGAAGCCGTGCTTTGGCATTGGCTGTTGGGTAGTAAGATTTGTTGCTATGCCAGTGTTTATCGCCTTTGGGGCGGAATCCTACGTCACCTCGAACACGGCCAAGCCAAAACCAACCTTTGGCCTCTATCGCCCGAAACCAAGGGGTGCGATAGCCTGCGTCGGTGACAATCAATTGGCAGGAAAAATACTCGCTAACTCATCGATAAACGGATTGTGACTAACCGGCGAGTTGTATTCAGCAAAGGCAAATACTCGTTCATAAATCGTCACCGAGCGGCCTTCAAAACTGACCGAAGTTCAAAGCGTTTGATGGCGCATTTGCTCGCGAACATCCGACCAATCGACCAAGATAATGGGCATTGGATTGGCCCCACACAGCAGCCTTGCATGCCAACGATAAATGGCGAGTCGCTCTTGATGAAGCGAGCCATTACCAAGCAATCGGTCGATGCGCTTGATGTTGTGTTTGGCGGCGACGGAGCCAGAGATATTGCGCTCAAGCTCAGTGAGCGATAGCTGTTGACCATCAAGCAGAGATTGAACGGCTGTCATCAGCGATTTAAGTCGTTTGTTGTGGACTAAAGGGCATTGATTTTTAAGCAAATCATGTAAGATACGTACGTCACGCATGAGGTGTTTATCTGTTTGTTTTTTGGCGAAAGTAATTCGATCAAATCAACTCATGCGTGTCTATCTTATTGAAAGAAATCAATATTATGAGGGGATTCCTTAGATAGCGGCGTTAGCGCCTTTCAGTCAAAGGAACGTGGTTAATCAAGGAAGTGATATGAAACAAAAGTCGATTATTGTAATCGCAATTTTGACAATGGGACTGCTAGTTGGTCTACCATCTTTTGTTCGTGCTGAGCAGGGTTTTGACATACCAAACTCTACTCCCGAGAATGCCATCTTTGAATTTAATGAATGGACTAAGAGGTTTTTGGGGTTGTCGAAAAAACAAGCTTTGTATGAGCTGCGCGACTTTAACGGTAAGGAAGTTCGCTATAAAAGTAAAAATGGGAATGCTCAAATAAGGTTAGAGGCTGAATTGCCCAACGGGTATATGCAACTATTTATGCATCCTCAGAAGCAAAAGATTCGTTCAGTGGCTTTTACTTTAAAAGAGGTGTTTACTACTTCTAGCTCTTCACTTATCGATGTCAGGGATGTCGTTGTCCGTAACTCCGCAAATGATTTCAATAGCTGGTCTCGGCAATTTGTTGGACACAATAAATCCAAAGTTCTTGAGTCGTTAAGGGGGTTTAATGCTAAAGAAGTTACTTTACAAAGGGCTACGCCTTACGGCCAAGAGACGATTTATGCAAAACTACCTTTACGAGGAATTTTCCAATTGTTTATTAACCCTGAGAGCAATTTGGTGGTAGCTAGCCGTTACCACCTGTCAGGGTTGAATCACCTTGGTAAGGAAAAGCGCTAACAAGCGCATCAAGTCGCTCGCAGGCTCGCTGGGACACCAAAACTACGCGGCGATTTAGTTTGGTGCTCCGCCCAATTTTAACCAAATCGCCGCTACGTTTTGCCGCCCTTTATGTGGGCGCTGGGGGATCCCCTCATAATTCTGGCATTCCCGTTTGGTGAACCAGCCTGATGTAATGGCCGATAGCCCACCGTATATCGGCGCTGCTGATGGGGTAATCCCGCCATCGTTTTCTAACTTCTCTTCCTAGCCGAATCAAAGATAAAAC
Source organism: Echinimonas agarilytica (assembly GCF_023703465.1). Classification (NCBI taxonomy): domain Bacteria; kingdom Pseudomonadati; phylum Pseudomonadota; class Gammaproteobacteria; order Alteromonadales; family Echinimonadaceae; genus Echinimonas; species Echinimonas agarilytica. The sequence goes on along the minus strand of NZ_JAMQGP010000013.1, from coordinate 182 downwards.
CCGCCTGTGTTTGATGGTGTTCGCCTGAAATTGTGGCGTCCAATTGCGTTTGATTGCCACCATTCCTAGCAATCGCAAAGCCCATTCAGCCAGCATGGCAATGAGCAGTAAAATATCAAAGCGCTTAGGGCAACGGCTGTTGCTGTGGCGCAGTCCTAATCCATACTGTGGGCTTTTGATAT
>NZ_JAMQGP010000012.1 GCF_023703465.1 Echinimonas agarilytica | reverse complement strand
TTTCGATCCTACTCAATGTAAAAGAAAGCCACATTAAATTCGTCAAAGGTACTATTCCGGAAGAGTTTGGACCTGCCCAATATCAAGCATTAGACCGTGTGATATTCAATGCTATCTCGGAGCAATCTCTCTTTAGCCCTGACTCGCTTCGAGCTCACTATGCCGACGGTTTCTTTAATGATTTCATAGCTAGAGCGTTGCTCATTGGTGTGATCGAGCTGAAGCTGTACCCAATCAAGTAATCCAACAAAACCTATTCTAACAAAGAGAGTGCAGCCGTTGAAAAACGAGCAAAGTGAGAAACACGCATAGAACTTCCAGTCTGGTAGATTACAGCGACACAGAACTTACCCTTCATATGTTAAATTTTTATCACGGTAGCAAGTTGTTTATCCAACGCGTTTGGGTCAAAAAAAGGCTCCCGAAGGAGCCAAAACAACAAACAGTTAATACGAGAGTCCTTTCTCTGCCTGTTACACATACAAAATTAACGGTCGCGACCGATATACTCAAACCAATCAAAAGCTGCAGTGTTATCGCTTTGTGCACCTTGGGCACTGGTGTACATGCCCACGTATGGCCCATGAAATCCTGCTGCGATGTTGTCCGAGGTGATCACTGAGGTGATGCGATCTCCAATTGGACGCATGTTCGTTTCTGATGTGCCGAAGTAAAACTGTTGCGTCAAGTCGTCACGCGCTTCAACTTGAAAGATCGCTTTGTTGCCTTTGAAGGGAACGCTGGCGACATCGGTTCGTTTACCCTTGCGCACATAGCTCAATGAGATTGCGCCCTTCTCAAGTACAAGTTGGTAAAAAGCATCGTAGTCGCGATAAACCACAAGTCCTGCTATTTCATTTTTGTTGGGGGTGAAATTTACTTGGGTTTTTGCGCTGTATTGAGTGTCTTGAATACGGCGTACTAATAGAGAAGGGTTGACCTTGTTGTCAGCGGCAGATTCAGCCCGTGTTTCTAGTTTTAACTGGCCTTTTTCAATGTGGTACCACTGAGATGAAGGGTTGCGAAGCATATTAAATTCTAGGTCTAGCGCCGGGCGTACAAATTCATCTCGCGCCGGTTTCTGTGGTACAGGCGTCCATGGTAAATCAGGACGTTTTGCCCGCAGTGGCACTTTTGCTTCTCCTGGGTTGACTACTGGCCAGCCAAATTGCATGTCAACAGGTGCCAAGAAGGTTTCGCGTGCTAGCATGTCATAGAGGCGGTTATCGCTGCCCATAAATTTACGCTTACCTAGCAATACCATCCACCACTCACCATTTTGCGTTTGAACTAAGTCGGCATGGCCTGTGCTGTTGATGTGCGCTTTGTAACCCAAATTGCGATGGGTGACGATAGGGTTCTTATGGTAAGGCACATAGGGCCCCATTAAGTTGTCGCTATCAAAGACCGTGACGGCATGATCAATGCCAGTGCCGCCTTCGGCCACCATCAGCATGTAGCGTTCATTACCCTTGGCATCAGGCAGTTTGTAGATGTGGGGGCCCTCAGTCCAGCGTGCGTTACGTGCGTGGCCCAGCGTTAACTGTGTCTTTTCGCCCAGTAGCTTTCCTGTCTCCAAATTGATTTCTTGGATCCAAATGCCGTTCGGGTTTGGATAAGTCACTTCGTTGGGCTCTAGTACGCCCGTACCAGAATAATAGGCTTTGCCGTTTTCCCAGAATAGGTCCGGATCAATGCCCCTGTCGCCTTCGACCCAAATGGGTTTGCTCCATGGCCCGCGGGGATCCTTGGCGGTTACATAAAAGTTGTTACCGCACTGCACACACGTGGTAATAAGGTAGTAAGTGCCTTCGTGGTAACGCAATGTTGGTGCATAAATACCACGGCTTTTGCCAACATTAATAAGTTCAGGCAGGTAATCGGGTTCGGAGATGGCGTAACTGATGAGCTCCCAGTTCACCAGATCTTTCGAGTGAAAAAGAGGTACTGCTGGAAACCACTCGAAAGATGAGTTTGCCAAATAATAGTCATCTTCCACACGGATGATGGTTGGATCAGGGTGAAAGCCTGGGATGATTGGATTTTGGTATGTTTTGGGCGCTTGATGATTGGCGCCTTGACTGTTGGCGGCAGCCATTGGGCTCAACGCCGATGCACACAGGGCGAGCGTTGCGGTGGCAAGTAGCGACACTTTTTTCAAAGTTGCTGTCATGAATAACCTCAGCTGTTTACTTAGTTAGATTGTGACTGATTAAAAGTTGAGGCTAATGTAAGGCAAACAAGGCATGTCAGAATAAGAGGTCTATCATGTTTTGATAGACCCTAAGAAAAGCCTGAAAAACATATTTTTTACCTTTTGTTTGGGTGATTACAGGGGGCGCATAGGGGGCGCATAGAAAGTTAATAGAGTCTGATGAATAGCTGATTGTGGAAGGTAAGGTGACTTAATATGTACTTCCGCTGGGTGATGGTGTGTGCTTTAATATCAGAGCAATTTCACACCGAACCGGATTGTTTTGGTAGCGCGTGCGGAAGGGAAAATCAGCACAGTTTTGCATCTGCATCTGCATCTGCATCTGCGTTTAAGTGAAGAGAAACTATCAAGTTATTTTATTGTGAGCAAAGTTTGATGGTTAGATCTCATTTTTGGTTATTTAGGCTTACGGTTAGCTAGACGTTTGTTGATATAATTTGCGGTGTTACCGTTAACCCCTCTTCCCAGCATTTGAGTTGTTTTATGAGTAATCAGTCAATCCATACACATAAATTTTACCTGCGCCGCTTTATCGTTGTACCCACCAACGATCAAATTATTTGGAATGACAATCCTCATAAAATTGAGCCCAAAGCGATGTCTGTGCTGATTTATTTGGTCCAAAATTCAGAACGCATCGTCAGCTTACAAGAGCTGATGGACAATGTTTGGGCTGGCTCTATTGTGACGCCACAAACGGTTCAACGATGTATTTTCATCCTGCGGAAGATATTTAAGCAGGATCCCGATAATGCTTATATTCAAACCTTCACTAAAAAAGGCTATCAGTGTGTCGTTGATCCGAAACTTGTCGAACTAAATCAAAATTTTAAGTTGCCAGTACACGCTAAAAAGCCATGGTTGTGGGCAGCGGCCGCTGCTGTCATTCTTGTTATGGTCTCTGTGTCTATTTGGTTAAGCCCTCAGCAACCTCAACCCCCTAAACTTTATTCTGATGAGCCCTACGTACTGGATTTTTCTTGGCACCCAAACGGCGAGCACTTAGCTTATGTGAGCACTATTGCTGAAACCGGTGAGAACTATTTGCGCATTCAAGACAGCCAAGGTGAGGTATATGACATTGCCATGCTCAGCGCCAAGCCGCTTGTGGTCGCGGATTTGGCTTGGTCCCCCAGTGGCAAACAACTCATTGTGCATTGGCTGGCGGAAGAGGCAAACTTTGATCTGTTTCGTGTGGATATCAAGGCATTGGAACAAGCCACTCGCCAACATCAGTGGCAAGACTTAGAGCACCGTTATCGCAACATTGCATTTATTGATGAGAAGTCTTTGCTGTTTACACGAACCAGCAAAGACAGCTATGCGTTCCATCTTGAGCAATATGACCTGATTTCTCAAGTGACGACACCAGTATTTGAGGACGATTCAAAACGAGTGGAAGAGTTTGCCATTAAGCATGACCGCTTGGCCTATGTGGTAGAAGATGAATGGCAGTTCCATGTGCATTTACGCCTCTTTAGTCAAGGCACTGAGCTGGCCAACTTTACGGTGTCGGAAATGGTCAAGGATGTGTCTTGGCTGCCTGATTTGTCAGGTGTTGTGTTTAAAACCGAGAGTTCACTTTACGAGTATAAGCTTGATGCCGGCTTAGCCAATTGGAACGTACCACTTCCTCCTAATGTGGATAAAATGGAAGTGCGCGATTCTGGTGACGTATACTATTTGACCTCAAACATGGTCGATGCGGTCTACGTTAGGGAGTTTAATGCTTGTTGTGCAACGGAGCTTAATCCGAGCGACGCTAATCAATTTTACGGTAAATTCAGCCCTGATGGCAATCAGGTTGCACTGGTATCAGAGCAAAGCGGCTTGCCACAACTCTGGCTCGTGGCAGATGGAAAGGGCCGGCAGCTGACTCAGTTTAATAGTCGGAAAAGTATTAGTGCGATACATTGGTCTCATGATAATCAATGGCTTGTCTATAAAGTGGACAATACCATTTATGCCCACTCACTCATTGTTGATTCGAGCACTATGGTGGTTGAGAATCAACTGCATTCAGAGCCGCTCGGGTTTGCGTCAGATAGTAATACCTTTTTCTATAAGGACGTGAATGGATTTCGCTTAAAGCTGAGGTCGCAGGATTTGAGGTCATCTAAAAGCTCTGTGGCTGAGTTACCCGCGGGTAGTGATGTCATCATGGCTGCCGGCCGCGTCTTTTTTAAGGCACGCGGTAGTCATGAGCTCTATGAGCAAGTGGGTGATGAGGCGGTGTTAATAGCGGATGATTTTGAGCGTGATGCCACTTTGTTAAGCGCCAATGATCAATCGCTGTTCTATTTTTTATTCCGCCGCAGCCACATGAAACGCGTACTGGGGTTTGATTTAGCAACGGGCGAGCATCGTATTGCAGTGGAGCGTAACAGTTATTTAGGGAATGTGGAGGATATTAACCTGCGTGGCGACGTTATGATTAGCCGCTCTAAGCTCTTGAGACGCCAAATCAACAAATTGGAAATGGATACGTTGGCATATACGCCCATGTAGCGCCTCACTAGATTCTGATTTGAAAGCGCCCCTTGAGCCTTTAGGTTCGAGGGGCTTTTTTTGTGCTGGCAAGTGAGCCCTCAAATGCGGCATTCAGCCCTTCTAAGACAGCGCCGCACAAACCCCGTACTGATCCTGCAACAGACGATGCAAGAGCTCTGAATAAATTAACCTGTGAAAACCTGGGATGTAGCGGCTTGGCCACTGTTTTAGCCTGAACTATAGGTAAAATTCGTTGCAAAAGTCGGCGAACTTAGGGCGGTCATTGGATGAGTGAGCCGGCGGTACCGGCAGCAGGCTTTTGGGATAGTTGCAAACATCCAGTGTTTAGATGGGGATTATAACGGACCATTGAGGGCGAAGCGCGCCAACGATTGTCATCACTTACACTGAGATAAAAGGGGAAACGCAGATCCTACGCGTCCTTTTTGGGAGACAACGCTAAACCTTTTGGTGTGGCGCAAGAAAAAAGGGCACCGAAGCGCCCTTTGTTAGGATAAAACCAAAAACAGTCCGTAGTTTTCTTATTCTTGATATTCGAGAACTAGGCTGCCGATATTACAGCAGTAATTGCCAGGGCTATCAATTTCCATTCTAAAGCCTTGGTAACTATCTGCAGTGCGAGCCGCGTCTAGTATGCCGGAGGCTTCGATTAAGGGGGCGCTCCAGCCGCCGTTTGTTGGAATATCTATCTCGCCTAAAAGTTCTTCAGTCGTATCACTGAGCACGCCGTAAAATGTTGCCGTACCCCCAGAGCCGCCTTGGTGAGTTAAGGTGGCTTTGATACCGCCAACGGGGGCCATGGGCAAGTCGAATTTGACCCATGCGCCAGGCTTGAGGCTTTCCAGTTGTCCGTTGTCTTTTGCTTGTGCGATATTGAGACCGGCATTATCGGCAAACACCATATTTTGAGTCACACTGTTGAGGGACTGCTCGGTATAAGTCAGCTCAAGCTCAGTGACATCTGTTAGGAAACCGCCATCGGTAGCGTGGTCAAATGACAAGGTCAAGCGTCCAATACTGCCCACATTGGAGAGATCTAAATCCACCATCACGTAGTCAGCGTCAAAGCTGGCAATGGTGCCAACACCAACGGTTGCGCCATCCACAAGTACGGTGATTTCTGTTTGCGCTTTACGAGTTCCCGCCAACGAAATTTTTAAGGCCCCTTCATCTTCCACTTGCACCGTATTGAGATCGTAGCTGACCGTGCGATCGGCTTTGATATAGCCAATTGCTGTGTTAGTGCCATTGGCTTGTATGCCACCCGATTGTTCGTCAAACAACGCGGCGTTGATTGTTGCAACCGTGGGTGGAGTACCTAGCATGGGTGGCTCGCCAGTGTGGGAGTCAAAGCTGAAGGTTTCTCGGGAAGTTATGCTGTCACTGGCCGCGTAGAGTGGCGCATTGGCGCTACTGCTAGTGTCAATGCGCACGTATAGCTGCATTGATTTGGAGTACAGTGCAAATGCTTGTCCGCCTAAATCGACCCACACAAATTTCGCTGCTTCTGATATCTCCTTGCTGGCAACTGGCTGGACGTGAACATAGCCATAGCGAGCCGGATCGGCTTGGATATATCGACCACTGTAATCCATCAGCGCTATATAACCATCACCTGCATCTGTCACAATAAATCCTTGTGGCAAATCAGTGGTGTTTGCCACGAGCGGGTCGAGGCTTTGTGGCAGTGTCTGATCAGACTGAACATAGGCGCCATTGTTCGCTGACATGGCGATGTATTGGCCAATTGGGGCGGTGTTTACGCCATTGATAACATCTGTTTCGTTAACCGCGTCAGGCAGGCTAAACAGGGTGAGTGTATGGAGCAGCAAGCCATCATCATAATCAAAGTATTGACTAAATAGGCTTATGTCATCAATCAGTTGATTTTCAATGACAAGGTTATCAAAGTGGAAGAAGCGCAAATAAGCTTGTTTGTTCAAACTCGTATTGGACTCGGTTAAGAGCTCTTCTTGATTGTATGATGCTTGGCGAATGTTAAAGTTTTTGAACGTTTTGTCACTGATCATGCTCACTGTATCGGTGGCTTCGTCTCCCTCATCCCAAATACGAATATTGAAGATCACGGTTTCTTGGCCGTAGAACTCAAAGTCTTCGAATACGCCGCCGGAGTGATTCTTCAATAGGCCAAGTTGGAGGCGACTATCAAATACACCGTGGTTTTTCCAAAAAGATGTATCTTTGCGATCGGAAGACAAAACAGTGTGATTACGAACTTGAGTGAGGATGTTGAGGTCGCCATCAAACTCAGCTTCCCAACCGAGTTGGAAGCTTGGCCCATTGTGCATCACAAAGCTTGTATTGTTTTCCATCACGTAGTTTTCGTGTACATAGGTAATGTCATCGTCATTGATGAGCAAGTTACCGCTGTAGTAAACTTCTGCACCATCACTTTGGTAGGTGCCGCCGGCATAGCCCACATCTTTGTGGTTACGAATTTCAGATGAGCCCGTTTTAGCCATGACGCCCATGCGAGCCCCGACGTTTGTGAAGCCTTCAAATACAGTGGGTTCAGCGCTATAGGCACCTTGTAACCAAGTGTGCGTATCCCAATCTTGAGTGATCCCCCAGGGATTGCCTTCGATGGCATCAAGGTGAGACCAATAACTGCGAGCGCGTTCACTCCAAACATAGCCATCGTCATTGGCGGTGTCACCAGTGTACAAGTTAAACATTTCATCGGAGTAGATAGCGCGCCCCCAAAGCTTAAGGGGGTAACTGTCGTTTTTCAGCAAAAAGCCGTAGTGTAAGTAAGCATCTCCTGGCGCATAAACTTCGCGCGCGGTTTCATTGGCTCCCTCACCATAAAATTGGTAGTCGGGGTTAGGTAAATGAATACCCGGGCCAAATACCACCAAAGCGCCATTATCAAACTCAACAATTTCACCTTCTGGTGCTGAGCCTGGGGCAACATGCATGGGATTCACAAAAATAAACAGTGGTGATTCAATGATGATTTCACCACGCGTGGCTGTTTCAGGGGCGGAAGACCATGCCATGCGATTCACCGCAACTCGATAGTGGCGAGTAAAGTCCGTGGCACCGGGCAGGGTGATATCAAATGTTTGACCATCAACGCGCGCAACATCCAGTGGTTCTGGGTGAATTTCGAGGTCGGCTAAATCAACAGCGCCCTTGTCGGTTGCCAATGTGACACGCACAACAATCTCTTCTGAGGCGTCAATATTGATCCAATGTTTGTTGTGCAGTGACGAGCCTGAATCACCTTCTACAGGGCCATAAAGTGCGTAACCGTAAGGCAGGTGGCCACTTAACCCATTGTCGCGGTAAGAATGAGCAGGATCTTTTTGAGTGAGGAAGTTCCTGATTTGAGGTCTTGTTTCATAGACAGGTGCTTGAATGAGATCTGTGTTGGTCGATGAAGTTGTCACTTGAGCAGTAAAATAGGTCGACACCCGAGTCGCTTGCCCAAGATCGGGTTCGATGGGGGTTTGATACTGCATTTGGGGGAAGGTGATTTCTCGCGATTCAATAGCACCCTCGGCGTTGTAGACCTCTTTCGTTCTTTTCAGGGTCGAGCCCATCATGATATCGGGGACTACTGAGGATACTTCCAAGGTATCATCGGTCCCAGCGATACGAACCGTTTCACTGGGCGTAGAGGCCGATTCATCAACCATGGCAAGCACGCGAATGTCTCGAGTATCGCTCCGATCGAAAGTGCTAATGGTGAGCTCGGTTGTGTCTGCGTCGGCTGCGTCCAGTTCAGTCCATTCGTTGCTGTCTTCAAATCGTTGCTGAATAACAAAGCCCGTTTCTACCAAGGTATTATCATTCCAATAGACGGTGAGTGTGTCGTATGGGGGCAATGACTTAAAGTAGACATGATCAGGGGCTACGAGCAGGTCAGCCGGGTCGGCTGAGACGTGCATTAAGGTATCAATTTGATGTTGTTTGCCCTGATCATCTGTGGCAACAACTGATAGCTTGACCAATCCAGCCTCGTTGGGCGTGTATGATGCGTTGTATGTGGGTGCCTCAGTTGATTCGGCAATGAGCTCACCGTTAAACAGGTATTCAACCTTAACAATGGATGCGTCGCCTTTGGCTGTTGCCTCAGCCGAGAATAGCGCTTCTTCATTAACGAGTAGCGGTGTTTCTGCATTGGGGGAAAGGAGCGTGACTGTGGGAGGCTTCAGGGCCGCGTTCACTTGCACTTGAGTGCTATGAGACGCGGTGGCTCCACGGTCGTCAACGACTGTAACGGAAAGCGTATTGGCACCTTCAGGCGTGTTTATGGGCACATAAAACTCATCAAGCGTGAATGGTGCTTGATAAAGAGAGCCCATGTAAGCGCCATTCCAAAACAGCTTGGCTTCCACTACTTCACCGTCAGGATCGCTAGCGTCCATTTCAATCAAAAGTGGTTCACTAATTGCCACTTCTAACTCACTGGCAGGGCTAGTGATTTGAACACTAGGAGCTTGGTTTTCTACTTCGCCACCACAATCGGTGACGCATCCATTATCACTATTTTTATTGTCATCACTGCCGCAGCCGGTAAGCGCAAGCAGTACTGACAGAGCAATGGCAGTATATTTCTGAGCCATGGTTTTGCCTCATATTCATCTATGTTAATAAGAAAGGTGATGTTGGGCAATCACCTTTCATCGCAATGGGTGGGGTTAGTTGTACTTACCCCACTTGTTGGAGTTATTCGGATTTAGGTTTTTCACCTTGCATGAGATAAACCACCTGCCCGGTATATTGGTCAATGGCATATAATGCAGGCTCGTTCATGTCGGTCGCAGTCAAATACGGTAAGCCGCCTTCGGTGACCACTGCGCTGAGTTTGCCAATTTGATTTTCGTTAGTGACTAATGGCAGTTCCTTGGCCGTGCTGGTTAATTCAGCCAAACCGGTCTCGGTTTTTGCAATCACTTGGGCTAGATTGCTCAAATCAACTTCATAGAGCGTTTGTTGTGAAGCAACGTAAGCTTTGAGCTGCTTGTTATCGGCGGCAATAGAATCCGACTCTGGGATCACTAGAGGATTGCCCGCAGCATCAACAATGTTCAGCTGAGTGAGGGGGGCATTTTCATCGTAGATGTCTTTGCTATTGGTGGCGTACACACGGGTGTTTTTGGTGTCTTTATCTTTGGCTATGACCAGGATGTACTCGGTACGTTGATCACCTTCACCAATATAAAGCAAGTCGACACCAATGCTGCCCTCGTAGTTCGTTGTACTACCAAATGTCTTTCTTGACAGCCACTTGCGATGGGTGGTGGAGTCATTGAGGCTAACTGGCGTACCCTCTAGGTTGTAGTTCAAGGTCATGGTGGCTAAGCCGTCATTACCGGTCACATAAACGGTGTTACCGTTTTCAGACATTGCGGTTTGGCGGGCATCCCAAATGGTGTTGCCAAGTTGATGAAGATAGGCGTCTTCAGTTGCGCGCAGTGCCAGTGGTGTAGGGGCTGACAAATCCGAAACCTCCAGCAAAGTGCCTTGCCATGAGTGACGAATTAAGTAATTACCATCGCTGGCTGGTCGGTGGTTATTCACCGTGATGCCACCAAGCTTCTTCGTAATGGTGTTTTGGTTGGTTTGCCCAAATAGCGCCGTTGGTGCGACTAACTTTTCCGTTGAGGACACCATATTGAATTGACTGACCTGCATGCCTTCATATTCTGCTAGATAGAACACAGGAAAGCCTTCGCGACCATCAATGGCAACATCTACAAAGTCTGTGAACTCGCCGGCGTTAGCTGGGAATGGTACTGAGTCGTCAGCAAGTTTGGTGACCCAAACACTGAGGGGTAGCAAGTTGATTTGGTCAAAAGCGGTAATGGATTCGTCCACGTTGGAGGTGAGCACATACTCAACATCATCGCCATCGGCCACTTGGCTGAGATCGGCAGTGTATAGCCATAAACCGGTCGCGGCATCATAGCTGTCGACGGCATTACCGTTAATTAATAGGGCAGAGGCGTCAATGTTTTTCTCATCTGTATTAAGTTGGGCATGACCACGTAATATCACAGTGTTTGCAGCAATGGCGGACACTGGCGCAGGGAACTCCAAAGACGCACTGAGAATATCAGTATTTGGATCTGCCTTGGTTTTCACGGTCCAGCAGAATTGCTCGCTCCCCACGGTGAAGCACGGGTTTACTGCGGTGACGTACTCGTCCGGCAATTCAACTCTGATCTGAAGTGTTTGCCCTGGCGCTATCATTGCGCCCTCTAGATCTGAGAAGAAGCGACCATCAATGGCGTACATGGCACCGTCTACAGTAACAGGCAGTTGGGTGTTGTAGCCGGTTAAGTTGACGGTATATGTAATATACTGTTTAGCTTCTTCAGTACTGATCTCTGCATCGGAGTTGCGTGGGTCGTTGGCGAAGTAATCAGGATCAATGGGGTCAAAGTCGGGGTTTTCGGCTTCAGTCACAACCTCAAACGGTATGTATTGCGTTTTAGTTTCTCGTTTGAGCACAATGGCAAGCCCGCGCTCGTCGAGCTTAGGCACCATGACTGGTTCACCGTTTTCTTCCCAAATCGGAAGGCCATCGTCATCAGTCGCTTGAATCAGATCGTAGGTTACATCTTCATATTGCCAGGTGAGCTGTGCGCGATAGGTTTGGTCAAATACATAATCAGGCAGTTCAAAGGTGACCGCGAGGTAATCAGCATTTTGTACACATGCGCCGTAGGCTTGTAAAACATTGTCGTTGAACGTGGAGTCAGCGAATACTTCGATTCGAGCCACCGGCAGCACGACCGGCTCTTCGTTTTCGTTTTCGCCAATATATGTGGTTTCATCTGATTCAAAGATGAATTCATGTTTTAAATAATTGCTGAGACCAAAGACCGGCAGCGCACTTTTGATTCGAATCGTTTGACCATCGGCAACCGGCTTAGACTGCTGCTGAAAGTCGAGCACAGGGGTATAGTCGAACTCGAGCTGGCCATCAGGAAAGAAATCTGAGGCTTTGGGCGTTGTGACCTTAAAATCGGTGCTTTCGTTGGCATACACTAGGGTCGATTCAAAGGTCATGTCATACATGCCCTGCGGCAGGGCAAATTTAGCCGCGATGGCGTCCCCATTGATCACTGAGGTGACACGAGAGCCATCGGCGTGACCGCTGCCGGGCGCCGTTGGATTGACATCCATATAGGCAATGCTATTGCGGTATGGCGTTTCAGTGAGGTAGCCTTCCTCTGAAGGGCACTTGGTGGGATCGGGCGCAATCATGGTTGCGGGTGCTTCAAAATTGAAGGTATGCGTTTTGAATTCACCGAGCCCAGTGACCACAGTTTGATCGGGTGCAAAGCTGACAATTAACTGTTCGCCGTTATATTCATCGGCAAGTAAAGTTGAAGCAAGTGTATAGTTGAGTTCAACTTCGGTGCCCGCTTGTTGGAATGTAATCGGATCAGGCAGTTCCTGCCGATTATTCGAGGGTTTGCTATTATCACTACCGCAAGCTGAAAGCATTAACACACTGAGTAGTGCGGAGCTTAGCGCGGTCAATTTTCTTGATTGAGAAATCATTTATGACTCCAAATTAAATTTGTCTCAGTCCAAACTTAGAGGCAGGTGTAGCCTGCCTCTACCTGCAGCTATTGCTCACAATGAGTTTTGCTTTCGTCGCCGACAAGGGTGTTATTAGTTTTGAGGATGTAACCCATTTGACGGCTCTCCAAATCCATGGTTATTAGCGCTGAGTAATCTCCCCCGTTCTGAACATCAGCAATGACCATGTAGTCCATATCTCCCTCAATCACTAATGACTTGATGTTGCCAAGTGTGGGTTGATTCGGATGGTCTGGGCTGGCGATGAGCGTGGCTGTTAACGCGTCACTCTGTGCAATATTGGCGAGATCAACTTCGTATATAAGTTTATCTTTGTTATCAACGATGTAGGCTTTCTCTCGGCTGCTAGAGACGGCAATTGCATCGGCCTTGTAAAGGCGTATTGGATTACCTTGAGAATCAACGAGCGTCTGTCTGACTGCTGCTGTTTCAGGCGTGTAGCTATCTCTTACCTGAATTTTGCGAAGATAGGTTTCGCCAAAGTTACCCGATGCGGTATTGTCTTTGCCATCGAGCACCAAAAGCCATTCGTTATAGGCCACTTGGTCAAGCTCTGCTGCGTCTCGGCGGCTAAAGATGTCAAGGCTAACAGCGTTGTTATACAGCCTTGCAGCATCTTCGCTGGAGGTTGTTTCCTTAGCGATAATACCAATTCCAGAACCAAAGCCTTTAAATACAAAGTCTTCAATGTTAGGTGTTTTTAAACCCACAATGCCCTGGTATTTGGGATCAAAACTATAGTCAGACTTAGCGGTCATAAAGAGCTGAGTACCATCGGCACTGTAGGCAAAGTGACCTGGGTGTTTAACGCCTTCCCAGTTGGTTTGGAATTGCCCCATATTGGACTGGCTGATGTCACCATCTAAATCGTCGTTGTCATAGTAGGCAAGGTTGCCGGGTGAGCTACCAATGACGACGCCACCAACTTTAGAAATGGCATGGTTAAATTGAACACCATTGACGCCGGCATCTTGCCAAGACCAAGGTAGGGTTAGACAAGATATTTTGTCTCGGCCATGAAGCGCATAACGCCAGAGAATCCCAGGTGCTTGGTTACCCACAATATCGTCGTTATTGCCACTCTTATCTAGGATGTAGAGTGAGTTGTCCATTGGGTTTAACGTCAGGTCGACGGGTTGCTCTAAGACGGAATTAGCCAAAAAAGACGGGTAAATACCCACATTCTCAATGTCGTTCACGTAGTAGGTGTTTGCTTCGATGGGCTCAGAGATAGCAACCTGCTGGGCCACTTCATCGGGCCAGGTGCGCGTCAAATTGCTGGTTGCATCAATCGTAAAGGCATTGTCGCCAATGACAAGTGGCACAGGGTATTGCCAAGCATAGGCCTTACGCAGCTTTAACTCGGGCTCATTTGTTTCTGGATTAATGATTTCAACGTATTCAGACTCACTTTCTAACGGTATCAATTGATCTGATGTCAGCGTACCAATATGGGTGAGTGCGCCGGTTGTTGTATTTTTGCTGTGGATGTTTATTTCAGTAATGTCATATTCATCGGGAATATTGGCATCAGGAACACGGCAGTTGTTGGAGAATTCTAATTGGTCATAGCTGGTATAGACCTTACCACGAAGCTCCATGTTGTCTTCCAACACAATACCTTTTGCAACAGGATACTGCCACGTTAAGTCTGCGCCGGGTAAATAGTCAATGGGCTGTGTATGAACAACGGCAGTGCCTTCAACTATCTCAGTGCCCTCTTCACCAACCTCAATTTTTAGGGCAAGTTCTTGATCATAGTATTTCAGTATGTCTTCATTAATGTCACAACTTTGATTATCGCCCTCCTTGCTTTGCACGCGAATATAAAGCCGTTGACCTGCGCGAATGGTCAATGGGTTTTCTTCATCCAGCGTATAGAGACTGAAATTTTCATCAAGGTTGCTGCCAACTGCGGTGAAAATATCAAAATCAGTAAAAGACCCAGTTTTAGTTAATACCACAGGCGCGTTGGTGTTAAAGCCGCTAAAAGTAATAGGCTCCATATCAAAATAACGGCCGGGTTTAAGGTTCCTTTTGCTTGTTAAAAATTCTGACTTAGGATCAATTTGAGGGTTTCTCAGGGCAGTATTGATGATGAATTCATCAGTATGATTTCCCACTTGGATTATAGCTTGATAAGCGCGTTCCCATTGGTCATCTCTCAAATCAAAAGTGGGGGTGATATTGGTCATGAGCATCAGTTGACCAGGCTCTGACGTGAGGCTGGCATTCGTGCCGTTATATTCTTTAGTGTCAATATCTAGCGTTGCTTTGAGTTGGTATTTGAAAAAGCCTTCATTGGTCACATCCAATGCGTCTTCAATAAGCAGTGGGGTGTAGCTCATGAGTGCGTAGATATAATCAATATCATCGCATGCTTCTAACTCAGTATAAGTTGGCTCGTCTGGCAATGGTCGGCCATTTTCTTCAGCATCAGCTACGGCTTCTTGCCAACTTAGCTTGGCATTTTCATTGGACGTTTTAGTGTTTTCATTTCTTTTAATACACTCTTCTGTCGTGGCGATAATTGTTTTTCGAATGCGAGGGTCGTATGTGGTATTTGTTATGTCTTTCACTGAAACCACTTGTACGGGGACCTGTGCGTCGGCACTCATGCCGTATATTCCTGCACTATTGATTAGCGTTGCAAAGTCAGCGGGAACGTCGCTTCGTTCATAGAAATATTCAATTGAGACTTGGCCTGTTTCAGCGTCAACAGCTTCTCTTGCATAACGCGTGAAGCCGAAGCCTCCACGGTAGATGATGGGCTCAATATCGGTACTGGTTGAAGTGTCAACACCAGCGTTATCAAGGTCCGTTAGACAGCCTGATAGAAGGCTAAGTATTAGTGCTGTTGCACTGAACTTGAGTATGGACTCGGTTTTATTTTTAACCATGATGCTATTCCGAATTCTGTTCGTAAAATTAACTTGCTGCATTAGTTGAACCTCGAACGAATACCAATGGTGTAGTAAGCGCCGGTTTCGTTATATTCGCGCAGCAGGTGTTTGGTCGTATCGACATCGCCAACGTAACGGCGTTTAGGTTCGCCCAGCAAATTGTTGCCTTGAATGAAGAAGGTAGTGCCTTCGAAGCGATAGCTCATCGACAGGTCGAGAGTTTCGTAGGTATCGTTCCAAACTGGCAAAGAAATACCTGTTCGACGATATAAAGTGTCACCATCAAGGTCATACTGTTCGTAAATTATTGGGTCAGGACCTGCGGTTGAGTTTTCGCTGTAGGATTCGTCTCGGTAGTTGTAAGCCGCTCGGAAGTTAAAGCCATACTTGTCGTAGAATAGAATGAAGTTGGCACTATTTTGCGACAAATCTTTAATAGATAGTTCTGAACCATCAAGCTCATTAAAGCCTGAACCTTGATCACTGTCGGTATAGGTGTAGTTTGTTTGAAGACCAAAGCCATTGAGCCAACCTGGGAGATAGTCCATGTTATGAGTGGCAGCAAGTTCAATTCCTTTTACCGTGCCTTTGTCACCATTAATGGGTTGCCGAATCGTGACTGGATCATCAAACAAGCCATTTTTATCTCGGTCTTCTGGCGAGATATAGTTGGTGTATGATGAAGTTAAGAAGTCTTTTAGTTGTTTATAGTAAACTGCGGCACTGAACTGGTTAATGTCGCTGGGGTACCATTCCCAAGAAATATCGTAGTTGGTGGCTCGCTCTGGCTTGAGTGCAGGGTTGCCGACGCTACCTGTGTAACCATAATTTGGAATATTAAATGATGGTGACATATCTACGGGGTTTGGACGTGTCATGGTTTTGGCATAAGCAAAACGCACAAACATGTCGTCGGTGAGCAGTACGTTCAAGTTGAACGAGGGGAGCACGTTATGGTAGCTACCCTTGTAGGTGGCTGGGGTGTAGTATTCTGCGTTGCGGTTATCAAAATCTTTAATGGGTCGCCATGTGTCTTCATCAACTAGACGGGTGGTATTCATACCCAATGACTTAGTTTCTGTTTCGATATAACGAACACCCGCATTACCTGTGACGATATAGTCGAATATTTCGCCTTCAAAGTTACCCTTGATATATACCGCTTTGGTTTCCTCTTCAATTAGGTATGGATATTTCTGATCCAGTACAAATTCGGCACCAGGTATCTCCAACAGGTAATCATACTCTCGATTGTTCTCAACGGTGTCGTCACCCGCTGGATAGATCATGCGATCAGTACAAATTTTCTGAACATCTTTGTCGTAAATCGTGCAAGTTGCGCCATCTGATCGACCTGGGAACATATCTGCAATGAGCTGCTTCATTTCATTGTGATTCATGTCAATGCCAAGCCACGAGGGAATGGTCGAGCTATTGGAACCGGGGAAGGTATCTCCCATGGGCGTCAAAAAGCGCGACATATAGTTTTGTGTGCCGTACTGCTCTTCGAAGATTTGGTCCATCCAATTAATGGTTGGGTTGCTCCAGCCGATGGTGCCACCGAGCATGGTGCCCGTGCTTAAATCTTGGTCGTATGCACGCCAGTTGTCGGAAGTGATGGATGTACTGTTAGGGTTAGCGTTTCGGAGTTCGTAACGGCTTCGATTAATTTGGTTGTTGGCGAAACGCGCACCAAATTCAATCTTAGAGAGATAGTCGTTGTCCAGGGCATAATCAAAGTCAAGCGCTAACGAATCCATCTCGTTTTTATGGGTTGTTTCGCTGCCCCAGAAGCTGCTTATGGTGTAGATGTCGGGATTGAGCAGTGCATTTGACATGTCGCTGAATGTACCATCACCCGTGAGAATACCTACTGCTGGTAAATCGCCTGGGGCGGCATAGTCGAAGAAGACATTCGCTGCTGACAAGTTATAAACAACGTCATCTTCATTTTCAGGCACATAGTCGCTATCTACCGCGGATTGAATTTGGCCTGCGCCCATATTCATGGTGTAGGATTCGACGTTTTTCTCGGATTTAGCGTAGGCGTAGACAAAATCCATTGCCAGGTCATCTGTCCAGTGAATTTTGGTGTTTAGCTGGTAATTTTCTTGGACTAGATCCTCATCATTGGAGCCGTACTGAACTTGAGCAGGTGGATTGTAGAGATCGCCCTTAGGCGTTACGACAGCGGTTTGGATTAAGTAGCGATCTAACTCGCCTGTGTATTGTTGATAGTCTGCTGCGCCGCCTTTAGCGACTTCTTCCGGGTTGCCAATGTATAGCTCGCCAGCATTGGCTGTACGACTCCACCCTGAGAGCATGCTTAGGCTTTCGTCAAAATCGGTCCCATCAAGATCGCGATCCATAAAGTAATTGCGGTCGTTATTGGTGCGGTAGCTTAATCCTTGTTTGGTGTAGCTTCGCTCCAACTCCATGTGGGTGGCGCTGGCGGCAAACTCCACGCGGTCATTGAGTCGCCATTGCAAGGCGAGATCCAAGGATACGCGGTCATCTTCGTAGGGTTTTTGCTCAAGCTGAATGTTGTCCGGTCTAAAAATGGTTTTACCGGCGAGCTGTGAGCTTTGTGCAATTTGGTTATCGATCATAGGCGCCCAATTACTATTGAACGTATGTGATTCGCGGTAGCTTTTCTCCAGTGCTGAGTTGAATAAAAAACCGAACTCGCCCCAATCTCCCCAATCGAATTTTTTGGTACCCATGAATGTGGCTTTGCCACCCCAATCATCAGCCAGCTCATCCTTGGTCGTTTGCGCCGACACGTTGACCGTTTGCTCTTTAAAATCAAGCGGTTTGAAGGTATGTAACCGAATGGTTGCACCTGACGCACCCTCGACCATGTCGGCGGTGGGCGATTTAATGACTTCAATTTTTGAAAATAGCGCGGAGTCTACGGCGTTAAAATTGTTTGAACGTTCATCGCCGCCGCTCGCCATGCCTTGGCCATTAATTTCTACCCGGTTTTGAGACAGTCCGCGTACCTGAAAGCCAGAGCCTTGGCCTGTTTCGTCTCGGTTAATTTGTACGCCAGTCACACGTTGCAGTGCTTCGGCAATGTTGTTGTCGGGTAGCTGACCAATGTCTTCAGCCGAGATGGCATCCATGATTTGATCTGCGCTTTTTTTCATGAAAGCTGCGTCACGTAGCGAACTACGAACACCGGTGACCTGAATGACTTCAGGTTCTTCTTCTGTTTGTTCTGAGTCTTGCGCCTGCGCCAAGGGGGCTGCAAGCGAAAGTGCCATAGTGGTCCATATACATTTTTGTATTGACCTTGCAAGAATGTGCCGCTTGAACATTTCCTGTCCTCAATCGTGGTTCGAAAGTTGTGTTTATTCCTCTGTATTAGATGCAGGCTTAGTGGGTAAATCTGAGAGACGGATCTGATTTAGTTTCGAACCAAAAAAAAACTGTAAAAACAAATAAAATTTTAGATTAACGGGATGTGCTTGGGGTGGATTTTGGGGAGGGTAGGCACCTAAAAAAGCCATATTGTTCTTTTGGTTTTTCTGTAAGCTATTGTCTTGCAAGTGTTAATTATGTTGTTGACGGCGTTTTTGAAAAAGGCCGAAGTGGTGTTGAGTTTGTTGTCTGCCGGTTTCGTGTTGTTTTCCGAAAATTTAGATAATGTTTAAATTAGGTGCGCATCATGTGTTGGTGTTTGCCATTTGAGGTGGGTTAAGTCGCCAGATGCACGTCAAAGGTTCATGTAAACGTCGAATCGGTTGTTCTTTGTACTAATTTTATGTTGCGGTTTTATGGCAGCCAGCGGAGGCGCATAACTGGGCCTTTTCGCCACAACTCGCTTTGTTGCATGTTGAAGTGCGATGTGAAGGAGTGTATCGGCATCTTCGTCGGGGCCAACGAGGTGTTGAAATAGGCGCATTTCTTTTTTGACTTGCGCGGATTTTTGCCAATGAAGAAACATGGGATCTAGGTAAATAACGTCATGCTTCGTTGAACTAAGTCATTTAAAGTCGCAATCAGAGCGAAGTAGCTTTCGTTATATAAACGTGTTGATTTGAGTTGTGCTGCCATGGAGCGGATTGTTGCATGTTGAACTCCCCGTTGTGTTTTAGT
>NZ_JAMQGP010000011.1 GCF_023703465.1 Echinimonas agarilytica | reverse complement strand
CAATCGCGCCGATGGTAGTGTGGGGTTTCCCCATGCGAGAGTAGGTCACCGCCAGGCACCTTTTCAGAGAAAGCCCGATTCGTAAGAGTCGGGCTTTTTTGCGTTTACGGATTTCGTTATATGCACAAACGTCCTTGTCTTGGCATTCTAGCTGCACGCATATTTATCAGTTTTCGCATACAAAAAAGCCTGCTTTAAGCAGGCTGTCAAGCGTAGTTACTAGCGCACGTTAATTGCAACTCCATAGAGATTCGAAGTAACTTTCGATGATAAGAACCGCAGATACGCTATCCACTTTTCCTTTAGAAAGCGCCTTAAAACCACCCATTTCAAACAATCGAGCTTTTGCGTCGACTGTGGTCAGGCGTTCATCGTGTAGCTTTATGGGCACACCGAAACGGCCGTGAATACGATTGGCGAACTTCTTAGACCGCAATGTCAATTCTTGCTCCGTGCCATCCATATTTAACGGCAGGCCAACCACCACTAAATCGGGCTGCCATTCTTTGAGTAATGAGCCAATGATGTCCCAATCAGGTATGCCGTCGGTGGCTTTGATTGCTGCCTCTGGTGAGGCTGTTCCAGTGATCTCTTGCCCAATTGCTACGCCAATGCTTTTGGTGCCAAAATCAAAACCGAGCAGTGTACGTTGGCCTACATTCGCCATTAGGCATGACCCGACTGAGTGCTAATCTGGGCGATGTCTATACCTAAGGTTCGGCCTGAAGCTTCCCACATATGTTCTGCATCTATCTCAAAAATAATGTTTTGATCAGCAGGAATGATGAGCCATGAATTATCAGCTATTTCCTGTTCTAATTGCCCTGCGTCCCAACCCGCATAGCCAAGCGTTACAAGATATTTGCTAGGTTCTAGGTCAGTGCCCAATATCTGCAGTATATCTTTCGACGTTGTGATCATTAGATCATCGTTCAATACCATGCTCGACGCCCAGCCAGGCTGAGAAGTATGTAGTACGAATCCGCGTTCTTGATTAACTGGACCGCCAGCAAATACCGGTTGCTTCAAGCTGTCGGAAGACAAGTCATCGCGGTGCAAGTCATGCACTTTTTCGAGCAACTCGGACAAGTTAAGATTTTTGATAGGCTGATTGATCACCAGGCCCATAGCACCCTCTTCGTTGTGCTCGCAAACATAGGTTACGGAGCGCTGAAAGTAGGGGTCCTCAAGTGAAGGCATTGCAATGAGCAATTGGCCTTGAAGATTATCCATAGGCTGCTTCTTTAGTCGACTGATAGGGCTATTATGGCAGTAATTGACCCTTGAAAAAATAGCGGCGACACATGCGATGCATGAAAGTGTGCCACCCTATTTGGCTAATTCATCTTTTTTTCGATTGCATCCATCAGTTGACCCGCAATATCGATGCCGTAGGCGCTCTCGATTTCACGAATACATGTGGGACTTGTCACATTTACTTCTGTGAGTTTATCCCCAATGACATCAAGCCCAACAAATATAAGGCCGCGCTTCTTTAATTCAGGCCCTACGGAACGAGCAATTGCCCAATCGGAATCGGATAGGGGGCGAGCTTCTCCACGCCCGCCGGCTGCCAAGTTTCCGCGCGTTTCACCGTTGGCCGGAATACGAGCAAGGCAATAAGGTACAGGTTCTCCGTCGATCATAAGAATGCGTTTATCGCCGTCCTTGATCTGTGGGATGAAATTTTGTGCCATGGCGAATTGACTGCCGTGCTGCGTAAGTGTTTCGCAGATGACACCGATGTTTGGATCATCCTGCTTTACTCTAAATATAGATGCACCGCCCATGCCGTCTAACGGCTTGAGAATAATATCTTGATGGTCTTTCAAGAACGCCTTAATTTGAGATGAATTACGTGTGACTAGCGTGGTAGGCGTGTGCTCTGCAAACCATGCGGTAAAAAGTTTTTCATTGCAGTCTCGTAAGCTAGCAGGTTTATTGACGATCAACACGCCTTGCTCTTCGGCGCGTTCAAGCATGTATGTGGCGTAAATAAATTCAGTATCGAATGGTGGATCTTTACGCATCAACACGGTGTTTAGATCGTCTAAAGGCTTGTCTTGTGCGTCGCCTAATGAATACCAATGGTTGGCATCTTCTTTGACAACAAGTTTACGCATTGTTGCTCGGGACTCGCCTTGAATGAGATATAAGTCATTCATTTCCATGTACCAAAGGTCCCAGCCACGGGCTTGAGCAGCCAATAGCATGGCAAAGCTTGAGTCCTTCTTGATGTTAATACCCGCAATTGGGTCCATCACGATACCGAGTTGAACTGTCATTATATATCCTTAGCCTAAGTCGCCAAATTTAACTTGTAGCGCAGTGAGAGCGGTCAGTGCTGCTGTTTCTGTTCTTAATACTCGCGGGCCCAAAAGAACGCTTTGAAAGCCATGTTGTTTGCTTAACTCAATCTCTGAATCACTTAGCCCACCTTCAGGGCCAATGACCAGGCGAACACCGTGCGTTGGTTGTTCAAGACCGGAGATGCCAAACTTTGCGCTCGGGTGAAGGTTGAGTTTTAGCTCGTCTGATGGTTGTGATACCCAGTTTTCGAGTGCCGCAGGTTTGTGTATTTCGGGCACTATATTACGTCCGGATTGCTCACAGGCACTAATCGCTACTTGCTGCCAATGCGCCAATTTTTTTTGCCAGCGATCGGCATGCAACTTTACCCCACAACGTTCGGTAAACAGCGGAGTAATGGCAGACACACCCAATTCAACTGCTTTTTGAATGGTAAAGTCCATCTTGTCGCCGCGACTGATGCCTTGGCCGATGTGTACTTTTAGTGGCGATTCATTGTGAGTTTGCACGTGATCGCCTAACTGTACGTGAACGGTACGTTTTGCTACATCGGTGAGTATCGCAGAATAGTAACCACCAGAGCCATCAAAGAGGTGGATTTGTTCGCCTGAGCGCATGCGCAATACGCGAGCCACATGGCCTGCTGCGCTATCACTTAATTGCAGGGCTTGCTGCGCTATGAGCTGTTCTGGGTGAAAAATGCGTGTGGTAGCCAATGTCGATCAATCGCAAGTCATCATAAGTCTATGCTAGCAGATATGGGGGCGGGAGCGGCTTTATCAAGTAAATCATAAGGCAACTTTTAGCCACACTACACGAGTGGTAAGATGCAGCGATCGTACTCAATGCAATTGCTCTTTATAATGAGCTATTGAAAAACACTAAATGGGTTGGCCTTGGCTATGAATGCAGTTCGCCAATTGTATGAAATCAATAAGCAGCGGAGCACGCGGCCCTATATTGGGCGTGGCAGCCATAGTGTTAGATGCGCCGATTGTCGGTTGCCGCCTTTAAAGTGTATTTGCCACTTGCGACCGATGCCAGAGGCTTCGGTGCAAATCATATTGTTGATGTATCAGGGCGAAGTCTTTAAACCCAGCAATAGCGGTTGGCTTATAGGCGATGTGGTGGCGCAGACCAGTGCTTATCAATGGTCTCGCACTGACGTTGATCCGACACTACTGTCACAGTTAAACGCGCCTGATGTGCAGCCGTTCGTAGTGTTCCCCGGCGATTATGCAGAATCAGAACGAGCTGTGTTTGAGCATGTTCCCGCACTTCCAAATCACAAGCAACCTCTGTTTGTTCTCTTAGATGGTAGTTGGCGAGAAGCGCGTAAAATGTTCCGAAAAAGCGCCTATTTAAATGAGTTTCCGCTGCTATCGTTTAACCCCTCTGAAATGTCACGGTTTGCTTTAAGAAAGGCTTCCCATGACTACCAACTTGCAACCGCTGAAGTTGCAGCAAGAGTGTTAGACGTAGCGGGGTGGTCAAACGAGGGTGTGCGGTTAGATGCTTGGTTTGATGTCTACAATCAAGCCAGTCTTAGTGAAGCACGCCGAATCCGCGATCATCAATGAGTTGCATTAAAATTGGCGCAGAGGCAGTGCATTCTTATCCATAAACGTCGGAAACAGTAGACACAAAAAAGCCCAGTCGGAACTGGGCTTTTAGAATGTTGAACCATTCAGAGCGTTATTTAATACTGGCTTTGAGTGCTTCTACTTTATCCGTCGCTTCCCAAGGAAATTGAGCTCGGCCAAAGTGACCATAGGCTGCTGTTTCTTGATAAATCGGACGCGCTAAGTCGAGCATTTCTTGTAGGCCGTAAGGGCGAAGATCGAAATGTTGACGAACGAGTTGAACCAGAGTTTCTTCGTCGTACTGGCTGGTACCAAAGGTGTCAATACTAATAGAAGTGGGTTCTGCTACACCAATCGCATAAGATACTTGTAACTCAGCGCGGTCTGCTAAACCTGCTGCGACCAGGTTTTTAGCAACATAACGTGCTGCATAAGCTGCGCTTCGATCGACTTTAGAAGGATCTTTACCTGAGAATGCACCACCACCGTGACGAGCCATGCCGCCATAGGTATCGACAATAATCTTACGCCCGGTTAAACCGCAATCGCCCATTGGGCCGCCAATAACAAAACGTCCGGTTGGGTTAATGAAGTACTTCGTGTCTTTATTTAACCATTCCGCAGGTAATACAGGTTTAATAATGACTTCTTGTACCGCTTCGATTAAGTCTTTCTGGTTCACTGAGTCGCAGTGCTGAGTAGACAATACAACGGCATCAATACCAACAGGTTTACCGTTTTCGTAGGCAAACGTGACTTGGCTTTTGGCATCAGGCCGAAGCCAAGGTAAAGTGCCATTTTTACGAACTTCAGCTTGGCGTTTCACCAATTTGTGCGAATAAGTAATTGGAGCAGGCATCAGCTCTTGAGTTTCGTTGCTCGCGTAGCCAAACATTAAACCTTGGTCGCCGGCGCCTTGTGAGCGCGGGTCATCGCGATCAACACCTTGTGCAATATCAGGAGATTGTTTACCAATCGCGTTTAACACTGCGCATGAATCTGCGTCGAAGCCCATATCTGAATGGGTATATCCAATTTCACGAACCGTTTTACGAGCAAGCTCTTCAATATCGACCCAAGCTTCGGTAGTAATCTCGCCGCCAACCATCACCATGCCGGTCTTTACATAAGTTTCACAAGCTACGCGAGCTTTCGGATCTTGCTGAATAATAGCGTCGAGTACGGCATCAGAAATTTGATCGGCTATCTTATCCGGATGTCCTTCAGAAACTGATTCTGAGGTGAACAAGTGTTTTGCCATGAGTATGCATCCCAATAATTAGAAGTTTATACGTATTTACGTCTAGACGTCTATTCTAGTTATATCCTCCCTAAATTACTAGGTGTTTATCATTTGGTAAATATCAAAGGACATTGATACTCAAGCGCTTGGTTTTAAAGGTTGAAGTGTTGTTTTGTAACGAATTAATGACGACTGGTCTGATGCCTATATTGAGAGTTTGCAGCAAGGCTGTTGCACTTTATTATATAGCGCGGGTTGATTTATAATGTTTAACCCCAAGATTAGTAAGCAAATTAACATTTGATCCGAACCAAAGTGTGATACATCTCTGATGTAAATCAATTACGATTTTGTTCATTTGTAACATAATGCCGCCGTTAGCCATAAGATCTCGTATTACGAGAGCAAATATTTTCACTGCGCTGTCATCTGGTTCTACTAGACTAAGCTCTTTAAGTTGAACTCGGCGCAATAAAAAGGTGCAGCATTGATGCGCCAATACTTGATTTGAACCGCTTAGGTTCGCCCCCATAACGAAGCAATTCTAGAGGAACCATCATGTCCGTATTGAAAATGAGTGACTTGGATTTGGCAGGCAAGCGTCTGTTTATCCGTGCTGACCTAAACGTGCCAGTAAAAGACGGCAAGGTCACATCTGACGCACGTATCCGTGCATCAATTCCGACAATTCAAATTGCGTTAGACGCAGGTGCAAAAGTTATGGTGACGTCGCACTTGGGTCGCCCTACCGAAGGCGAGTACGCAGATGAGTTCTCTTTGCAGCCTGTGGTTGATTACTTAAATGAAGCGTTAGATGTTCCAGTGCGTCTGGAAAAAGACTATGTGAATGGTGTTGAACTTAACACTGGCGAAGTTGTTGTTTTAGAAAATGTTCGCTTCAATAAAGGCGAAAAGAAAAACGACGAAGCATTGTCTAAGCAGTATGCTGCATTGTGTGACATTTTCGTCATGGACGCATTCGGTACGGCTCACCGTGCACAAGCGTCAACTCACGGTGTTGGCATGAATGCACCAGTTGCTTGTGCTGGCCCACTATTATCAGGTGAGTTAGAAGCACTTGGCAAAGCAATGGACAATCCAGCGCGCCCAATGGTTGCAGTTGTTGGCGGTTCAAAAGTATCGACTAAACTTACAGTACTCGATTCATTATCTAAAATTGCGGATCAACTCGTGGTAGGTGGTGGTATCTCGAATACCTTCGTTGCAGCCAAAGGTCATAACGTAGGTAAATCGCTGTACGAAGCAGACTTGATTCCTGAAGCTCAACGCTTAATGGCAAGCTGTGATATTCCAGTTGCAACAGATGTTCGTACGGGTACAGAGTTCTCTGAGACTGCGCCGGCAACAGTGAAGTCAGCGAGTGAAGTTCAAGATAACGAAGAAATCATGGACTTAGGCGATGATTCAGCACAAGCAATGGCTGATATTTTAAAAAATGCTAAGACGATCATTTGGAATGGTCCAGTAGGTGTTTTTGAATTTCCTAACTTCCGTAAAGGTACTGAAGTGGTTGCTCGCGCAATTGCTGAGTCTGACGCTTTCTCAATTGCTGGCGGTGGAGATACGCTCGCAGCAATTGATATATTTGGTATTGAAGATCAAATTTCTTACATTTCTACCGGTGGCGGTGCTTTCTTAGAGTTTGTAGAAGGCAAAACGTTACCAGCAGTAGCGATGTTAGAAGAAAGAGCAAAAGGTTAACTGCTTCTGATTGAACGGGAGCTTGACTCCCGTTTTTCTATTTTAGAGGTTGAAAGTAGCGCTCTAAAATAGAAAGCTAAGCAAATTATAAGTAGTGAGCTGTGCAAATCGTTATGCAAAAACTTCAAGGTTCTCAGCGTGGATTTACGTTGATTGAACTAGTCGTTGTCGTCGTTATCTTGGGGATCTTGGCAGTGGTTGCTGCCCCACGCTTTATCAATATTCAAGATGATGCCACTTTATCTACGCTGGAAGGGTTTAAAGGAGCCATTAATGGCGCTAACTCTCTCGTATTTGGTAAAGCCGTGTTTGCAGGGTTAGAAACAAATCCGAATACACCCATTGATATCGATGGCACAACGATTGAAGTCCGATATGGTTTTCTTGAGGCTGAAGTCGAAGAAATGACATTCGCGTTGAACATCAATGAAGACGATTGGATTATGGAAGAGGACTTCCCGAATAACGATAGCATCACTATTTGGCCAGCAGGGCAGGACAAGAACACGTCGAATTGCAGTTTGACGTACATTCAAGTGACTACTCTGGGCGGAATACCTGAAATTGAAATTAACGCTGATGACGCGTCCGATTGTTGATTATTCAGCACTTTCGGTCACAATATTGACTGAATACGTCACTGTGATTTAGTTGATTTAAAGGTTATCGCAGTATGATCAAGAACACGATATTGGTTTGGCTCAAAGAAGTTTAGGTTTTACTGAAAGCTTTCGACTAAACTAGTTTCAAAAATACACAATTTATATTTATCAACCCAACAGGATAAACATCATGTCACAGAACATTTTTGATGTTGTTAAACCAGGCGTATTAACTGGTGATGACGTAAGTAAAGTCTTCGCAATAGCAAAAGAAAAAGGTTTCGCACTACCAGCAGTGAACTGCATTGGTACAGATTCAGTTAACGCAGTATTAGAAGCTGCCGCAAAAGTTAAGTCTCCTGTTGTGGTTCAGTTCTCAAACGGCGGCGCTGCGTTCTTTGCTGGCAAAGGTTTTAAAGGTGAAGGCCAACAAGCGGCGATCTTGGGTGCTATCTCAGGCGCTAAGCATGTTCACAATATGGCTGAAGCGTATGGTGTACCAGTTATCTTGCACACCGACCACGCGGCTAAGAAATTATTGCCTTGGATTGACGGTATGCTTGACGCGGGTGAAAAACACTTTGCAGAAACAGGCAAGCCATTGTTCAGCTCTCACATGATCGACCTTTCAGAAGAAAGCCTTGAAGAGAACATTGAAACATGTGCTAAATACCTCGCTCGCATGAGCAAAATGGGTATGACACTAGAAATCGAACTCGGTTGTACTGGTGGTGAAGAAGACGGTGTTGATAACACAGATATGGATGAGTCTAAACTTTACACTCAACCATCTGAAGTTGCTTATGCATATGAAACATTGAATGCGGTTAGCCCTAACTTCACGATTGCTGCATCTTTCGGTAACGTTCACGGCGTTTACAAGCCAGGTAACGTGAAACTGACTCCTACTATTCTTCGTGATTCACAAACTTATGTGTCTGAGAAGTATGGTCTTGAGAAGAATGCATTGAACTTCGTATTCCACGGTGGTTCAGGTTCTTCACAAGAAGAAATTCAAGAGTCTATCGGTTACGGTGTGATAAAAATGAACATCGATACAGATACTCAGTGGGCTTGTTGGAACGGTATTCGTGAATACTACATCGACAAAGAAGCATTCTTGCAAGGTCAAATCGGCAGCCCAGATGGCGATGATTCACCGAACAAGAAATACTATGATCCACGCGTTTGGTTGCGCCATGCTCAAGTATCAATGGTGACTCGCTTAGAGCAAGCATTCTCAGATTTGAACGCTGTAGACGTACTGTAATCATATGTGTAGGGCTGACATAGCCCTCTAAAAATACTGAGTGAGCCTCGCCATTTCGGCGGGGCTTTTTTATGGGTGCTTGGGAAGGGGAGGTAGATGAGGGTATGGCGCTAATTTAGCCTCTGCTCTTGAGTCAAAGACAAAATTAAGGCCTGGCAGGTTTGTTGTTTGGCTTGAGATAACAAGATTGGATGAAGCCACAACTGCGGTATCAGGATTTTTTAAATGCAGTAAGTTGTTCTTACCATCGCGCTCTAGAATGATGATGTTGTCACGCATTTTGATTGTGTTTAATGAGTATTTTTTACCCTCTAGCCCGTAACCAATCGCCGTTTCATTGACTGAACGTGGGCCCTGTTCAAGTATCGATTCCAAAATAAACAACTCGCCACCATTTGGAATATCAATTAATCGACTGTCGAACCCTGATAGCGATGCAATAATGCTTCGTTGAATCAGAGTACGTGATGCGCGTGACTTGATTTCATGGCCTTGATCTTTGGCACCTAAAAATACCGAGTCAGAAATATAGAGCTCCGTATCGCTACCCACGTAAATACCATGTGCTCTTCCACTCTTTCCAAGGTTAATAAACCAACTGTCTTCAATGATGATCTTACCGGCTTTATTTGATGTCAGAAGGCCTTGTTGGCCACTATGAAAGTAAACATGCTCTAACGATAAATTTTTACCGTGAAACCGAACACAAGCGCCATTTTGTGCTTTTGCTTTAATATTTCGGCATTCGATATTTCGGATAGTGAGATTGTTAGCTTTGGAAACAATTGCGCCTTTTCCATCAACGATGGCTGATTCCAAAACAACATGTCCGAGCCCCTCAATTGTGACGTTATTTGCTTTGACAATAAATGCCTGTTGATATGTGCCTTGGCTGATCTGGAGAGTATCGCCACTTGATAATGCATTTGAAGCGGCTTGGAGTGACTTAAATTGATCGGAACGAATGATGTTGGACGATGTTGGAAGCGCGGGTTTTGGGCTCCATTGATCAAATCCAAGTTGTTTTAGATCATCCTTAAGTGAATAGCGGATGACTTCTCCAAAGATAACATTGGCTACTGGGGGAGCGGTCTTACGTAGATTTTTTTCAACGGACTTTTGTAGACCCCAGTAAAAATCAGGCTTAGCGAATACAACCCACAATAGTGAGATGTTAATCAGAATGCCTGTGACGACTAAGTACTTCTTGATAAAACCTGCCACGCTAAGAACTCTCTTCCTTGAAGGTGTTTGCCACTGTTTGATGTTTGCCATGAAAGCTGTTGCTCAACATAGCATAAATTCGATGTTGTTCCTTTCAGGAAATGCAGCTTAGCCGCGTGCTTTAGACACAAAAAAGCCGCCATAAAGGCGGCTTTTTCAGAGAGACTAAGTAGAGTCAGGAATTAAGCTTTACGACGACGAGCTGCGCCAGCAAAACCTAAAAGACCTAAACCTAACAAAGCGATAGAAGCTGGCTCTGGAATAGATTGGCCAGAGAAGCTACCAGTACCTTCAGAAACAACTACACCACCAGTCACGCTGTTGTTAGGGAAAGCAACTGTTGTTTGAAGATCAGAACCGTCAAACTGAGTATCAGTGTCGAAGTTGCTTGCAGCCAAGCCGCCAACTACGTCTAAGATACCGCGACCCAACAAGAAGATTGGGTTACCGTTGATTGTAGCCAAGTCGCCGATGAAAGAACCCATCACGCCTGCAAAACCTAAGTCAGTCAAGTCAGTTGAGTGACCAGCAAGTTCCAACCAAAGGTCGCCGTCTTCTGATTTAGAAGAATCACCTGCAGAGAAGTTTTCTGCATAATCAACGTAAACTTTCAGGCTGAAAGAAGCATATGCGTTTGAAACATTACCGCCGTCTACTTTAGTGCCAACAACGTTAGCGCCGCCTGCAGCAGATGCAACGAAAGTTAGTTCACAACCAACACAGTTATAATCAGTTTCGTCAATCAAACCCCAAGTAGTGAAAGAACCATCTGGATTCAATTCTTGGAATACTTGACCTGATGAAATGTTGTTGCCGCTTGGTTCAAACTCAACGCCACCAATGTTGATCACGCTTGCTGATGCTGTAGCGCTTACTGCTAAAGCGAATGCTGCTGTCATTATTTTCCGTAACATAATTTACTCCACTATCTTTTTAGTCAGTTCGAGAAGCAGTGACTGCTTCTTCAAGAAATTTGTTAATGCTCGGTTAACTTAAAGCATTGTGCGTGCCAAGTTTTTAATGTGTTGTTTATTAAGGGTAAATTGTATTCTTCTGGTTTTTGGTCGTGAGCTGCGTATAAAACTTGTAAAATATTTTGACATCGAATAGTGATCGAATTCTGCGAGTGCTACAGTTAATTAACAATGTTATTAAGTATTTAACATTTATGAGCTCAATTACATGCCACAATATATGAAACATAAGGAAGTAGGAGTCATCAGGTAGATGAATAAAAAGCTCAAGCGGTACGCGGCCATGCCCATCATCGGACCATTGGTTAACATTGCGATTAAAGTTATGATTAATCGTGAAGGTACCCGAATAGCAAAGCACTTTTCAGAATTTCTCTTACCCCAAGTCGCTTATAGAAAAGATACAGTGTCGGCTGTATACCGTATTCGGCATCAAGTTTACTGTGAGGAGCTCGAATTTGAGGCTCCTAGAGATGATGCTAAAGAATCGGATGAATTCGACAAGTACAGCCGCTATTGTTTGATGCAGCACAGGTCATCAAAAGATTATGCTGGAACGGTACGGGTGGTTGCTCCGCAAGAAGAAGATGAGTTGCTGCCGATTGAGAAGTATTGTGCTCATGCTTTTGAGGGGGCCGATTTAAAGCCAAGCGACTTTGCGCGTAAAGATATCTGTGAAATATCCCGATTGGCAGTACCTGCTCAATTTAGGCGTCGTAATACCGACCGCTTCAAGGGCGCAGCTACCGGTGCTATTAACGAAACAAGCTACTCTGCTGAAGAGTTGCGCTGTTTTCCATTCTTAGCGATTGGTTTATATCTGGCAGCTGGATCATTGGCGATTCACAGTGAACATAAACATGCTTTTGTAATGATGGAACCTCGTCTGGCACGGAGTATGGCTTTCATTGGTGTTAAATTTCGCCAACTGGGGCCTGCCATCGAGTATCACGGTAAGCGTGCACCTTATTACATTAATGCTGAAATGCTGCATCGTTCCTTGCCTGATGGGTTTAAGAAGTTGTATGCCGTGATCGATAAGCATATTGAAAAAGATGGTCGGGAGGCGCGCCTTAGTGTCAAGCTGGACTCGGACGATGTAGATGCTCGGCAGGTACGCTTATTTAAATAAAAATGCAAAGACCACAAAAAAGCCGCTTGGAAAGCGGCTTTTTTGTGGTCTTAAGAATGTGTCACAGCTTATAGCTGGCTCATTAATTCCGCTTTAAGCGTTTCCAGTGCTTCTGTAGGAGGAGTCGTGGTGCTTAGAACCTGCTTGGCTTGAGTTTTTTGGCTGTTAGCAACTAGAGCCGCAGCATAGTGGATGGCAATTTCTTGGTTACTGCTATCTGCTTCATATGCTGTTTGTAAAACTTCCAATGCTTTTGCACTGTTGCCCGTCTTAAGCAATGCAAAGCCATATGTATCAGCAATTGCGGGGTGTTTCCCTGCCGCTTTATAAGCTCGTTCAGAATATTCTTTGGCAGGGCCAAATTGACCTTCCTCTAAGTGCAGCCAAGCCAAGTTATTCAGTGCCATGACGTTACCAGGGTTTTCGGCTAACACCGCTTCATAGTGTTGTGCTGATTTTGCGCTATCAGTCCCCATGTACAAATGGGCTAACTTCAAGTGAGATGGGGTGGTATTTGTAAAGTTCCCCATATCTGCTTCGATCACTTCAATGGCTTTTTCTGAGTTGCCTGTAAGTTCATAAACATCCGCCAGAGACGTCAAATTACGAACCGTAGGACGCATTTCGTAATATTGTCTCCAAAGCTCAATACCCTTGTCGAAATCTTTTTGATGAAGCGCAATACGAGCTTGTAAGCGCACTGCAACTGGGTGCTGTGCAGTCTCATCATCCATGTCTTCAATCGCAAGGCGAGAAGCACGAACTTGATCGTTCTCAAACAGCATGGTTGCCAGTATCAACTGAAATGATGAGTCAGCAGGAAATTCTCGAATTGCGGCTTTTGCATTTTGTAGCGCGTCAGAATAGTCGTGCTGTAATTCATTTGATGCAATCAAGCGTTGGTGTGCCTGTTTACTATCTGGGTTGAGCTCCACCCATGTTTTGTAAACATCTTCGGCTTTAATTAGCTGGTTGGTTTGAATATACAAATCACCTAGTAACTGACGTGTTGGCGGAATTTGTTTTTCTTCTGGAACGGATGTTAACAATTCGATGGCTTGTTCTTTTTGGTTGCTTGCTGCAAGTCCAACACCGTATGCCCATAGTAGATTCGCGTTGTTGGAGTCTGCATCATAGAGTTGCTTCACCCACTCGGTAGCTTCGGCACCACGGTCGAGTTGTCCCGCTGCAGCCATAAAGTTGCGAACAACATAGGAGCGTTCTGCGTTGTACTGGATGTTTTGCTTTGCAATGGCAAAAGCTTCTTCGGTTTTGTCTTGCTCCATGTAAACGTTAGATTTACTCAGTAAGGCAATCGGATCATTGGCAGAAATTTCGAGCGCCTGGTCCAGTAAGGCAATCGCTTGATCACCATTTCCTTGTAACTTCTCGACTAAGCCTTTGAGTGTGTAACCTCTAGAGTCGTCCGGATGTAATTGGATTAAATCATCGGCCGCTTTGCGAGCTTCATCGGGCTTGTTTTGGTTGAGTAAGCTATATACCAAAGCTAAGCGAGCTTCGATTAGGTCAGGGTTGGTATTCAGCGCACTTTCGAGCTCTGTAATACCCGACGAATCTTGATTGGCTAATTTCAAGATACCCAACTTCACCGTATTCGCACCGGTTTCATCCAATGAGGCCGCTTTCTCTGCGTATGAGAGGGCTTTTTTCTCTTTACCGGCTTTAGTGAGCTCTGACGTTGCTGTTGCGAACAGCATGGCATCGGAGTCTTGCAAGTCTGTTAGACGATCGAGTGTTTCGGTGGCTTGATCAACGTAGCCCAACTGTAATTGAAGATAGGCATACAAGCGATTGATCATGTGGTCGTCTGGCAAGCTGCCTTGAACGCGAGACAAGTAGCGATAAGCTTGCTCATACTGGTTGTCTTTCATCGATGAAATACCAGCAATAACAAATGCCGTCATGTTGGTACTGCCATTCTGCACCGCCATTTCTGATGCGGCTTTGGCTTCGCTAAAGTCTTGGCGCGCGTATGCAATACGAGCTTTGAATTCGTTGATGAGAGGGTGTTGAGGCGACAACTTCAACAACTTGTCGACATAGGGTTCGGCTTCATCAAATTTATTTTGTTTGATGAGACTTTGTGCCAAGTAGAGCTGGTTTTGTACCGCTTCTGGAACAAGTTCAACCACTGTTTCAAATGATGTTTGTGCACCTGCAAAATCGGCTTTCGCCATTTTGAGGTGGCCAGCAATGAGGTTTGCTTCAACATTGCTTGGTTCCACTGCCAAAACTTCATTCACAGTATTAATTGCTATATCGACGCGTTGCTCACGATCTTCTTTTGAAGATGTTGAAGCCTGCAGAGCGGCTTGGCCAAGCTTGGTATAAATGTTCTCAGATTGTTGTTGCTCGGCGATTAACAGCGCATCTTCTGCTTTTTCGACATCGCCACGGTTAAAGTAGCTTAATGCGTGAATCGCAGAAAGAGTGGCACTTGGGCCTGTATCTAGTCGAGGCGTGTCTTGGATAAGGTTATCCAATTCTTTATTTTTACCGAGTTTGTAAAAAGTGAGCGCCAGTTTGGGAGCTAGTTCGTTTGAGTCTGCCTCGTCAGTTAAGGCTTTACGGTATTCTTTTTCCGCTGCGAGATAAGAACCTTGGGCATAGTAGATATCGCCCAAAATAGTTCGCGCTTCTACGTTTTCCGGTGATTGCTTTACCGCATTTTTCAATTCGATGACCGCTGCTGCGGTGTTGTCTGACGCAAGGTAGCTGTTGGCGCTTGCCAAGTACTCTTCCGTTGATTTTTCTGCACCACAGCCAGCAAGGCCAATGAGTACTGCTGCTGCGATGGGTTTGATTAGTCCTTTCATGACCTTGCCTCAATATTTCCTAATTTGCACAACGCGTTCGACGTTAAGAAGTCTATTATGCACTTAATTAAAGATTGTTTAAAAATTGTATTCGAGAATGTATGGTCAGCGTTTTCAAAAGTTGTCACGCTCACATTCTCGGGCTGAGTATCGAGCCAGCTTTGAAGCTGGTTTTTTGCTTGTGTCGCAGTAAAGTCGTTGCCGCTAAAACCCAGTAAACATGGGTTCGAAAAGCGAGCCATGGCTTCCAATATTTGAACGGTTTGAGGGTTAGTGGTGCCGCGTTTGGACGAGCACCATTGTTGTATCAACCCTAAAATTTTACCGGGGAGTCGCCATGGGTGTTTCAAATGGCTCATCAGAGCCTCTTTGTTGGCTAATTGAGGTAAATAATGCTGATTCAACACGGCTTTGGCGTGTTCTGATTCATCCCTAAAATATGGGTTCAACAGAATTGCGCCAGCAACTGGCAAGTCTTTCATAGCGAAAATGCTCGCTGTGGCACCATCACATAGCCCAAAAAACACAATAGGGATCTTGCTGGGGTGAGTCTCCACTAGCCAACGATGAATGGCTTGGATGGAATCGCCAATGTTGGAATATGCTTTTGCTTCGCCTGTGCTATCACCCCAGCCTGCAATATCGAATCGAATCGAAGAGACACCAATATCGGCAAGTTGGCGGGCTATATGAACAAAAAGCCGGTGAGGACCGACTTTAGTCTGAGGCTGCCCAGCAATAAAAACAACGGAGCAGCTAGGGTTATCAACGGCGTGATGAATCCCTGCTAAGTTAGCCTTGCCGCACCGTATAGATACGGCGATTTCCTTCGCCGTAACTGCCATTAACCAAAAATACCTCGGGTATCAATGACCATCGCTTGCTTGGTGTCGGCAGCTTGAAGCTTCTTAAATTCACGGTGATCAACCAAAACGGCTAAAACATTACATGATTGTAAGGCTTCATCAAGCGACACTAAACGAGCGCCTGCATCGACTAAGCTTGCAGGAAGCTCAGTGATGTTAGGCTCTACAATCAGCACTTCGCCAGCGCCACTTGCAGTGAGTTCTTCTGCAATTGCTTTTGCTGGGCTTTCGCGCAAGTCATCAATATCTGCTTTGAAAGCGATGCCAAGGCAAGCAATCACGGGGCGCTTAAATTCGTCGGCTGCAGATTTGATTTGATGCATCACATAGTGCGGTTTGTGATCGTTAATCTCACGAGCTGTGCGGATCATACGTGCCGTTTTAGGGCTTGAATCAACAATGAACCAAGGGTCCACCGCTATACAGTGGCCGCCCACGCCAGGGCCTGGGTTGAGAATGTTGACTCGTGGGTGACGGTTCGCTAAACGAATCAATTCCCACACGTTGATATCAAGCTCATCACAAATCATTGAGAGTTCATTGGCAAATGCAATGCTGACGTCCCGAGAAGAGTTTTCGGTCAGCTTCGCCATTTCTGCGGTGCGCGCATTAGTCACGATGCAGTCACCGCGTACGAATGTTTTATATAATTCAATTGCGCGTTCAGCACAGTGGGTAGTGATCCCGCCAATAATGCGATCATTACTCACTAATTCTTGTAGCACTTTGCCTGGCAATACACGCTCTGGGCAGTGGGCAACTTGGATGTCGGCTTGTTCGCCTTTATCGGTTGGGAAGCTCAAGTCTGGGCGTTCTTTTTGCAACCACTGACATAACTTTTCAGTGGCGCCAACAGGTGAAGTTGATTCCAAAATCACCAAGTTGTCTTTTTCCAACACAGGAGCGATGGCTTGAGCCGCCTTTTCGATATAGGTCAGATCTGGCTCTTTATTGCCTTTAAATGGAGTTGGAACAGCAATCATAAACGCATCAGCTGGCTCTGGAGTCAACGTCGCGCGCAGTTTACCAGTGGTTACAGCGGCTTGAACCACCATGTCCAAATCCGGCTCTACAATATGGATCTTCCCTTGATTAATGGTGTTGACTGCATTTTCTGATACATCAACGCCAATGACTTCCATGCCACGAGAGGCGATTACTGCTGCGGTTGGCAATCCAATGTAGCCTAACCCAATTACTGAAATACGTTTGAATACCATATCGTTCGCTTCTTTCTTATTTATTGTTTTTAAGTGCCGCTGCAATGCGTTCGCACGCATGGCCGTCCCCATAAGGATTGTGAGCAAAGCTCATGCTGTTGTAAATTTCTTCGTTATCCAATAAAGCCGTGGTTTGGTTCACGATGACATCGGTGTCTGTACCCACTAACGCAACAGTACCGGCCGCAACCGCTTCTGGGCGCTCAGTCGTATCTCGCATTACCAGTACGGGCTTGCCGAGTGATGGTGCTTCTTCTTGAATGCCGCCCGAGTCAGTCAAAATAATGTGCGACTGATTCATCAGGTATACAAACGGTAAGTAATCTTGAGGCTCTAGCAAATGAACATTGCTCAAACCAGATAGGTAGCGATTCACCGGCTCTTGAACATTAGGGTTCAAGTGGACGGGGTACACGATCTCAACATCATCACGTTGCGCCAACGTTTGTAGTGCTTTGCAGATGCGCTCAAAACCACCACCAAAGCTCTCTCTGCGATGTCCGGTGACCAGAATCATTTTCTTACTGGAGTCGAGCATCTTAAAGCGAGACGCCAGTTCGAGGTTAAGGGCTTTGTCTTCATCAATTTTTTGTTTCACAACCAGCAGAGCATCGATCACAGTATTCCCTGTGACGGTAATATCTGGATCCGCCACATTTTCACGCGTTAGGTTTTGTTTAGCAGTATCTGTGGGGGCAAAATGATATTTGGTAATTGCGCCGGTAAGTTTTCGGTTGCCTTCTTCAGGCCAAGGGCTATAAATATTGCCCGTACGCAAGCCTGCCTCAACATGTCCCACTGGAATTTGATGATAAAAAGCAGCCAGGCTGCCACAAAATGTAGTCGATGTATCCCCGTGAACTAACACACAATCAGGCTTAGCTTGCGCCATCACATCGTACAAGCCTTGCATGGCTCGGCTGGTGAGTTCAGGTAGTGACTGACCTGGTTTCATGATGTTCATATCGAAATCAGGTGTGATATCGAATAACTCCAGCACCTGATCAAGCATTTCTCGATGTTGTGCAGTGACACATACCTGGCAATCGATGTCTGCATCATTTTCTAGGACTTTGACCAAAGGTGCCATTTTAATGGCTTCAGGGCGAGTGCCGAATACAACGAGTACTTTTATCATGAGTTTGTTGACGTTCCTGTTCTTAATCGTTCCTATCATACACAGCTTATTTAACATTTTGTGATCAAAAATGCAGCGCTACATCACTGATATGATGTGAGATGTGTAATTGTTTGTTCAATCCAAGCGGTATAGTCGCGATCTTCTAATTCTTGGTGTACCCAAAATGGTGACGTATGTACCTGAATAGAGCCTAATGTGTCGGAGTTTTGGGGAGCTAAATCATCAATGTAAAATGTGTGCTGAGCATCGACATCTGCGGTTTTATCAAGTTTTGACATCGACTCTAACAATGCTTTTGGGATGGCGTACCCAGCATATTCAAGACACTGCTTTTCTGCGTCTTGCTGGCTGAGTAGTGCCGCTGTTCGCTGGATTGGTTTTGCCCAATGCCTGCCTTTGAGAATCGGATGCCATGCCCAAATTTGACTGTTGTTAGGCAGCGACGACGGCGCGAGCAATGCGCCAGCTCTAAGAGCAATAAAATGGATTGGAGCGACTGATTGCGTCTGCGCGTACGCAGAGATATCGGTGATATTTTGTTGCCAAAGTTCGAGCGTAGCGTCTTGCAAGTCTCCGGAACTATCGCCAGTGCCAAATAAATCAAATTGAATGCAATGCAGGCCGTGAGAAGCTAGCTCTAATGCAGCAAGGCTAGACAAATGCCGGCTGGCATTCATTTCCTCCAATAGTGCAGGAATGAAAATTACGGTGCCTAGAGTGTTGGAACTCGAGAGCGTTTCACTCATATACAAGGAGGCTTCGCCCGACGAAATAAACGAAAATTTGCGAGTCGGGCTGCTGGTCATGTTAGGCGTCCAGTAGTCGACGGGTGTATTGCTTTAGGCTACCCCAGGTCGCAAAGTCATCAAGCGACAACGCACTTTCGTCAATCTCCACATTGAAGACATCTTCAATCGATGTGAGTAAGTTGGTTAATGTCATGGAATCAAACTCAGCAATGTCGCCAATTAAGCCCGTGTCATCTTGCCATTGAGCGATGGCATGCGACGGCAGTAGTTGCTGCAAAATCGCTTCTAAACGTTGCTGTTGAGTTTGCTCAAGTGTTGTCATCTTAGTAATCGCTGCTTTAGTCTTGGTAAAATATCGTATCGAATTCGCGCAAGTGTGCCAAAAAAGCTGCGATTATTAAAGGCTGTTACCGTATAACACTGTTCAGAGATGTTCATCCAATCTTGTTTATAGGGCTCGTCGCCCATGCCAAAATCAACCCATTTCACGCTATCTTGCTCTAAAACGTGGCGCATTAGGAACTCTGTTAATAAAGTTCCGGCCGAATAATTTTTAAATTTCGGGTGATAAGCCAGCTTGAAAATATTGGTCTTACCCTGATAGTTGAACCAAATTTGCGCGGCTGCCGGTTCATTATCAATATAGAGCAACGCCATCCGCAGCCAGCCTCGCTCGGCCGCTAGTTTTGAAAACTCTTTGATGAACGATATGTTTTCTTCAACAGGTTTCCAGCTGGCATCATAAATGCTTTTGTAGTCCGCAAACCCCCGCTCAAAACTTTCAACGCTGGACACAAGCTGGCAGTGCCATTGCCTCTGTTCACGGAGGAGCTTGTTCTTTTTCCGCTTGAGCGTATTTTTCAGTTGGGAAGGGCGTTGGGCAAAGTATTCTTCTGGGCTGACATCGAGGCGCAGTTGCCAGTTGGTAAATTGTGGTTCTAACTTAAATGGGATGCGTTGCGCTTTTAAGTAGCTTTGAATCTGCTGAATGAACTCATTGTTTTTGCTGGCTAAACCAATGGTTGCCATATGCCAAGGCTGTTCCAATAATGAATTGAACAGGGGCATTGTTTGAGAAGGTGAGAGTGGGGTTCGCGGTGCTGCATGGGTGACAAAATAGTTTCGCAACGGTGCTATTCGCTTTAAACCACTGTTTGATATGGAGCGAACGTAGGCATAACGCGTCTCTTTGTCTCCCGTAAAGCTTCTCGCATAGTGCAGCACTTGCGAAGGTGAAAAGCAGTGCTTATAAAGGCACTGTTGCCACGCATCGGTAAGTTCTATGTTGGTTGCTTCTGAGGCGTTAGTGTCCAGCATGTTCACCTTACATTGGCTTGATTAAACGGCCAGCGCTCCAGTTTTTGCTCTGATATGCCCAAGTCAGTGAGCACCGAATGTAGCAATTGCATGCTCTTGGGCTGGGTATAAATGAGCCACAAACAATAGGAAAGTACGCCAACAGCAACTTTTACGCACAACATGATGAAGTCATTTACATTGAGCCAAGTGTTGAGCGCAAATTCAATCCCCATAATTGCCACTGCCATTGCCAGACATGCACTCACAGGCGCGGCTAGGTGCTGCGCATATTGGCGCATGGATAATGCATAATAGCGGCGCGTGATCAAAAGAAGCACAACCATTAATACCGGGTAAGTGATAGCCAGTGCAGCTGAAGCACCGACGATATCCCAGTTCACCGCACCGATATAAACACCTAATGGAATCATCACCGCACACAACGTGGTATAGCGTGCTGTAATGTCGGCGCGGCCAATCGAAATTAGGGCTTGTGTCAGCAAGGGGTCGATGGACTTACACGCGCTCATGACACATAGCAATTGCAGTGGCAGCGTTACTTCTGACCAATCTGGCCCCAACAATACAGAGACTAATTCATCGGCGGTTAACACCATGCCCATTAACACTGGGAAAGCGATTAAAGCCAGTCCTGATGTTAGTTTTAAAATTGCTGCGTTAAGCGACTTGGTATCCTCCTGTAAGCGAGCAAATAGTGGCGAAGCCACTTGAATCACCAGTGTTGTGATGTGTTGGGACGGCAGGAACGCAAGCGTTTGAGCCATAGTAAAAACACCAGTGGCGCGATCGCCACTGACTTTACCTAGAATCAATGTTTGCGCATTGCTATAGATGTACCAAGTAATCCGCGAATAAGTCACTGTGGCGCCAAATTTCATGAGATCAATAGCTTCCGATAGTTTACCACCGTTGGTGGGCAGCCACCTCGACGCAGCGAACATGGCGATCGTTCGAAATAATTCACCTGCCAACATGCCGTACACCAACGACCATGTTTCCCAACCCATGAGCGCTAAGGCCAAGGTGGTGCCGCAGTGAATCAGAATCGACACAAACTCAATGGCCGAAATGTGCATGAATTTCATTTCTCGGCGCAACAGTGCTTCGGGCACCGTTTTAACCGCACCTAAGATGAATCCTAAAGCAATGACTTGTAGTAAAGCGCCCACTTTATCGTTGTCATACAAGTCATTGGCCAACGGTGCCGCCCAATAGGTTGCAAAGTAAAGCAGTACACTAATGACCATCGCTATGTAAAAGCAGCCGACTAATTGAACTTGGCTGACTTGTTTGCGCTGAACAATAGCGCTGCCCAAGCCTATTTCATTGAAAAAGGCGACAAAGCCCGACACCACCATTGCCATCGCCATGAGACCGTAGTCTTCAGGTGACAGGATTCGCGCAAGAACCAGAGTGTTTACAAATGAGATGATACGTCCAA
Source organism: Echinimonas agarilytica (assembly GCF_023703465.1). Lineage (NCBI taxonomy): Bacteria > Pseudomonadati > Pseudomonadota > Gammaproteobacteria > Alteromonadales > Echinimonadaceae > Echinimonas > Echinimonas agarilytica. The sequence continues at coordinate 98,145 of NZ_JAMQGP010000011.1, read as the reverse complement.
AGCTTTTTCCCGCACCTAAAAATGCGATGCCTTTGACCGTTTTCTGTTTTAAATCAGACATGTTCTTAATTACTCAATTGTTGTCGCGAAGGCTGACAACATTAGATGAACCTGGGTGCGGTATTACCCCCATCACTAGCTCAGCCAGTGCTTCAGATAAAATTTAGTCAGATGAAATGCGCTAATCGATGTAGGAAGCTCAATCCGTTTGAGCATAAATTGGTCGCGCCCATCGAGTTTAGATATTCCATAATTTGCGCTCACCGCATGTTCATAACCCGCTTCTTCCACAAAGCCTTTGTGAAGATCTAAGAAATCTCGGTTGTGCCAGCCATTGGGATAGGCAAAAGAACGAGGAGAGCGCCCCAGGATCTTAGCTAAACGTTGCTGGTCGCTTATAATTTGTTGGTGTGCGTCTTCGGCTGATTCTTGCGCCAAAATCGGGTGGCTTACTGTGTGTCCACCCACTTCCATGCCGAGTTGGTGGAGTGCGCGAATCTCATCGGTATTAAGCAGTTCAATGGCCGAACGCAGCTCGAGTGTGCGAGTATCGTCACTGAGCCCAAATTGTTGTTGAAACGATTGGATAAGACCTGCTCGTTGTTTGAATGGACGGTACTTAATGGCGCGTTCAAGCGCCTTAAGAAATTCAGGCTGATGCGAACTGGTCTGTTTGAATTCAATTTGGTAACGGCTGAGAAAGTCTTTTGCCAATGTGGGCGTGAGTTGTTTGTTGTGAAGGCAGCTCACCAGAATTTGATCATTCCACATCAACTGCTTGTCTGATGATAAACCGGTACACACGTAAAATGAGGCTTGTGCATCCATATCAACCAATATGGGCGCAATATCTTTCAAATAAGACTGATAACCATCATCAAAGCTAATAGCGATGGCGCGGCGGTCACCGTTTTGGCAACGGTTCAAGGCCTCAGATACTGTGCATATATCGTAGCGTTTCGATAAGCGTTTAATAAATAGACGAAAACCTTCGAGCACCTCATCTTTGGAAAGGCCTGCTAAAAGTCCATCGCGTACCAAATTATGGTACTTAAGAATCGGTAAAGTCGCTGTTCGCGTCATGCTCAAATACTCTAGATAACCGCTCTGAGCAGAATCCTTGATCACTCAGTCCTAAATAATCAGTGCTTAGTTCCAGCTTGCCACAAAAATTAGGCAATGCTTTGGAAAACTCAATGGTTTGAGCATTAGCGCTGTGCTTCCCTTCGTTTGAAGTTGAAAAATCAAGCTGACTCGCAGACTCGATCGCCTCAAATGAATAATCTTTGGCCGTGACGGTACTCAGCTTGCGAATTAAATTCGCTGAGGCGTCGAAGTGACCTCCATCGCGAGAGAGAATTCTACCCGTGATGATATTGTTTCGAAACAGTGCAGAACTTACGGCATAACGAACGTCGATACCACTAGAACTGAGTACGATGTTGTTGGCAAGCGTTATGTCTTGGCCTTTATTAATGTAAATGCCTACATCTGTTGTGCAATTTAACACCAGATTGTGATTCATCACAGTGTCTTTATATTCATACCCACGCGAACCTTGGCGCCGGTATTCTTTACCCGTTCCGCCGCCGCCAATAGACAGACCGATTTGAACACCTTTGCTCTTGTTCTTTGCATCACAGACCACAAGGTTGCCGCTGATATTTGAGCCTTGACCGCCCCCTTTGACGAACAAGCCGTAACTCGTGCCATTGCTGCCCACTTTGTGAAAATCGAAAATCGTATTGTTGGAGATATCCCATTCGTTTGCTGCAACGATATCAATGGGAGTCACCGAGCGTTTCGAACGCCGAACCGTCGTGTTGAAAATGATGTTCTCAGAAATAATGCCTTGATCAGGATACTGCTTGCCCAGCCCGTTCACTTTGATCGCGGCATTTGCATTCACCAGTACATTATTATGAAGCACGGTGTGTTTGGCTTTTCCAACCACGTGGAAGATATGGTCGCAATAATCTGATTTACACACACCTTCAATGCGAAACCCAGAAAAGTTAATGTGGGGAGAGCTAATGTAAATGCCCTCTTCACTGAGAAGGCGGATCACGGCATCGCCACCCGCTTGAATGATGCGATGACTGCCAGCCACTTTAATGACTCGTTTTTTCAGCGTGTAGGTGCCGGGTAGTACAATTGTATTCTTGCAGTGTGGTTTCTTTTCTAAAGTTTCGAGAAGCTTTTTACCTGAGTCAACGAAGCAAGCACCTGCCGTATTCATGGCTTTGCTTTGTACGGGCATAATATTGGTGCGAGGCGTTAGCGGTATGGTTTGATCAAGGCGCGTGTTTGCCAGTGCCTTCAATGCGGGTTTTAAAGCTTGCTCGACAACCGTGCTACTTTTTTCCATATGCCGTAGTTTTTGTTCTGCAAGAATAGAAAGTGGCACGCCTGTATCTAGCACAGTACTGGTGCTTTTATATGCCCAAATACCAATAGCGGCATGCACGATGACACTGCATGCAATCAAATAGCCTATAAGTATTTTCTTACTGAGCATTGCTTCTCAAGTCCCTCGAGTGTGTTGGGTATCCCTCTTTGCTGCATTATGATGCCACAATTCAATGCCTATAAAAGCTTGGTGTTAAGGTTTTGCTGAAACTTTGTTAGGTTAAGCTTCGCGTTTAAATAAATGATCGGTATCATAACGCCATCGTGCTTTATCTGTTTAGAGCTTACTTTACCTATATCAGGGACGTCGCTAGGTATGATTGAATCGCTGTTGTTTCTCGTTGAAGTTGCGGCCATGTGCTATGTCGCCTTTCTGTACGACCAGCATGAACGTACTCAGAAGAAAGAGAAGAAATAATGCGCGACCCGATTTTCTTAGCGGCATTCATTTATCTATTATATCTTGGCCTTAAACACCCCTCTGTAGCCGTTTCTACTTGGCTTTGGGTTGCTATGGTGATGCCTAAAAATGCGCTGTATGGCTTCGGCTCCAGCATGCGCTTTAATGCTTTTATTGCACTGGCTACTATTGCAACCACCGTCCTAAACAATAAAAAAGTGAAAGGTTGCTTTGATGCCATTTCCTTCATGGCCGTTGCCTTCTTTGTACAGATGACCCTATCGTCTATTTTCGCAGAAAATGACCCCAAACCGGTGTGGGTCGCATACGACAAAGCGGTTAAAATTTTACTGCTCTATTTCTTCGCGACGGCATTGATTAATACTCGAAAACAGCTCGAATTGTTTGTATTGGCCATGCTGATTGGCTTGTCTTATCACGGTGTGATTGAAGGGCTTAAGTTTGCAGCCAGTGGGGGGGGGCACCGAATTCACACTGGATTCATGGGCGACAACAACATGTTGGCCTTAGCGTTATGCATGGCCATGCCACTGTTTGGATATTTCATGGCTCAGGCCCCTAACAAAATCTATCGCTGGGCGGCAGCGGGGTGCATGCTGCTATTCGCACTGTCGATTATGGGGACCAATTCCCGAGGTGGTTTTGTCGGAATGGCTTTTTTGCTGCTGATGAATTTTGTCTTTGCTAAAAAGAAGTTAGGCCTAGGTGTTATTTACACCATCGGGATTATTTTCGCGGTCTCGTTAATGCAAGATCAGTATATTGATCGACTAAATACCATTGATAACGCAGCCGAAAGTGATGGGAGTTTCATGGGGCGGCTGGTGGCTTGGAAGGTCGCAACCTTGCTTGCTCTGGAACACCCCTTTTTGGGCGTGGGATTTTATGGGTTGCAAAATCATGGCTTGTTCTTTGGTCAGGCTGAAAACTATGACAACCTGAGCTTCATTCCCGCGCCAGATATCTATTTTGCTACCTTTGCAAAGGCCGCTCATTCCATTTATTTTCAGGTGTTGAGTGATCATGGATTTGTTGGCTTCTTTATTTATTTTGGCATGATCGGGATTGCCATTATAAAGGCTATGAATCTGATGATGTCGGCGACTTCTGAAGAATGGATGCGCAACCTTGCTAAGTATGTGCTGGTGGCCTTGATGGTGTTCTGTTTAAGTGGAGCAGCCTTAAGCTTTGCCTATAACGATGTAAGTTTTGCCTTACTGGCCATGGTGACCATTATGGGTAAAATCAAACGCACTCAACAACAAGAGCAGCATAAAATTAAAATGCGCGAACGCGAATTGCGATTAGCAGGGAAATTGTAATTTTATGGCCATTCAACAAAAGCCAAGCCTATTAATGATTGCCCTTGAAGTACCACCGTGCAGAAGTGCCGGCGTGCAACGCACGTTGAAGTTTGCTGAATACTTGGTGCAAAAAGGGTGGCGGCCCATTATTTTGACCGTTGAGAGCGACATCTACAAAAATACCGATGCCGAGCCTTATCAATGGCCTGAAGGGGTTGAAGTGGTGCGAACCAAGGCGCTAGACAGCTCTAAAGCCTTTTCAATAAAAGGTAAGTATTTTGCTTGGTCGGCCATTCCTGATAAATGGTGGACATGGTTATTTAGTGCCATTCCTGCTGGCAAGCGTCTGATCCAACAGCATAACCCTGCGTTAATTTGGTCGACGTATCCGGTTTCAACTGCTCACTTTATTGCTTGGCGTTTATCGAAAGCATCGGGCTTACCTTGGGTCGCCGACTATCGAGACCCATTGCAAGTGCGTTATGACCCCGCGGTGGAACGTTACTCGACGATTGCCAAGTGGATCGAGCGTAAAGTTATGCTCAATGCCACTCGCGTGGTATGTACGGCTGACAAGTCAAAGCAGCTCTATCAATCTATTTACCCTCAATTGCCCGACAACAAATATGAGGTGATTCAGAACGGTTTTGATGAAGGTAACTTTAATCAGTTAACGACTCGCGATCCATCGGTCAATCACGGTAAATTCGTGTTTTTGTATAGCGGAGCCTTGTACCCACGCGGACGAGATCCCGTGCCTTTATTTAAGGCGATTCAAGCGCTTAAAAAGAGCGGGGTTGTTTGTTCTGAGCAGGTTGAATTTAGATTCCGAGGGGCAGGTGATGGTGCTGGCTATCAAACCGTGATGCAGCAACTTGATGTGGCTGATTGTGTGCGCTTTATGCCACCGGTGAGTTATCAAGAATCCTTGCAGGAAATGCTCAATAGTGACGCCTTATTATTGATCCAAGGTGAGCTGTTTAATAATCAAATCCCCGGAAAACTGTACGAATACATTCGCGTAGGGCAGCCAATTTTGGCGCTAACACCTGAACAAAGCGCCACCGCACAAGTGGTGCAAGACAGCCAACGAGGTCTTGTTGCAGAAAATGCTGAAGGCTTAGAGCAGGCGATATCCGCTATATTAGCGGGCTTTGATGTTCCTGATTTAAACGCCTTTGACTATAGCCGAGAGCAAAGAGCCGATGAGCTCGATCAGCTATTTACAGGTATCATCAAAGGCACACATTAAGCGAACCCGAAGCGATTCGCTTGAAGAACACTTCATGACAATGACATGAAGTTGTTATAACTTACGTACATTATTTTAATAAAATACTGATTTCCATCTTACGGATTATATTGCTGGTAACGGAAAACTAATGAAACTGATTGTTCAAATCCCATGTTATAACGAGGCAGAAACTCTGCCGGAGACTTATGCGGATATTCCTAAAGAAATTCCTGGCATTGATAAAGTTGAAGTGCTGATTGTTGATGATGGAAGCACCGATGGCACTTCAGAAGTGGCGAAAGAGCTCGGCATTGAGCACATCATTCGCAATAAAAATAATAAAGGCTTGGCTCGCACATTCCGCATAGCGTTGGAAGAGTCCATCAAACGTGGCGCAGATATTATCGTCAATACCGATGGTGACAACCAATATGCAGGTGCTGATATAGCGAAGCTTGTGGTGCCTATTCTAGCGGGTGAAGCTGACATCGTCGTGGGCGACCGCGAAACTCATAAAATTCAGCACTTTTCCAAATTTAAGAAATTACTGCAATATGTAGGCAGTGCCGTGGTTCGCAAATTATCGGGCACACGAGTGCCAGATGCGGTCTCAGGGTTTAGAGCCATCAGCCGAGAGGCCGCAATAAAAACCAATATTGTGTCGCCTTTTAGCTACACCATTGAGACTATTATTCAGGCGGGTAAAAAGCATTTAGCCATCAGCTCAGTGCCTGTCGATACCAACCCAAAAACACGGGAAAGTCGTCTTTTTACGAATATTCCAAAATTCGTTCAGCGCCAACTGTCGGCTATGGTGCGGATGTATGCCATGTATCAGCCGATGCGTTTTTTCTTCTACATTGGCATTGTGATGGGGTTGATTGGTGCAATTCCAGTGATTCGATTCCTATTTAAATACATGATGGGCAATGGTGATGGCCACATTCAATCTCTTGTTTTAGGTGGCACATTCCTACTGATGGGATTTTTAGCCTTCCTCGTGGGATTACTGTCTGATTTGATTTCGCACAATCGCCAACTGCTCGAAACAACGTTGGAAAAGACCCGCAATCTTGAGCTTGAGTTGCTCAAGTACAAAAACAAAGAAGATTAAATGAAAACCGCAGCGTGTCTGCGGTTTTTTATGTCAGAGAGTTCCAAGGAGTAAGTATGCGATCCATAAATCACCTCGTGTGGTTGTCGTTACTTTTGGCGAGCTGTACTTCCACTGCTCCGCCTGCTCCTGCTGAGTCCTCTGTTTCGAATCCAACCATTGCAGCACCGACTCAGCCAGTAGAAGCGCCTGCTGAGCCTTTCCCCGCACCCGTTGATATCATGCCCGGAGCCACTGCTGCGCAGCTTCGTACTCAAATTGAAGCACAACAAATTGAACTTGATATATTGCTGGTGGATTACACCGAACATCACCCTTCCGCTCGAATTGTGGCAAAACGTTTAGCAGCTTTAAAAGCTCAATTATCGCGCATGTCGCCAGAACAGGTTGCAGATGCTGCGGGGTGGGTTCCCAAAATACTCCAACAACATGAAGTATACCTGCCAGATTTTTCATTTGCGGGCTATCAATGGGGAGAGATCACCCCCAAAACCAATGCCACGCAGATTATTGATGTCACTGATTTCGGTGCCATTGCGAATGACCGGCAAGATGATAGCGACGCGATTATCGCCGCGCTCGATTATGCTGACACTGTACCTGGCGCTGTGATTGTTAGCTTTCCATCAGGCTTGTTTACGGTGAATCGTATTATTGCGATTGAGCGCAGTCATATCGTGCTGCGTGGGCAAGGCAGTTCAGGCCAATCTGCGACCACGTTGTACATGCCTCAAGCGCTGAGGGACTTGGCGCAAAGCGAACAAGAGCAGCATAACGTACCGAATCTGATCAGCAATAATCTACGCGCAACTGACAACAATACATCGCCGGTGTCGTGGAAGGGCGGGTTTATTTGGACTCGAACCGATACTTTGGCACACCACTCCCCCCTGCAAGGGCAAGCGATAAAGGGCGAACAAGGCGGTCACTCGCTACACATTGAGGGAGCCGCAGGGTTTTCTATAGGACAAACCATTATGCTGAATTGGTGTGATACCGGATGCGAACGCGCCAGTTTTACACACCACCTTATGGGCAATACGAATACTCCGCTCGGCACTGCGTTTGCTAATCATCATGGGCTAGTGAAGCAATACCTCACCATCACGCAGGTCAATGGCACAAGTATTCAGGTCAAAGAGCCGCTTTTGCATGATGTGAAGCCGCAGTGGAAAGTGTCATTCTCACAACCGCAATTTCTAACAGAAGTGGGTTTTGAAGACTTTCGCGTTGAATTCCCAACTTTGCCTTACGCAGGGCATCATAAAGAACGAGGCTATAACGGCCTGTTCCTAACCGAATTAAAGCATTCTTGGGTGAAAAATGTGACTGTCGTTAACGCTGACAGCGCCTTTCTTGTCGATAAATCGGCAAACGTGACACTCGATGAAATTAGGGCAAGCGGTCGTCAAGGTCACTACTCAATGACCATTACCAATTCTAACTATGTGTTGGCGCAGCGTTTTTCATTCACTGCCCCTTCTCTGCATACCCCCGCGGTAGGCTGGAATGCTGAACTCAATGTGTACTCTGGTGGCACTGTGCGCAGTGCTAAATTTAACCTGCACAGAGGCTTAAATCAGCAAAACTTATTTGACAATATTGCAGTGCAGCTGAGCGGCATCAACGATCTATTTACCGGTGCGGGCAATCCGGCCTCTGGCCCCCTCGCAGCGGCTTACACTACTTATTGGAACATTCGAACTCAGGGCAATCCGCGAGGTATGATTGACGTTGAATCGCCGGAAATGAGGCTGGTGGGATTAACAAATTCAGCCCCCATTGGTTTGGCTTTCAACTTCAAAGCATATGTAGAAGGGTTAAACCAAGAAGGGGTAGAACCAAGCTCTTTGTATCGATATCAGTTAGCGCAACGAAAGCACTGACCGAGACATAAGCGCACGCGCTAGGTACAATGGGCTCAGTATGAGTGAATATGAGAATAATTCGATTTCACACTGCTGTTCGTTAGGATAATGAAATAAACAGGGACGATACTCGTGAAATTGCTGTTGGTCACTTCAAATTACCCTCGCTGGAAAGGGGATTCCACAACCCCTTTTGTTCACAATCTGGCCAAAGATTTGGTGGCAAAAGGCCATGAAGTAACCGTACTTGCCCCGCATTTTGTGGGAGCCGAGCGCCGTGAAGTGATGGACGGCGTGACGGTGAAACGCTTCTACTATTGTTTTCCGCTAAGTGCTCAAACCGTGTGCTACCAAGGTGGCGCACTGGTGAATTTGCGTAAGAAACCACATGAGAAATTAAAGCTGCCTATTTTTGTTTTGGCAGAGTGCTTTGCAGTGTTTAAAGAGCTCGTCTTGAACCGATACGATGTGATCAATGCGCACTGGATTGTACCGCAAGGGTTTGCCAGTGTTGTTGCCTCATGCTTTTTCAAAACGCCCGTTGTAACCACTGTTCATGGCGGTGATATTTTTTCACTCAAAGGCAAATTCATGGTGAAACTCAAGCGTTGGGTGCTTCGCCATACGCGAGCCGTGAGCGTGAACTCATCATTTACAGAAGCCGCTGTGAAAGACATCATGGCTTGCCAACCAACCTCGGATCATGTTGAACGGATCCCGATGGGCGTGAAAGTCGGCTCATTACCTCCTGCACATGAAGTGGCTGAAATTAGAGCCAAGTTCGTTGATTCTCCAACGCAAAAGCTAGCCGTATTCGTGGGGCGCGTGATCGACGAAAAAGGAATCTTTGAGGCGGTTGATGCAATCCGAGCGTTGCGTGAATCTAAAGTGGACGTGAAGTTGCTGGTGATTGGCGAAGGGCAAGACAAAGCCGAGCTCGAAGCGCGCATTAAACTGCACAAACTCGAAGCCTACATTAACCCCGTTGGTTGGGTCGATCACGACATGGTGCAGCATTATATGGCTGCAGCAGATGCCTTTGTCGGCCCTTCTAAAGAGTCCGACACTGGGTGGGTTGAAGCGCAAGGATTGACCTTTCTTGAAGCCATGGCTGCAGGCGCAATTGTGGTAGGAAGTCGCTCTGGAGGCATTGTCGATTCGATTGTGGACGGAGAATCAGGTTTTCTGTGTGAACCTGCTAATAGTCAGAGCCTTGCTCAAACGCTTGAACAAGCATTTGCTTTAAGTGATTCAGACCGTGAACAAATGACACTCCATGCGCGCGAACGAGTGCAGCAAATATTCTCGCGTGAAATATCGGCCAACTCATTTGAGGCCTTGTTTCAAAAGCTCAAGGAACAGCGTTAATGGTTCTAAATGCATTGCAAACGCCACTTGTCAGCGTTTATATACCCACAAAAAACCGGCCTGAATTATTGCAACGCGCGATTAATTCGGTCCTTGCTCAAAGCTACCCAAATGTAGAAATCCTTGTTAGTGATGACGGCTCTACCGATAACACCCCTGAGTTAATCGCGCAATGGCAAAGCAAGCACAGCAACATCGTGTATTTGCGAGAAGAGACTTCCAAAGGCGCTTGTCATGCTCGCAACAAAGCGATTCGTGTGGCCAAAGGCGAGTTTATTACCGGGCTGGATGATGATGATCGGTTTGCGCCAAACAGAATCGAAGACTTTGTGGCGGCTTGGAAAGGCGATGCTTCATTTCTATGCTCATTAAAATACGACTTTGATGGCAAGCGAAATCGACCAAGCCACTACTATCAGCGCACCATAAGATTTGATGATCTCGTGCGTCGAAATTATGTGGGTACCCAAATATTTGCCCACCGGCAGACATTGCTCGATCACGACTTACTATTCGATGAACGTTATCCCGCCTGGCAAGACTACGACTTCTTCACCAATATTTTGCATACGCTTGGCCCAGCTAAGCGGGTGTATAACCGCTCGTACATTCAACACATCGACCACGAGCAAAACCGCATTACCAATCCGTTACGAATTTTACGCGGATACCGTTTGTATGTGACTAAGTACAAAGCTCATATGTCGCCTTCTCAAAGGCTTTCGTTGTTAGTGAACGCCAACATACTGCGGCAGCATCAAATGGGCGACCGAGTGCTTAAATTGTGTTGGAAGCATTTAAACCTGTGGGATTTATTCCGTATCTATAAAAAGCAGCGGATGAAGTAGAGTTGGCTATGAAAGTTTTAATTGTGGGCAATCGCTATTCGTCCAATATGGATGTGCTTAACAATCCTGAGTATCGAACATTTAAGATCGCACAGGCTTTTAAAGACAATGGCATTGATTGCCAAACTTGGCTGATTAATTACAAAAGCGCAGGCGATGAAGAATGCCCAGAAGGTCAGTACTTTTCGCCATCAGCGCGCACACTTAACCTTCCAAAAGTTCGGCAGCAGCTCAATCGGCGTTTGCAGCAATTTCAACCCACACATGTATGGTTTACTAATGGCCCTATTGTGGGATTAGTCGCACGTATTTTGTGCCCTGCATTGTTAAAAACACGAGTCATTTATGAAGTGCTCGACAACTATGCGACCTATTATCCACAATGGCTGGTGCCGTTCAGTGCATTTGATCGTCATATTCGTCGCAATAGCGAGTTGTGCTTGTACGTCACACAAGAACTGCTTGACGCTGACAGCATCGCCCAAAAAGCGCAATTCGTGTTCCCCAATGGCTATGAACCCGCGCTATTTAAACCGCAGGATCAGCAGGTATGTCGGCAGCGCTTGAACCTAAAATCGAACGCCTACTGTGTTGGGTACACAGGGTCGCTAGATGTGCGAGTGAATGATAACTTATCGCACATATTAAACCATGCAAAAGAGACCAACATTGAATTTGTAGTGGCATCGAACAGCGAGCCGCCAGAGTGGCTGTTGAACAATAAAAAAGTCACATGGTTAGGCGGCAAAAAGATTAGTGAAGTGCCAGAAGTGATCAATGCATGTGATTTAATGCTGATCCCCAATCGCCAAGATGATTTCACCCAATTTTGTTTTCCAAGCAAACTGTTGGAATACATGGGCTGTGGCAAACCATTTCTCATTACGCCCATCAACCAATTAAACGGCATGGTGCCTGCGCACTTTATTTCGAGTTTCGACATGAGCCAATACACCCAAGACATATTGGCCGCCGAAAAAGCCAGCTATTGTGCAGTAGATTGCTCTCAATACACTTGGAAAGGCATGGTTGAAGGCGTGATCACACGGTTGAAGAAAATATCATGAATACATACACCTCGACTGCTCGAATGCACTTAGGAGTCTAACTGTGAAGCTTTCTGTCATTATCCCCACGTATCGTGATTGGACTCGCCTCACGCTTTGTTTGAATGCCTTGGCTCAACAAACCTTCGACAACAGTCAGTTCGAAGTGATTGTGGCGAACAACGATCCAAGTGATATGCCGCCTGCCGACTTTCTGACTGCGTATGCATTCGATTGCCAAATTGTAGAGGCCCATCAAAAAGGATCGTATGCCGCCAGAAATGTGGGGGCCGCAATCGCAAAAGCGCCGGTGCTGTGTTTTACCGATGCCGATTGTGTACCCGATTCCAAATGGCTTGAGCGATCGTTTACGCAATTTTCTCAGCCGAACAGCAATACCTTGCTGTTGTCGGGCGATGTGGTCATGTTTAGTGAGTATAGGCCTGACTACCAATACAATTTTGCCGAATCATACGACTTCTTTTTTGGCATCAACCAAAAAGAATATGCCGCACGCAAAGTCGCTTGTACTGCAAACCTCATCATGCATATGGATGTATTTAATCGTGTTGATGGATTTAATGCCGAGTTGTTTTCAGGAGGCGATGTCGACTTTTGCTCACGAGCCGTGAATGCCGGTGCACGCTTTGAATTTGATGACACCTGTTTTGTGAAGCACCCGCTGCGCGATACATTTAAAGCGCTTACCATTAAATCACGCCGCGTGATTGGCGCGCGTATTAAGCGCCAAGGCTACGCCAAAAGCATCGGTACTTTGCTGCCACCCTTGTATCGCATTTATAAAATTTCCGGGGTCTCTACGGTACCGTGGAGCCTCCGATTAAAAGGCATTGCGAGTACATTTGTGATTAAAGTGGCACAAATCTCCGAATACTTAGCCCTGTTGTTTGGGCTTAAAAAAGCAGAAAACCGCTAACGTCTCGCGGTTTTTCAGCGGTAAATGAATTCAATTCGGGCGCTAACTTCGCTCAGCGTGTTTCACTAAACCTAAGTGGCAGCGAATTTTTTGCCAAGCAGCATATGCATTCACGTAGTAGTAATAGCCAATGGCTTTAATGCGTGTGGATGCACTCAATTCAGCAAAGCGTTGCCAAATGACTTGGCCTTTGCGAATTGGAGGCATTAGTCCCATTAAAATGCCCGACCAACCTACAAATTTTGCCGTGTTCGGATCCGTTTTACGTCGCGCATAAGCGCCATGAGCCACGCGTCTAGCCTTGGTTTCATGTTCTGCCAGCGAGGCACGGGCTGGGTGCAGTACTTTGGCCGTATCGCTATAAATTAATTGTCCGCCAGCGGCATGCAAGCGTCGACACCACTCTTTATCGCCCCCCGACTTGAGTGCGTCATTAAACCAACCCGTCATATCAAATGCGTGTTGTGTCATGACTAAATTTGCCGTGACTGCATAGTGCTGAGTTTCAACATAAGTACGTTGCGGAAACGCTTTAATGACATCTAGTATTTCAATGGGTTGAGGTTGCTTGGGATCTGCACAGAAAATACCAACAGCGCCACCCACGGCGTCGATTGAAGAATGAACCAAACCAGCCAAGGCATGCTCTAACCACTGAGGCTCAGGAATACAGTCAGCATCAGTAAATGCGTAAATGTCGGCTTTAATAAAGCTTAACGCCTTATTACGTGCGCTATACGACCCGGGCTTAGACTCATGTAACAGAGTGAAGTTAGGGTATCGCCCTTCTAAATGTGTTGGAGGCGTTTCAGAACCGTTGTCTACCGCCACAATATGAAAACGATGGGGAGCAAGAGTTTGTTGTTGCAGCGCGTTTAAACAGAGCTCGAGGCGATCGCCATCGTTGTATACCGGAATAATGACTGCAATTTCTGAGGTGATCTCTGCAGTACAGTGCCCATGACTCATTGTCGTTTCATCCCTGTCGAACATTGGTTACATACTGTGGAAGCGCCAGTGTATCAAAAAATCAGACCGATGAATGATCCCCTCACATTCATAAACAAAGTGACGAAGAAGAAACGGCTAAAACAGCGGAATAGTACATTCCGGTATCTTGCAGGTATTTGTTAGCGCATTGTTAGAAAGTACTGTATGAGACACGAAAACGATGGTAATTTGAGCGCAAATACACATTGAAGTGAGAAACGTTTCGTTTCGCGCCTCTTTCATGGATGGACCAAGTGGTGGTTAAACCTACGAGTAAGCAATACTTGCTGATTTGGCTTAGCGTGTTTTCGCTATTACTCGCATCGATGATGAGCCTTAATTGGCTAATGGATCCCTTTCATTTATTTCAAACCGACTCAGTGACTAAATCAGCAGAAGGCTTTTTGCGTGAATCCAAACCGTGGCAAATCGTTGAGCGAAAGCCTGATGTGGTTTTAATTGGAAATTCTAGAAACTTTTATGCAACAGATGTCAGTCAGATGACTGCAACGCACGCTTATAATTTTTCGTTGCGAGGAGCGAACATCGGGGCTTTATCTGTTGCTTTTGAGCACGCAAGGTATCACGCGAAACCTCGAAGGGTATTGCTGGCTGTAGATTCTATTTGTGATGCACCGGCAAATGGAAATATGGATTTTTTCTCAAGTAATACTCAGCAAGAAATAGAAGCACACTTCAAACGATGGACTTACCTCAGCTCGTTTTCAACATTAAAGAAATCGATCAAGTTAATTGTCGATTCAACGTCTAAATCTCAGCTTTTGTACAACGAACTGGGTCAGCGAACAGAATACCCATATAGCCAATACGGAAAACTACTGAGCCAACGCGTTGATAAAAAAGAATCAGAAAAGATTAAACGTTTGCCTTCAATCCCCCGGAGTAACAATGGCCAAGGGTGCCGGACTACGGTACTAGAAAAAATTCTACTCAATGCATATGAAAGTAATATCGAGCTCATTCTCTTTTTTAATCCGCTGCATCTTCGTTACGTTGAAATCGATTACTTATCCAAGGGAGTCATTCTCAATGAGAAGGTGAAGCGAAAAGCGGTTGAATTAGTACACCAAGTGGCGAGTGATTTAGGAAAAGAGCCTTTCACCATTTGGGATTTTTTAATCGTCAATGAAATAACCGCTGAGCTGTTCGGTAGCCCCGATGCGGCTGAAGCACAATATTGGTGGGAGCCATCACATCACAAACCAGTTGTGAGCGACAGAATGCTTGCTGTGATGTCATCGGTCAACAAAGACACATCGATCGGTGTGTCTATTGATTTAAATAATTTTGAAGCGCATGCGCTTGAACAGCGTCAAAGCTATTTGAATTGGCGAACGCAATACCCAAGCTCATCATTAGAGATCGCAGCCAAGCTTGCCGAGGCAGGTGCTTTCTTTCACCGTCACAAGGAGCCGATCGCGAAGTAGTTTGTCGATCGATAGTAAGGAAGGTTAGCCATGTTGTTTAATTCATACGAATTCATATTCTTCTTTTTACCAATGTGCTTGTCGCTTTATTTTATTATTGGGCGATACAGCGCGCGCGCGGCCATCTGTATGTTGGTGGTGGCATCTTTGGGCTTTTATGGCTGGTGGAAGGCAAGCTATTTGGTGCTCATCGTTGGTTCCATGGTGGGTAACTTTTGCATTGGGCGGTTCATTGAACAAGCGTTGAAGCGGTCGGGCAGTTCGGCAAAATTGGTGCTGACGGTGGGTGTCACACTTAATCTAGCGTTGCTCGGATACTACAAATATTTCAACTTCTTTGTTGATCAAATTAACCTGCTCACAGGCAGCAATATTTACATTGCCAAAATAGCTTTGCCACTGGCTATCTCATTCTTTACTTTCCAACAAATTGCTTATTTAGTCGACACCTACCGTAAAGAAATCGAAGAGCACAGCTTTTTGCAGTATTGCTTGTTTGTCACTTTCTTTCCCCAGCTTATTGCGGGCCCCATTGTTCACCACAAAGAAATGTTGCCGCAATTTGCCAAAGCAGAAACATTTCGGTTTAACTGCTTTCATGTGTCGGCTGGGCTCACTCTATTTAGTATCGGTTTATTCAAAAAAGTAGTGTTGGCGGATGGTGTCGCCGTGTATGCAAGCCCAGTATTCGGCGCGGCCGACGCGGGGCAAACGCTCACCATGTTCGAAGCATGGACCGGCACCTTGGCATATACGCTTCAGCTTTACTTTGATTTCTCTGGGTATTCAGACATGGCGCTAGGTTTGGCGCGACTATTCGGTATTCGCCTGCCTGAAAACTTTAATTCTCCCTACAAAGCAACCAGCATCGTCGATTTTTGGCGGCGTTGGCACATGACGCTCAGCCGCTTCTTGCGCGACTATTTATACATTGCTTTAGGCGGTAACCGCAAAGGCCCTAAACGACGCTATGTGAACTTAATGCTGACGATGGTGTTGGGCGGTCTTTGGCACGGGGCAGGATGGAATTTTATTATTTGGGGCTTCTTACATGGCACATATTTAGGAGTGAATCACGCTTGGAGCGGTTTACGTAAGCGTGTGACAGAGCACCCAATCGGTAAGTTTGAAACGAGCTGTTATTGGTTAGTGACCATTGTGGCTGTCATGGTGTCTTGGGTATTTTTCCGAGCTGAAACTACAGAAGGGGCGGTGAGTATGTTGGCATCAATGACCGATGTTAGCTCAATGCTCCAACTCGATACCAAACTCGTGTCGGCGAATTGGGCCATGCTATGGTGTGCAAGCCTTATATTGATTGCTGTATTCGTGCCCAACTCGATGCAAATTACGCGTTACTTAGAAGGGAAGTTAGCCGCCTCCAACGAGAGCGGACAACTGCAATGGCCTTTGCCTGCAATGTCGGTGATTTCTGGTGCTGCAGCTTTATTTGCCATTAGTCAGATTGGCCAGTTTTCTGAATTTTTGTATTTTAACTTCTAGGTTGTGGGCAACGTATGTCTGTTTTTAAACAATACATCATTGTAATGGCGGGGGCGTTTGTCGGACTTGCATCAATGCTAATGGCTTTTAACTACCACCATGACATTCACTTTCTTTACCACTTTGGTGAAGTGAGTTCTTACAATCGAGGCTATGAGCGAGAATTCAAGCCTTGGCATGTTCGGAATGCTAAGCCAGAAGTTGTGGTGATTGGTAATTCAAGGCCCTTGTATAGCTTTGATACCACACGAATATCCAAAAAAAATTCATATAATTTCGCTATCGCGGGGGCCAACACATGGGAAACGGTTCGAAACTTTGAGCATATCCTATATACATCAGCTCCCAAACTAGTTTTTCTAAGTGTGGATAACGTGTGTTCCAATATTGCAGATAAAACTAATGTGCATGTGATGGGGAATGCCCTAAGAGAAATGCGCGCTCACTATTATAGAATATTGGCACTTCTCAACACTGAAGCATTTAATGCATGGTTGACCGACAAATTACCTAGTAACGATGAACTGTATGATAGGTCTGGAAGGAGGACTAGGTTTGAGAGCAATCGAACCATGGCTGAGGGCTTTCGGTTCAGAGAAAATAATAAAATTAAAAATAGATTTAAATCTCAATGGAGTGAGTCGTGCAATGTAAGAGCTATAACCCGCTTGTTAACACTAGCTCACGAAAACAATGTAGATTTGAAAATGTTCATTAACCCCATTCATATCCGTTACATCGAAGTAGATCATCAATTTAAATACACAGAGCAATTATTAAATATCCGTAAGAAACGCTTTGTGGAGCTGAATGAGCTGGTGGCGCAGCAGTTCGGGAAGAAGCCTTTCACAATCTATGATTTTTTAGAGATTAACGATGTGACGACTGAATTTGTTGACTTATCAAGCACTGATTTTCCCAAATATTGGTATGAATCGTCTCATTATAAAAAGAATGTTGGAGACATGATGATCGACCGGATGATGTCCAATCGTCCTGAAGGAGGTACGGCATTCGGTACTGAAATAAACACCTCTAACATCGATGCACACATACAGCAACAATGGGCCTTGTTGTCGGAGTGGCGCACCAAGTCACCGCACGTAGTGAACGATATTCGTCAAAGTATGGAACGCATAGGACAGGAGCTTGGAAAGCAAGTACCTCAAAAGCCAAATTAAAATAATGTTAGAAATTAATAGCGCGTCAAAACCAAGATTACCTGCTTTGGCAGGAAAATAATGCTGATATTGTTGACGCAATTTCGAGTAAAATGCTGCAAGCCAAACGTTCACTTCAGCAGTGAGCGTGATAATACCAAGGAGCTTAGGTGTGCCAAAAGTCTCAGTCGTGATCCCCGTTTTTAATGATCGAAGTGCCATAGAACAAACGATGGGGAAGTTGCGAGCACAAACGTGTTGCGCTGAAGATTTCGACGTTTTTGTAATCGACAATGGCTCCACTGACGGTTCAATTGCTTGGTTAGAGCAGCAGTCAGATCTTACTTTAATTAAAGAGCACCAACACTTAGGCAGCCCTTACTCGTGCCGAAATCGCGGCATTGAACAATCATGCAGTGCCGTTATTGCTTTGCTGGATTCTACCTGTATTCCCGACGAAACTTGGATTGAAAAGGGCCTCGCTTACTTAGACTCTCAACCAGAATGTGATTTATTTGGTGGGCAAGTATTGTTCAACTATGAAGATAAAATCACCGCAGGCAAGTTTTACGATTCGGTCACCAACGTCCAAATGGAAAGTGCAATTAGAGGCCGCCAAGCCGCTAAAACAGCAAACTTGTGGGTCAGGCGTACAGTATTTGATCGCATTGGAATGTTTGAAGAAAGTGTGCGCTCAGGCGAAGATATGCGCTGGACCGGTTTTTGTTCAGAGCAAGGACTCCGGTTAGATTACTGTGAGACTTGCACCGTGTATAAATACGCGCGCCCAACCATGGAGCTACTGAAAAAGCAGGTTCGTGTGGGCAAAGGCCAAATACGACTGTGGCGTGAACAAAACAAAGTAAAGCCGATGGTATTGAATGCGTTAAAGCGCGTATTTCCGGCAAAACAAAAGAACATTCGCAAGCTGGTGGCTAAAAATAAACAAGTTGAATGCACTGGTAACCTGTATTTTCGAGTTTATTGTGTGGCCTATTTCAGCGGTCTTGCAACGTTATTCGGTAACCTCCTTGGGTTATTCAAAAAGTAAAAGGATTTAAGTCATGATGGATTCCATCCTTCATCAAGTGGCAGACAAAGCATTAGACCAATTAAGTGCTCAGGGCTACGTCGAAGGCGGCCACAACGGTCCCTACTTCGACCCAGAAACCCCGGTACGTAATACCGCGCACTGGGCCACTACATTTGCCGTGTTGTTTAAGAAACAAGGTGACGAGCGTTATCGTAAAGCGGTTGAGCAATGTATTACATATCTAAAATCTAATGCCGCTCGGCCTATGCAGTCGGCTTTTTTTTGCCGCACTAGTGTGCGTAAAGACTTTTCCAATGGCACTATTGGCCAGGCGTGGGCAATTGAAGGTTTGGTGTCGGGTTACCAAGTCACAGGCGATGAAAACTGTTTAGAATTGGCCAAACAAACTTTTTTGTTACACGTGTTTGATGAGCGCCTTAACATCTGGAAAATTCGCAATGTGGACGGCAGCGTCCGTGGCTTTGACATGACATTCAATCACCAATTGTGGTTAGCCGCTGCGGGTTATGTGTTGTTGTCGGTGGTGGATGATACTGAAATTCGACGCCAATGCGATGCCTTTATGAGCGCCTTACCCGAACGTTTGCGAGTCTATTCCAATGGGCTGATCAAACATGATTTGGTCAACACGCCTACAACCATTAAAAAAATTCGAGCGGTGGTCGATCAGGTGCAGCAAAGTTACCGCCTCAAGAAAGCTGGGAAAACCAAACAATACAAAGAGAATGGGTATCACCTCTTTAATATTTACGCGTTTGCCTTAATTAAGGAATTTGGCGGCAATGTAGAGTTTATGAAGTTACCTGCATTTCAAAAAGCGCTGGCTTATTGTGGATCCGATGAACTCTACGCGTGGCAAGAAGAATCCAACCGCAAAATTGATTACAACAACATGAAAGGTGTCTCACACGATACCATTAATATATATGGTTATTCATACAATGCGCCGGGCTTCGAATTGCCTTACATTGCGAAAGTGTTTGCCACTGAGCTACCCGCTCAGAATGACCGAATTAAAACCATTATAGAAAAACAAATCGAGTGGACTTACGATGCCGAAAAGGCATCTTTTAGTCGCAACACCGAGGATGAAAACACGCTCAACGCGCGACTTTATGAATACGTGCGAGCACTATAAAAAGGCTGACCAACCTGAAGTGTAGGTAAGTAGTAGGCAGCTGTTGAATTTGTTAAGGACTACAAAGGAAGCAGACTATGTTGCCAGACATAATTGTGATTGGAGCGATGAAATGTGGAACGTCTAGCCTTCATCGCTATTTAGATGTTCACCCAGATATTTCAATGTCTAAAAAGAAAGAAGTCGACTTCTTTATCGACCGAAAAAATTGGACGAAAGGGCTGTGTTGGTACCAAAACCAATTTCACGGAGAAGCCAAGCTGTATGGTGAAAGCTCTCCGAACTACACCATGTACCCCACATTTCAGGGGGTACCAGAGCGCATGCACAGCGTGGTACCCAATGCCAAATTGATTTACGTGGTACGCGACCCCATCGAACGATTAGTGTCGCATTATCAGCACCAATGGTATGACGGTCGTAAGAGTCAAACGTTGGAGCAAACGTTGAATAGCAAAGAACGGAATCACTATTTAGCAACCTGCAGCTACTACAACCAGATTGAACAGTTTTTAAAGTTTTATCCGGCATCGCAGTTGTTGGTGTTGTCAGTGGAACAATTAAAGTTAGATCGCGACCTAACGATGCATCAAGTGTTTGAGTTTTTGGGCGTAGACCCAAATGTCACCTTGGATAATTTGGAGTCGGAGTACCACAAAACATCCGACAAAGTTCGTGTGACGGGGCCATTGAGCTTCCTGCAATCGAAGTCAGGCGCAGGGCAAGTGTTTCGCAAAACCGTTCGTGCCATTGTGCCGAGCAGTATGTTGAAAAAAGCAGGCCAAATACTGACTAAAAAGCCCGATGTGGCACTAAGCGAAACCACATTGCAAAGCTTGAAAGACGAGCTAAAGCCCGACGTGGAAAAGCTCAGAGCTTATTCAGGACTATCGCTTGATAAATGGAGTGTCTGAGCTTGGAGAACACCAAGTGAAAGGCAAAATGACTCACTTGAGATTTGAGACTGAATTATGTTGATGTTGGGAACCGTAAAATGGAAGCTGCGCAGGTGGATGCTCAACCATGGAGATTTGTTTCCCTATCGCCGTTATATGACGCAGCACTCATGCATATTTGTGCATGTACCTAAAGCAGCGGGAACTAGCGTTTTAACTGCCTTAAGCAAGCCTGGGCAACAAATTCGACGGGATCATTGCACAGCAATCGACTTTCTAAGAGCAGATCGAAAGGCGTTTGAAGCATCGTATAAATTCGCTTTTGTTCGGCATCCGGTATCGCGGCTTTATTCTGCCTTTCAATACTTACTGACTGGCGGAAATGGCACAACAGATGCTCAAATAGCCAAAACTCTCAACGACCAATATCCAACATTTGAATTGTTTGTAATTCAGTATTTAACACCACAAATGCTTCATAGCCATTTGTTGTTACGGCCTCAATTTGCTTTTTTGTGTGATGAAAACTTAAACATCATGGTGGATTACATTGGGAAGTTTGAGCGTCTCAGTGGCGATTTTGAAGTGATTCAAAAGCGACTCAAGCTTTCACAGGGTGTGCCTCACGTGAATAAAGGCAAAGCGGATAAGTCAAAGGAAACAATTTCGCCTGAAGTTATTCAACGAATTCAGACCCTTTACCAATTGGACTTTGAGATTTTTGATTACGCGATGGAGGGCTAATATGGCAACGGCTAGTTTTTCACGTACGCCAATCAAGTGGATTTTTGGTATTGCTAGCTTGTTTGTTGTGTTCGCTATCGGAGCGATTATTTATAAGGTGATTAATGAGGGGCTTGGACAGCAACTCGTTGAGCGAGAATCTCGCTTGTTCATCAAATATTTCTGGACCAATACGTTTGGAAGTTGGCAGCTATACGCGGCATTTGCGATCGTGTTTTTGGTCCAAAAAATTATTCCTGTGCAGAAGGGAGAGCTTTTTGGACGTCACATGAAAATGGATCTGTGCTGGACCTTAGTTTGGGTCGCAAACATGTGTATTTTGATTCCGATCTATTGGTACGGGTTACAGAAAGTGTTTCATCCTTTGGGTGTTTGGTTTGCATCTTTGGAGATCGGTTTGAGCGGTTGGATTGCCATCGTGTTGGGCTTCTTGGCGGCTGATTTTATGGGGTGGCTGCATCATCTTATTCGACATAAAGTGCGAGCATTTTGGGAGTTTCACAAAATTCATCACTCGCAAACCTATATGAATCCATTGACGACCACGCGTGTTCACCCTATTGATCAAGTGGTGGCTCGGACTATTAAAATCATTCCAACACTATTTTTTGAAAACGGCTTAGGTATTGCCTTAGGGTACTTGGCATTTCATGAATTGCATGATCGCTTAGTCCACTCCAATATCAAAACGAACTTAGGACCCCTGAAGTACGTATTTGTGACTCCTCAAAGTCATCGCGTGCATCATTCGGGAGAAAAAGAATACTATGATATGAATTTTGGAGTGTCGCTCAGTGTTTGGGATCACCTATTTGGTACTCAGTGTCGTAATTATGATGTTTATCCGACGACCGGCATCCCAGATCCCAATTTCCCGTGTGAAAGCAAATCCGAAAAGCCGTTATACAAACTTCTTTGGCAACAATTTGTCTATCCATTCAGCGGTAAAACAGAAAAGCTCAACTGAAGAGCCTAATTGACAGTTGATTTCCTGCTTTTGATATAGCGCCGCACTTTTTCTACAGGATGATCAATACCGTAGATTAAGAATAGGCTTACAAAACATAGCGGAATAAGCGAAATGGCCATTAGCTCTATACTCGGCCGAGCGAGAAGAATATCGAATTGTGATGCTATGTAAACTACAGCAAGCCCAACTTGGTAATGAGTTAAGTAAATCGGGTAACTAAAGTCTCCCATGACTTTATCGATCTTCGGACGGATGCCTTTGATTGATTTTCTGTCCACTAATGACAGGAGCATCAGAAAACAGAGCCAGAAATTCGTACCAAAAAATAGCCCCTTTTGGTCGTTCATTAGAAAGCCCAATAGCCAGTTCACCAAGATACCGGTGAAAATCAAATGAGGAGCATATGTTGCCTTGAATAGCGGTTTAAAAAGGTCAATGGAGCTGAATTTGCGCTTGGTATGATAAATAAGTGCACCGGCTGAGAATGGCAATGAAGCCGCAAAAATTGAAAAGTAGCGATGCTCCCATGACCAATTGTTCACATATGCGATCACGTGATAAATAAGGCTCAGTACGAACCAGGCATAAACGATTCGCTTAGAGCGAGACAAGCCTAGACCAATCAAAATATAAAAGAATATTTCAACTGTTAGAGCCCATGCTGGCGGCGTGAGCCTTGGTGCCTCTTGAAAAGGGAAAAACAAAAAGATATTTCTAAACCAATCGGCTGCATTGCCTGGCATATCAAGAGATTTTAGGTAATTCGTGCTGAACTCGTTACCCACAATAGCGATCAAAGCGATAGACAGAGCGACGGAAAACCAATAACTAGGAAAGATCCTTAAAAACCGGTTGGCTGCGTATTTGCGAACCCCTTGGATTGAGTAGCCGTATGACTCTTGCATGATCAATGTCATCAAGTAACCGCTGAGCATGTAAAAGCCAAAAACAGCGTAACCGCCCATCACTTTAAATCCGCCCAAGTGAAGAGCGACTACCATCAATGCGAGAAGAGTTCTGTAGGTTCCAAACATACTTTTACTGGCTCACTTCGTTATATAGTTTTTGAATCAACTGACCCGTTCGTTCCATATTATTCAAACCTAAGACGGTGTCACGAAATGCCATGAAATCTTGTTCAGAGTAATCTTCCTGATGGTGTAGCCATTGTTGAATCGATTCTGCTAAGGCCTTTGGAGATTTTTCTTGGACAACTTGAGCAAATTGGGGGTGCGGTGAAGGAATGATTTCTTTCATACCTCCGGCGTTTGTCATGATGACCGGAAGACCAATTGCGATAGCCTCCAAAATAGCAACTCCAAACGTTTCGGCTTGCCCATTCTTCCCCGTTGAGGAAGGGTGTACATATAAATCGGTTTTGCGCAGTGTTGATGCTACCTTTTGATGTGAGACAAGACCTAAGAATCGAACCCGATCAGAAATTTGTAATTCTTGAGCGAGATTTTTCATTGAATTAAATGCCTCACCATCTCCAATGAGTTGCAAGTACACATTACTGACTCCGACTTTATCAAGCTCGCTGATTGCTCGGATTAAGTCTTCTTGGCCTTTCCAGTTTTCAAATCGACCTACGTGAGTGATGACAATTTGATTTGAGTCCAGAGCCTTGTTTGTGCGTAGTTGAAATAATTCGGGGTTAAATCCATTGGGAACCACTCGGACTTGAGATTCAGGTAAAGAAAACACTTTGATAGCATGTCGGGCCAAATAATTACTAGGGCAGGTAAACAACGTCTTTGCTTTGGCGAGGGTTTGAATTGTTGTGATGTAGTCGGGTGCTATTTTATTCGCTAAGAAGACATCGTAACCATGGAAAGAAACCAGCGTTGGAATTGATAGGTTATGCGCATCTAGGAACTTTTGATGGAAGTATGCTGAATTACCGAAATGGCAATGTACGACGTCTGGTTTACGTTCGGAGATTGTTTTGAGCCAATGGCCAAAATGCAAGTTAGGGGCTCTGCCGCGCAACTTACTGATGTAATTTTGAATTTTTCTGCGCCATACGGGGAGACCTGTCAGCGATACCTGTTTTATTGGAATATTTGTTTTATCCGCGTTGCCCATTAGACCGTGAGTTACGATCAATGACTCATCTAAACGCTTATCTAAATATTCGGTTAAATCGAAGATAAAGGTTTGAGAAGGCGGTAAATACTTCGCTGTGTGGTGTATGACTCGCATGTGCAATACCTTAGAAAGAGTAGTCGAAATGCTTCAAGTCGTCTTGATACATTGTGCTGACCAACTCTTGCAACTCACTATCGTAAAATTCTTGATAGCTTATTTTTTTTGCCTTCTGTTGCATGCCCAAACTGCTTTTTACTTGCAGCCAAATAGATTTTTGTTTGGCTTTGGATTTATTGTTATGAGGCAACTCTAATGAAGGTAAGTTAAGCGCACTACATACCTTTGAGAAATCACTTTGAATGCTTTCAAACTTACCCACAAAATCAACAAGACAGTTTCCTTCTGAGTCATATACATAACGTGACTGTGGAACAATATGCCTAAAGTCATTGGTCATTTCACCTGCAGGTAAGTGCTTCAATACAAAATCTTTGAAATTGTATTGTGAATCTAAGTTACGGTATCTGTATTCCGATACGAGGCGATCAAAAGGATTTCTAACAAAGGCGAACTTGTAGTATTGGTCAAATGCGTCTTGCTCCATGTAATCAAACTTTACGTACTCATCAGCATATAAATGTGCGAGTCTCTCAGGCCCTTTGCTCAAATCGTCATTGGGTCTAAGCAACAGGGGTGCGCGGCCTTCCCACGTCAGTCCGTTTTGCTCTAAAAATACATGTTCAACACTTTGTCCTGCGGTTTTAGGAATGTGAACAAATACGCACTTGTGTTTGTGACTGATCATGGAATGACTCCGTTCATTGGATCGCGTTTTTTAGTGAGTTCGCGGTTTGAGTAATAGGGTTTGATGTTTTTAGAGCAATGCCTAATATGCCAATCCAGATAATCGCCAAGCCCGTAGCTTGAAACCCAATGTGAGTTGGCAACAGCCATAACGCGAGCAATGCAACAGCGCTTAGCACGACGCAAGGAACGACTAAAGACGCAATTAGTCGTGTGACTGAAACTGGAATAATGCGACGGACAAGCATCACTTGAGAAAGTGGAAATAGTATTGCTTGAAGCGCTATTAAGCTAACGCACACCGTAAAAATTCCGTATTGAGATGAAATTGTCATGACCACTGCACTTAAAGGCAGTAGGCAGGCGTTCCATACAAAACCGTACTTGGTGCGGCCAGATGACTGAGTGACAGGGCCAATGAGTGTGGCTCCAGCAACTCGAATTAACCAGAATGTTGCGAGCAAAGATAGAATCATGTGGTGATCGACATACTTGTCGCCATATACCACCGAAACAATCGGCTCTGCAGCGATAATTAGAGGTATATATACAACTGCTAGTGTTGCTGAAAGTAGCAGGAAAAATCCCTCATACATGGCTTTCGACTGCTGAATCGAATCTCGCACATGTCCTAATGCAGGCAGCGCAATGCGATTGATGATCGGCTGAATTGATTTCGCTGGACGAGAAGCTAACTGTTTGATGACGTGGTAGATTCCAAAATCAGAAATCGATAAGGTGCCTGCTAAAATGATGCTGTCGAGTTGACGACGAGTAATGTTCATCATTTGTCCGCCAACGGCATATACACCATAGCGTGCGGCGTCTTTGCCAATGGTGCCGTCCCACGTCGCGGTAAAGTTAGCTTTTCTACTGAATAGTATTAAGCATCCCAGAAAGCGCAGCAGAGAATAAGTTAAAGCCGATACTACGAGACAATACAAGCCGAGCTTAATGGTCATCATAGCGACGCTGAAGGCAATGATGCGGCAAGCAATTTCGAGCTTTGCGAGCACAGCATGTTCAAAATTCTTTAATGCAATAGCTTGGTACTGTGACGAAATTGCAGATGTAATGAATAGTATACTCATGATGAGCAGTGGTTGACCAAGCTCGGGGTAACCGTACAATTTCAGTAGCACAGGGCTCAAAAGATTGAATAGCAAAAAGCAGCCAACACCAAATAAAGCGGCTAGCCAAAATACAGTGCTTCTCTGCTCGGCTGTGAGGTCTTTGCGGTAAATGAGGTAACTCGAAATACCACCCGTGGCAAATGCGGTAAAAATCTCTACGAAGAGGTTAATGACGGCAAATTGGCCAAAAATTTCAGATTCAAAAAAACGCGTCAGGATTGAAAGCTGAAGTAACACGAGCCCCGAATTGATAATTGTTGAAATGGTGGTCCATTTCGTTGAGCGGCCAAGCTTACTGCTCATACAACCTCTTTGCATGCGCAACAATGCGTTCAGCGTTTGAATCCCATGTGAGCTTTTTCTCAGTAATGGTCTCGGCTGCTCGGATTGCGAGTTGTTCGCGCAGTGTGGCGTCCTCGCATAACTTGGCGAGTCCTTCACCGAATGATGCTGGCGTTTCTATATCAAACAGCAATGCATTGTCTTCATGCGTCAGCAGTTCTTTAATATTGGGCGAGTTGGGAGCAAGAATAACTTTTCCCATAGCTAGATACTCAATCATTTTTAAAGGTGAAGCGTACGCGACTACATCGGGCTGCAAGGCAATTTCGATGGTATTGAGGTATTTGGGCATATCAGCACGTGATACCAAGCCTGTTGCATGCATTTGATCCGACAGCCCCAAAGCTTGAGCTTGTTGTTTTAACGGCTCGATGGCGGGACCATCGCCAATCACAATGAATACTAAATTCGGGTTGTTCATGGCTGCCATTGTGTCCAACACGCGATCTAGACCATGCCACTCGCGGCAAAACCCAACAAACCCAATGACCAGCTTGCCTGCTAAGTTGATGGGCAGATTAGGGGCCGCTGTGACTTCGCCAAAGGAGTCTAAATTGATACCGTTGGCTATCACATCAATTCTGTGTTCGGGAACATTCACTTCGCGGAGACTGTCGGCCAGTACGTTGGTCACCGGCAACGTGATGTCGGCTTGGTTCCAACAGTATTGTTGCGTCCATTTAGCCAATGCATCGAGACTGATGCCGTTGAATTTCTTACGCTCTTGATATAAGGGTGCGTTTACTTCCAAAATCAGTGGCACTTTGAACAATTTGCTGGCCCAAATGCCAGACGGCAAGAACAGGTTATAGCGTTCGTAAATAACGTCGGGCTTGTGTTTGATAATGGCGGCTGCGAGTTTGAAAAAGTCGTAAAACGCATATGCGAATTCGAGTAGCTCGTATACAAAACCGGGTAACTTGGCTTTTAAATCGTCGACCCAACCGCCACTACTACCGAAGTCAGAGCCTTCAGCAACTTCCGGTGCGACCATAACAATGTCATGCCCCTGCTTGGTGAGAGAATTGATGATCTCTTCAATATGCACGTATTGCCCATCTTTAGAGGCAATACGATGGTGGTAGAGAATCTTCAATGCGTTCATGCTTACAGGGTCCTTGTTCATTCTGCGGGTGTTGCGTCGAGGTACGTGAGGCGGTCGGTATGTTCGCGGTTCACATCAATTAACAACATATCTTCGGGGTCGAGTGCTTCATCGGCGGTATGCACTACTTTTTGCCCAATATAATTTTGCTCAAGCCCTAGCAGTATCACAACTTGTTTAATGGTATTGAGAATACCGTAGCTGATCGATGATGCAGGGTTGGCCACCAGTATTTGCTTGTCGCCATTGATGGCCATACTTTCAAGCGTAGGATACTGAACCTTGTAACGGCGGTTGTGATAAAGGTATCGGTTTTTGTGGATGAGCGCGTAGCCACCTGCCCATATGAAATCGGGATTCACCTTGGAGCGGCCCGACTGCATATTGTGATGCACGATGGGTTGTACACTGAGGTGTTCCAGTTCACCAAACTGCTGTACAGAGCGAAGGTAGGTGTACGTGGCTCTATCGGTATACACCACTTTGATATCGGGTTGGTCAGAGAGTTTCTTAACCGCTTGCTGGTATGTGAGTCCCACTTCGTTGCCAATATCGTTCAGTGGTAAAAACGCCACCATCGAAAGTACGAGTATGGCTTGCGGAAAATATTGTTTGAACTTACTGCTGTAGCTGATTTGAGCTAGAAAGTACGCCACAAAAATAGAGCAAAATGGCGCAATCATGATTAAGTAACGCGCCAGTTGAGATTTGTTGTTGAGCTTGCCGGTGGTGAGGAATTTAATCAGCCCTTTGGGACTTGTACCAAACTGTAGCCACCCATAAAAAATAGCCGAAGACACCAATGCGATGATAATCACAGCAGGCAATTTTTTCTTTTGCAGCAGCAAGCCAATCACTGCCGCAACAACAAAGTAGAAATACAGGCCAAAGTTATAGAAGGTGACAAACATCGCCTTCAGATATGTCCATAACTCGGCATGACCGTAGGCTTTATTGACCGCCATTTTAGTTGATTTGGCGGTGACCATATCGGCGCGGTTAAAGAACTTACCCGTTTCTGAGTAGTACACCAATATGTCTTCGTATAGGAAGAACAACAGTACGAATAACAACACCCAGGCCATGTCTTTCCAGCGTTTCAATAAGGCGAACGCAAAGGCATAACCAAAACAAATAAACACAGCTTCAATTTTCACCATATAGGCAAAAAACAAGCTCATAAACAACAAGCCCAAGATTAGGGGGGAAAGGCTATTACGGTCTTTGTTATGAATGGCGCAGACTAAAATAAAGAAAGATACGGCCACCCAAAAAGCAAAGTAAATTTCTGGGTAGTTACTGGCTCCGTATTGAACAAACACCGGCATTAGGGTGGTCATTGCTGCGGCAAATAGGGCGAATGAGAGACTTAGTCCTATTCTGCGAGCGGTGAGATAACACACGGTGGTAATACCCACGGATAGCGCAATGGGTAGAAGCGATATTTGTTGTAAGCCAATGCCAAATACGGAAAAGACGCCAGCGATAGGCATAATCATGCCAAACCGCGCATTGTAGTGGCCCGTAGGAAGATACATGCCTTCATTCAAAAGTCGAATCGCATTGGTGATGATGACGGCATCGTCTGAACCGGCAAAGCCTAGCGCATAGGTTGAGCGGAGCACAATGCAGAGCAATGCAAGTCCGAGCAGGGCAAACCAGTCGTTTCGACCTAGGCTGAGCGACTGAGCGCTAAGAATGTTGGGCGTTGTCATAGTTAATCCATTAAGAAACAGTTTTTTTGCCGCTGGCAATGGTGTTCTCGAACACGCCTTTGAGCAAGTCTACGGTTGCTTGCCATGAAAATTTTTCAGCGTGTTGACGATAATAAGCGCGATTAGACGGAGCACTGAGACGTTGTTGAATGGCGTGGCCAAGGGCGTCGCTTGAGCGAGGCGCTAAATATTGTTGATCGGACTCGGGTAAAACCTCGGGCGTTCCCCAAATATTGGTGGCGACCACCGGTGTGCCGCAGGCCATTGCTTCGAGCAATACGTTGGCCCAACCTTCTCGGCTTGAGGCTAGTACCAAGCAATCAGCCGATTGATAGTATTGAATCATCTCAGGTTGGGTCATTTCACCCAGTAACTTGACTTTGTGCTCCAAGCCTAGCTTTTTGATTTGTTGTTCAAGCGAATTTCTCATTTCGCCTGCCCCTAAAATCCAAAGCTCACAATCGTCAATGTGTTGCATGGCGTCAACAATCAGGTGATGCCCCTTGCGCTCAACGAGGTGACCTACCGACAAAATCATCTTGCTAGATTTGAGCCCCAACTTTTGTTGCTGCGCTGTTTGCTGATTCTCATCGGCGTAGGCAAATAGCTCTAAATCAACGCCATTGCGAGCCACCACAGCATTGTGTTTTGGCGCACCTAAGTCGTCTTGCATGGTGTCCATCAGCGCTTTGCAAACCGCCAGATTATGAGTGGTTTTTTGCAATACGAGTTCGATTTTTTGACGTGCAGCGGGAGACTGCTCTGGAATGAAATTGATATCAGTGCCACGGGCTGTCACGTTAAAAGGTACTTTAAGTGTGCGGCACGCGCGTTCGAGAGCAACGCCGTCGGGGTAGTAGTAGTGGCCGTCGATCATTTCAAAATCAAAACCGTCTGCTTTGATTTGTTCAGCAGTGGTTCGTATGGCGCGGGCAAAGCTTAAAGGCGTCAGCTGCATTCCTACCTTAGGTACCACCAAATATCGAGGATGATAGACCTCGATTCCGTCAATGACTTCAAATGCAGCTGCTTTGGCAAAGCGGCCGTACTCGCCAAACGTATCAGATGCGATTGGAAACCATGGTACAGGTGCAATGACTTTAATCTCAATCTCGGGATAGTGTGCCCGGAGTTGTTTCATGCGGTGATGCACAAAGATGCCATGTTTTAAATTAGCGTTGTTCGGATAGAGTGAGCTGACGACCAAGACTTTCATGATTAATCTGCCTTCTGACGAAGGAAACCTTCAAACATGTAAAGTTGCCAAAGCATGGTTTCGTTATTGGCGACTCCTGATTGGTGGTCGGCAATGGCTTTTTTAATGGTGTCGGCTTGGAAGTGACCGCTATCGAGCATTCTTTCGGATAGTAGGCGCTTACTTAGTTCGCCCTTTAATTCATTTCTAAACCATTTAGAAACCGGCACACTAAAGCCCATTTTCTTACGATACAAAGTGTCGTGAGGTACGTGAGGTTCAAGCTGCTTTTTGAACAAGGCTTTGCCTTCGCCGTCTTTTAAGTTCATCGATGAGGGAATGCGCCATGCCCATTCAATCAATTTATGGTCTAGCAGCGGTACCCTAACTTCTAATGCGTGCGCCATGCTTGCGCGGTCAACTTTTGTGAGAATGTCATCGACCAACCACGTTTTGAGATCTAAGTACTGCACCATTTTCAACGGGTCATCGGTGGGCGCTTGCTCAGCATACTTCGTGAAATGCGAGCTCATGTGGTGACCATTTAATTTGTTTTTCAATGATTGTGAGTACAGCTTACTGCGGTTAGCGTCTGATATTTTCGACACGCTATGGCAATACGCGGATGCGCTGTCCATGGCTAACGACTGAAACGTGGTTTTTGCGCGGAATATTTGCGGTGCCCAATCGGCTTTTGGATAGAGTTTGCCGAGCGGTCCAAATACGGCTTTGCGAAAGCTATATGGCATTTTCGAGCGTAGCTTTTCTTCTGCCATATGAAATTTATGGCGTCGATAACCCGCAAAAATTTCATCACCACCATCGCCAGACAAAGCCACAGTGACGTGTTTACGAGCAAGTTCACACACGCGATAAGTGGGGAGAGCTGAAATATCGCCATAGGGTTCGTCGTACAAGTCGATTAGCCGATCGATGATCGAGAAGTCGTTTGAGTCGACCACTTGCACATGGTGGTCGGTTTTATAGCGATCTGCGACTTGCTGAGCAAATTCTGTTTCGTTGAATTCAGGTGAATCAAAGCCAATTGAGCACGTTGTAATTGGCGCATCCTGACTTTGCGCCATCATCGCAACGACTGCACTGGAGTCTACGCCTCCCGACAGGAATGACCCAAGTGGCACATCTGCAACCATTCTAATTTGAACGGCTTCTTTGATGCGCTCCATGATTTCTTCTTGTGCTTCTTTTTCGCTCAGTTCAGGATCGGAGCTTGGCACGTCCCAATACTGGCTTATGCGAGGGCGCTTATCGGCTTGCAAGAACATGGTGTGTCCTGCAGGCAATTTGTGCACGTTTTTGAAAATAGTGTCGGGCTCTGGAATATAACCAAGACCAAAAAAGTCTTCGATAGCGCTAGGGCGAATTTCTTTATCAAGTTCTGGGTGCGCCAAAATGACTTTAAGCTCAGACGCAAAATACAATTGACCGTTACTCAATTGGGTATAGAACAAAGGCTTGATACCTAGGCGATCACGGGCAATGAATAAGGTCTTTTTGAGCTTGTCCCATACGGCAAAGGTGAACATGCCTCTAAAGCGCTCCACGCATGACTCACCCCAGGCAAGCCATGCATAAACGATGACTTCGGTATCGGATGAGGTGACAAAGCGAAAGCCATACTGCTCTTGCAGTTCAGTGCGTAGTTCTCGGTAGTTGTATATTTCACCATTGAATACGGTGACAATATTGCCGTCTTGGCTGAAGATCGGCTGGTGGCCACCGGCCAAATCAATGACAGAAAGTCTGCGGTGGGCTAAGCCGATATTCGGAGCGACGAAGAAACCTTCATCGTCTGGGCCACGGTGTGATTGTTCGCGTGTCATTTTGGCAAGCAGATCTTGATCAATGACAGGATCGCGACGACTATCTAGTTGGAATACTCCGGCAATACCGCACATAATTCATTGCTCTCCATGATAAATTTTTTGATACGCGCCAATCATTGCGATTTCGCTGAAATCGCGAACAACTCGTTCTCGGCTATGCTGCCCTGCGGCCAAGCGATCTTGATGATTCTCAAGCAGGTTCAGCCAAGCGTTTGCTAACGCTTGTGGATCTTGAACTGGTACCAGTGTACCGTTGTTTGATACCAGCTCGGGCAGCCCTCCAACGTGGGTTGCAACAATGGGTAAACCTGACGCCATTGCTTCTAGTACCGTCATTGGAATGCCTTCGGCTAACGACGACAAGGTGAATATGTCGAAGCTATGATAATGCGGCCGCATGTCTGTTTGATGACCTAAAAATACCACATCATCAGTAATATTTAACTGCGCAGCTTGTTGTCGTAGCGCGGGCATTAACTCGCCGTCCCCTGCAATATTCAATTGAGGTTTGAGCTGTTCACTTGGCCATTGCTCTAGCAATAAAGCAAAGGCGTTGAGCATGCTCG
This sequence comes from Echinimonas agarilytica, assembly GCF_023703465.1. Lineage (NCBI taxonomy): Bacteria > Pseudomonadati > Pseudomonadota > Gammaproteobacteria > Alteromonadales > Echinimonadaceae > Echinimonas > Echinimonas agarilytica. The sequence goes on along the minus strand of NZ_JAMQGP010000011.1, from coordinate 64,895 downwards.
CTTGGTCTTTAATGGGTGACAATCGAGCTACACTGCCAATGACTAAAGGCAAATGGTTTTCGGCTTGGGGTGCAAAATGGTCGGTATCGATTCCGTTGTATACCAGCCTTACTTTTGAAGCCGGTAGCTTTACAACATGCAACAGCCATTGGTTGAGTTCATCTGATACGGCAACCACTCGGTGCACAAATGGCGTGATGAGGCGCCTGAGCCACTGATATTTCTTGTTAGTACCTTGTGGATCATAAATGTCGCGGCCATGCTCAACATGAATACGCTTTTTTACGCCCGCCATCATCGCTGCTGGATGATATTCCATGGTCGCTAAGTTGTAACTGTGCAAAACATCGGGCTTGCACTGACGTAGCAGTTGATAGAGCTTTTTATGTGACGACAAGTCTTTGCCGGCTGCTTTATGTAGGGCAAACGTGTCGACGTTGGCTGGCAACTGCTGGGCAAATTCGCCAATGTCAGTGAGAGCAATAATACTATGACGATAGTCGGACTCGGGCAGCTTCTGCACGCAATTCAATAGTACCCGCTCTAATCCACCGACATCGAAGCGATAGACTAAATGACAAATATGCAGTTGTTTTGACTCAACCACCGTGCCACGCCTCATCAATATTTCGGATGGCGGTAGCGGCTTGTGTCAGAGCCGACTGACTCTCATTTGAGTGCGGTGTTGCGAGAATGACCACCATGCCTGAATTGGATTCAGAGCGAAGTGTGCGTATTGCTTGCTCGATTTTAATTTTACTTTTCGCTGGCGACGCAAGTCCGTCAAGCTGATACCAATATGCTAAGTCGACTTTGTCGGAAAACGCTGACGTTAAGTTGATGAATCCAGCGTCGATGTCACCCAACTGCACACGACGATGACGTTCTGGTGTCCATGCTTCGTGATTAAAAATGAGGTGGGTGGCATTAATCAGCTCTTTGTCTTGGCTGCTATGCCCAAAAAATGCGATATAGACTTGAACTTCCTGCTCAGCAAAATTGCCTTTGCCTTCAAAGTAACTGTCGGCATTTAAAAATTTAGGCTGCCAAGATGTCAGCGAGGATGCGGTGAAATATTGGTTCAACGCTGTAGTATTTAAAACATGCGCAGGCGGTTGCTGGCTTTTAATATGATTTTCATATGTTACACCCGCGACCAGCGTAATCATCACTACAACACCAATGGTTAGCCGTTGAATCGGATTGGCGAATTGGGCGAGCGAAGTGGCGCATTTTTTCGGTTCAGCCGTGGGTTGCTGCCAGTAGCTGCCAAACCAAAATAACAAGAACATGACTAAGCCGAAGAATAACCACCCGTAAATGAGGTGGTCGACGCCTGTTGCGAGTGCCATGTCACTGGCGTAGGCCAAAATGACAATAATGTACGCACGAATACCGTTGGCAATAATAGGCACAATGGCCGACAGCAGTACGAATAAGAATTGGCGCTTGATGGAATGAAATTGCAGGTGAGCGTACAGCGTGCCCAATGCAATGGAGGCAATGAGATAACGAATGCCAGAACAAGCAACGGCGACCTCAAATAAACCTCCGGGAACTGCAATATATAAACCGTCTCGATAGACCGCAATGCCAGTCAACTGCAGTAAAAATACCGTGATGTCGGCTGTGATAATTTGCAGTTGCGGGATTAGCTCTTCGCCCATGGGAACTGCAAAAATCAGGTAACATAGCGGAAACCAGATAATTTTAATCAGTGCGTTGCCGAAGAGGGCCCACAATGCAAATGGCAACCAAGCGACCGCTGCGAGTTGTGCTAATACCTGAATGCCAACTACTTCTGCGGCTAACCAAAGGGCGGAGCAGCCCATCAAAGGGATCAGTGCTAACCAATTGGTGTTATACGTAGCTTCTTGCAATAAAAAGCGTCGTCGCCAAATTAAATACAACGAAATAGGATAAACAATGTAGCCATGAGCAAAGGTGTCTGAGCGATCCCAAATGGCCACCATACTGAGCAAAGCATCAGAAAATGCGGCAAGCCAAACGCTGATTAGGATAACGACAAACGAAAGTGCTTTGGCCGATTGTTGATTCATTTCGAACACTCCAACAAATCATGCAATAAAGCGAGTTGTGCGTTCCATTGATAATGTTCTTCGACCCACTTGCGGTTTTTGGCCGAAGTCGTCCGTTGTTGCAGTCGTTCAACCACCGCATCTGCAAACTCTTGTGGCTCGTCGGCAACGGCCACATCGCAACCTGTTGGCTGTTCAAGGCCCTCCATTGCGAGTGACGACGCCACAACGGGCACTTCCATCGCCATGGCTTCAAGGACTTTATTCTGAACGCCACGAGCGATTCGCATGGGCGCAACTGAGACCCAGCCCGCTTGAATATACTGGCGAATGTCTTTTACGCGTCCGGTGACTTCTACGCCGTCGAACGCTTCCAATTCTTTGACTTTATCGGTGGGATTACCACCCACAATCATCAAACGAGGGTTGCGCACTCGCTTCGTGATGAGTGGCCACACGTGTTTTACGAACCAGCGTACTGCATCCACATTGGCCCAATAATCCATGGCGCCGGTGAAAACGATGGTCGGGTGTCCACTGCGCAAAGAGGGGTCGAAGTTGGTGACCTTCGGATCAAAAAACGCTAAATCAACACCGTTGCCCACCGCATGAACCTTCGCGTTGCTATGGGCACCACTGAGCTCATTAAATAAATCTACCTCGAGTGATGAGATGAACACGCTGGCATCGAAATTTGCCGACGTGTCCTGTTCATATTTCAACAGCTTACGGTATTCGCGTTGATAAACTTGGCGCATTGGAAATACTTTGTTGTCGGCGTATTGGCGCCACTTGTCAGAGTCAAGATCAACAAAGTCAACTACGCGATGCAGCATGTCGTATTGAGGGCTGTCTACGTACTGAGCCATAGATGAGCTAAACACCAAAATATTTTTGATTTGGAAGTTCGCCAGCGTATTACTGACCCAAAGCGACATGCGTTGGTCAAAGTAATACGGCAATGTAATCGGATCGCCCGTGAAGAAAGACGTTAAGCCACGAAACGTGGCTTGACGTTTGCTGAGCGGCAGCACGTTCATGCCTTGAACGTACTGGGAAAGTTCGCGCATGTACGCCATGTCACTGGGGTCATCAACAAAGCAACCCAAGTAGATTTCGTAGTGCTTTGCTAGGTAAACAAGCTGGTTAAATGAGCGAATCTTATCGCCTTTATTCGGCGGATATGGAATTCGGTGACATAAATAGAGTAGTGGTTGTTTCATTGAGATTACCCCAAGTACTTAGAGATCATTGGGCCAATCATTCGGCTGATGAAAACGGGCAATTTCTGCCATGTGTTAATCAGCAATTTATATTTGGGATTGTTCGGCGACAAATTTGGCAGCGCATCGGCTTTAATGAGCGCAAAGCGATAGTGCAATGTTTGTTCTGGCATGCCCCAATGTTTTTTGTATTTATAAGAGCCAGAATCGAGCTTACTCCGACCAAAATCAAAGTAGTCGCAGCCTTTGGTTTGAGCATGACACATGAGTTGATAGTACATGTAGTCATTGCTTTTTAGACCGCGAGCTTCGAATAAGCCGCCGCCGTAATAGGGCAAAACTTGGTTTTTATAATAAAAGCTAAGCACGGCCGATACCGCTTTTTGTTCTTTGTTGCGCACCACAAGCGTCTCACTACGCTCTGGAAAAACGTCCATAAGCGCACTAAACAATTTGTCGGTAAATACTGGAGTCCCTAGGTTGCGAACACTTTCGGCATAAATGTCATAACAGGTATCTGCATCCGGCGTAACGCTGAAGCTGAGTTCATTTTTCATAGAGTGACGAAGGACCGCACGTTGCTTCTTCTTTACTCCGGCCAAAATAGCGTCTGGCGATTCAGCAATGTCACAGCCAATCGTGACGTGCTTACAATGTATCTGCCACGGTGCGCGTATTTCCGCAGCGTAGCGATCTCGCAGTTCAACAAAGTCCACGCCAAGCTGGTGACCCAACTCAACGGATTTGTCTTCAAGCGCTTCTCGAATCGATTCATCGTTAGATAGAATGCCGCCGTACACACAAAATGGGGTTGAGATCAGAGCGTGACCAAATAGGCGACTCTTTTGTTCAACTAAAGGGAGTACGCCAACAATCGCGTCATGGTCTAATGCAACAAGATAGTGTGGTGTATGGCCAAACACTTCGCGTGCAATGCGCTGCCAACCACTTAAGTGAAAGAAGGAGCCTTGGCTGTGCTGATCGACGTAGGCATCCCATGCGTCCATTTCATGTTGTTGCATCGTCCTGATGAGTAGTTGCTGCATTTGTTACAAACCTATCTGATAAGCATCCTTCATGGTTGACCAACGAAAATCGGTCAGCAACCGACTGAGTCGGGACTCCATGCGATGTAGATTTAAATAGTGACGAAAGCGAGACTTTAGGGGCGCTCCTTCCATACGGGGTTGATCGGGGTCGAGTTCCCACGGATGAAAATAAAAGCTATATGGCTGTTGTTCGGTGTCGATAAACCGATGAATAAGCTTATTACTTAATGCATAGGGATACAGCCGGAAATAACCGCCGCCGCCAATAGGGATGGAGCGTTTACCGAGATAAGTCGTCGGGATAGGCACTTCAGTGATGCCTTCTGGGCGTTCATGTTTGAAGCGCGGCCAATCTGGCACACCATATAAGTCGTGTTTCACTGGGTAAGTGCTACTACTGTAAGTAAACCCTAACTCACGGAGCACGTCGAACGCCCATTCATTGGTGGTGTCGAACGAAAAGCTTGGAGCCCGGTATCCGACTACTTTTTGCCCAGTCAGCTGTTCGAGAAAGTTTTTACAGCGCGCTACATCTTGGGTAAATGTTTCGCGATCTTGCTGTGTTGCACGTTGATGGGCGTAGCCGTGACATGCAATTTCATGGCCTTGTGCGGCAATGTCTTTGATTAAGTCTGGGCAGCGCTCCGCCACCCAACCTAGAATGAAAAATGTCGCTTTCACATTGTGCTTTGCGAACAAATCGAGCGTTTTGCGCGTGCTGGCTTCGACACGAAGCGGGAAGCGATCGCCCCAGTCTTTGATGTCAACTTGGCCTGCAAATGCCGAAACGTGGAAGTAATCTTCCACATCGACTGTCATGGCATTAATCATGGATGGTTGCTGCTTCATCATAGACCTGAACTTAAATGCCTTTACCAAAGATTACGATTTCGAGAGTTCGAACCAAAATGAGTAGGTCGAGTAGAAAGCTACGGTGTTTGATGTAATACAAATCAAACTTCAGCTTCTCTAGCGAATCTTCCTCGGTACTCCCATAAGGATATTTCAGCTGAGCCCAACCGGTGAGGCCGGGTTTAACGTTGTGGCGTTGGTTGTAATAAGGAATGCTGAGCACTAACTCGCGCACAAAGTACGGACGCTCTGGACGCGGCCCAACAAAGCCCATTTCTCCGCGGAGTACATTATAAAGCTGGGGTAACTCGTCAATTCTGTATTTGCGAATAAAGTTACCCACACGCGTGACACGAGCGTCGCCTTTGGTGGCCATTTGAGCACCGTTCTTTTCTGCGTCAGTGGTCATACTGCGGAATTTAACTATTTTAAACGGGCGTCCATTCAGGCCGATTCGTTCTTGCGAATAAAACACCGGCGAGCGTAGGCCATCTTCTATTTTGATGAGAATGGCGGTGAGTAACATAAACGGCCACGTGATGGCGAGTAAGAAAATTGCCAACACGCCATTGAACAACCAATCGAATGCATTGCGTAAGTAGTTGTTGCTTTGAAAGCCATTGCTGTAAATCACCCAAGATGGGTAGATTAAATTAACCGCGATTTGACCAGTTTCTCGCTCAATGAAGTCAAGAATATCGGTAATTTCTACGCCATGAAGCTTACAGTGAAATAAGCTGTCTACCGGCAGGTTGGAACGGCGTTCGTCAGATGCGACAACAATTTCATCGACCTTATTCTCAAACACATAGGCTTCAAGCGATGTGTTGAGTTCGATGATTGGATCGCTCTCAATGCCTTTTTCGGCATCGCCACGCATTTTCACAAAGCCAACCAGATCAAAGCTTACACGGTCGGCACGGCGGCGCATACGGCGTTCAATGATACTTGCACGCTCACCTGCACCCAGGATTAGAACGCGTTGGCGGCCCATATGTTGGTAGCGCAAGGTCACAGCCATGTAGCGGATCAAGACCAAGCTTATAAAGGCGGCTAAGCATGACCACTCGCGAACATTACCGGGCAATACTTCTGCTGGCGTGAGTCCGTAAATGGCAGTTGAAATGAAATATCCCAATGCAATAGAGACAAACATACGGCGAATTACGCCGCGAAATGTCTCGCGCATTTTGCGGTTATAGAGTCCTACAGATAGGATACTGAGCTGAATTGGGAATACAAATAGGGCAAAGTGAAGTACTAATTTGCCTTCCCAATATTTTGGAATAGCGTCTGGAAAGTACGTTCTATCTGCTTCTAGTCCAACCAAGTAAATGGCTGTAAGTACGATTAACTCTACGATAAATAGAAGTCGGGTACCTGAGTGTATGTCATGAAATCGGGCGCTCGTCATTCTCTTCCCTGGTTCTTATGGCGACGTTTGCAAGCACTAGTATAAAGATATTTGATCATTGTTAAAGCATTGTTGTCATCATCGGTGGTATTGGCGTCAGCGCAAAAATTCATACATATTTGATTTACATTTTTAACCCGAGGGCATTAACATGGGCGCACTTAGGAGTATTTTGACCCTGAGTCACTCAATCAAAGCGTGATGGAATTCGCCATGAAAATTAAAGTTCTAAACAAAACAGTAGCTATTATTGCTGGTTTTATTGCACTAACAGGTCTTGTTGGTTGCGCCACAAGTGACAAGCCGTCACTTCCTCAAGCGTCAACTCATGCATCGTTGACGACTAACATCGAGAATTATCGTTACCTGATTGGCCCAGGGGATTCGCTGAACATTTTTGTATGGCGTAACCCTGAAATATCGGGTGGCTTTCAAGTTCGTCCTGACGGAATGATCAGTACTTCGCTAGTGGAAGATATTCCTGTTTCTGGGCGCACGCCAACTCAGTTGGCACGTGAATTAGAACAATCGTTAGCAAAATACATACGTGATCCAATTGTAACGGTTACTGTGGGTGGCTTTGTTGGGCCATATAGCGAACAAGTTCGCGTCATTGGTGAAGCTCTTCAGCCCAAAGCCGTGAATTACAAGCAGCACATGACCCTACTTGATTTGATGATCAAAGTAGGTGGTTTAACTGACTTTGCGAATGGCGATAAAGCGACCTTGATTCGTGTTGAGAACGGTGTTCAGAAAGAATACAACGTCCAACTCGACACCTTAGTGCGTGATGGCGACATCGCAGCGAACGTAGATTTGCTTCCGGGTGACATCATTATTATTCCTGAAGCTTGGTTCTAAACCACGCAAGAGAGCAGTTTGAACCATGCAAGATATTTTTGATGAATTGTTTCAGTACCTTCGTGGTATCTGGCTGAAACGACGCTACATACTGATTGCAACTTGGATCATCTGCCCTTTGGGGTGGATGTTCGTGTCAATGATGCCTAATCAGTATTCTTCTACGGCGAAAGTATTCGCAGACACTCGATCAATGCTAAAGCCTTTGCTGCGCGGTATTGCGATTCAAACCGATCCTAATCAGGAGTTGAGTTTGATTCTTAAAACCATTACCACACGTGATAATTTAGAAAAGATTGCGCGTGCAGCAGATGCAGATTTAGAAACTAGCTCAAAAGCAGAATATGACGCGTTGCTGAGAACTATTAAGTCGGGCCTTCGAATTCGTTCCTCCGGGCGCCAGAATATATACACTGTTTCGTTTAACGGTGCAGATCCTGTGCAAGCTCAAAAGCTTGTTGAAGGCGGTATTAGCGTATTCATTGAAAATACGTTGGGTGAAAAGCGGTTGGATTCCGACCAAGCTCAAAAATTCTTAGACGAACAAATCTCTGATTATGAACGCCGCTTGGTTCAAGACGAACGACGTTTGGCCGAGTTCAAAAAACAGAATGCTGCGTTCATCGTGAATAATCAAGGCAGTTACTACAACGAACTTGAAAGTGCGAAATCACGCTTGGAGCAAGCTGAGTTAGTGTTGCAAGAAACGCAAACAGAACTTAAGTCAGCCCGCGCTCAGCTTGATGGTGAATCTGAGATTGTCGCGTCTGACATGAGCTCTGTGCGCACTCAGTATGATGACCGTATTGCTTCATTGCAGCTTCGTTTGGACGACTTAAGTGTGCGATTTACCGATCAGCACCCCGAAGTATCGGAAACTCGGAAACGTCTTGAAGGCTTAATGGCGCAGAAGAGAGATTATTTAAGTGGTCGTCTGAGCAGTGGTTCAATGGAGTCTAATCCGTACTTCCAAGATTTAAAAGCCACGGTGAACAATCTTGAGAATAAAGTTGCGGCGCTTGAAGTTCGCCGAGACAAATACGTAAGCCAAGTAGAAGAGCTGACAAGTAACTTGAACGAAGTGCCTGATGTTCAAGCTCGTTTAACCGGTTTAAACCGTAGCTACGGCATTACCAAAGATAAGTATTACGAGTTATTGAGTCGTAAAGAATCGGCCATGATGTCGGAAAAAGTCGATCAGTCGACAGAGTCCATCTCGTTCCGTGTACTTGAACCTGCCAAACTCCGCCTAACGCCATCCGGCCCAGCTCGGGTTCCAATGCTTGTGGGTGTATTAGTGTTGAGTATTGTTCTTGGCGGAGCGTTGTCATTCGTGTTTAGTATTTTGTCGCCTGTTGTGACTAGCCAACGCCAACTTACGAAGCTTACTGATTTGCCGGTATTGGGCATGGTTTCAGCAACAGAAAACTCGGGTCTACAAGTCTGGGAAAAACGTAAAACGAGAATATTTATTGCTGCCAACGTGGCATTGATTTCGGTCTTTGTTTTATTCGTTGTTGTGAATTCAAATCACAGCTGGCACGACAAAATCTTCGTTAATGGGTTGGGGGCACTGTGAGTACAATTGAAAAAGCCTTAAATGCAATGAAGGCAAAGCAAAAATTGGCTCAGCAAGGCCAACCTGAATCAGAAGCTCAGACTGCGACTGCAACTAGTGCTTCGGAATCTAGCGTGGTAGTACCGCAAGGTGGCCAGACTGAAACACTGCAAATTCAAGAGCAGCAGCTCGATGAGTTGGGCATGATCACCACGTCAGCTTCGGCGCGCCGCATTCGTGACGAGTTCCGAAACATTAAACTTAAACTGCTCACCAATGCGTTTGGTTCGGGCGCGGCATCGCATAAAAATGGCAACTTGATCATGGTGTCTAGTGCGAATCCAAACGAAGGTAAGACCTTTACCGCCATCAATCTTGCTTTGAGTATCGCGTTAGAGAAAGACAAGACGGTGTTGCTGGTTGACGCCGATGTTCTCAAGCCGAGCGTCATGAATACGTTTGAAATTCCGCCCAAGAAAGGCCTCATGGAGTACTTGAGTGGCGAAGTAAACTCTGTTGCAGACGTGATTTACCCCACCACAATTGACAATTTGCGTGTGATGCCAGCAGGCATGCCTCACGACTTAAGTAACGAATTGTTGACCAGTGAAAAAATGATGGTGCTGGCACAAGAGTTAGCAGAACGTTACACCGATCGCGTGGTGGTGTTCGATTGCCCGCCATTAATCGGTATTAACGAAACGCAAGTGTTGGCGCGTCTTGTGGGTCAAGTGATCGTTGTTGTAGAGCAAGACAAAACAAAAATGTCTGAAGTAAAAGACGCAATTAAAGATCTAGACCGAGACTTAGCCATTGGCTTTGTGGTTAATAAGATGGTTCGCGGGGCGTTTAGTAACTCCGGATATGGTTACGGGTATGGCTATGGGTATGGACACAATGAATCTAACGCCGAAAAAGATAAACGCTCTTAAACCTTTAGCTGCCGCGGTACTGGGCAGCTTATCTGTGAGTGCATACGCTGCCAAGGTAGAAGTGACTCCGCTGGTTGATGCTGGAGTGACCTACACTGACAACGTGAATCTTGAAGGTTCCGACACTGAGACTAGCACCGTGGGCACAACCTCGGCTGGCCTTAAAGCGAAAGTGAAAGGTAACGGCGGAAGCGTTGATTTAACTTACAAAGGCACCCAAGCCTTTTATAGCCACGACTCTGATCGAAACGATTTTTTTAATGAGCTTAATTTTTCTGCTAAAAATAAACTCGGGCGCAGTGGTTTCTCCGGCAAGGTCAATGCCGACATCAGTGAAGTCGCTCGTTCTCAGGCTCGAAATGCAAACAACGATTTCTTAACCGGCGATACGGTTTCTAACCGTAATGCAGGTGTGGGCGTGGATTATACCAATGGTAACCGTGGCAATGTGGGTATCAAAGGTGGAGTTGATGCGAAAGTTCGTGACGCAGCCGATGACGAAGGGAATAGCTACAGTTACGGTGCCAATTTAGATTTGTCCGATGGGCGACAGGTCGACAACTACTTTTGGTCGGCCAACTACGATTACGATCGTGATGAATCGCGTGAAGATGACCGTTATAACCAATCCCATCGTATTCAAGGTAAATTGGGGCTTGCACAATATGAAGGTTTTGCTCCATTCCTAGATTATCGCGGTGAGCAGTATGATGAGAAGGGCCGTGATGGAGATGCAGACCGAGAGCGCAAATATGCGTCGGTTGGCCCCGGTTTGAGATACTACATTGATCGCCGCTCGTACTTCGAACTCACCTATAACCACGTTGTTGAAGGCGACCAAGATGACTACTGGGGCGGTAAGGTCAACCTTAAACCGACCCCAAGAACCACTATTTACTTTGAATACGAGCAACGCTTCTTTGGTGATTCATATACCTTTCGTTTGAAGCACCGAAGCAAGCGTTGGACCAATTCCATTAATTATCGTGAAACGCCGTCGAGCTTCGACCGTGAATTCTTTTCTGGTGATGAAGATTTAGCCAACTACTCGATTAACCGAACGTTGGACTGGACGTCTAGTTTGGCCTTAAAGCGCGGCTCGTTCAGTGTTTCAATTCGTGCTCAAGAGAAAGAGCGTGATGATAATGACGACGGTAAAACCACCAATGACGATTCGTACGGTGTGAATGCGAAATACTCGCATCAGCTGACGCGTACGACCCGATTATCAGCGTCTGCGAATTACGACCAATATAAATTCGATCGAACAGTTGGTGATGATCAAAAAGACTATTATCGAACTTTCGAATTGAGAGCGAATCATTCGTTCCGAAAATCGCTGTCGATTGATTATGGTTATCGTTTTGCAAACCGGAGTTCGAACATAGAGAACTTCAAATACGACGAAAATAGGGTCTTTGCTAACCTCACCAAACGGTTTTAAAACATGTACGAAGAACACTTTGGCTTGAGTGACAAACCATTCAAGTTAAGTCCTGACCCTAAATATTTCTTTTCTAGCGCACATCACGATAGAGCCGTTGCTTATCTTCAATACGGCCTTTCTCAAGGGGAAGGGTTTATTGTTGTGACTGGGCCAATTGGTACCGGCAAAACCACCATTGCGCGCAGCCTTCTTGCATCACTCGATAGCTCTATCGTAGCAGCTCAAATCGCGACAACACGCTTGAACCCTGATGAATTAGTTCGTTTAGTGGGGGCGCAATTCAACATTGATGTTGAGGGTTTAAGTAAGGCCGACATTCTTAAACGCTTGGAAGATTTCTTACACCAACTGAATCGGCAGGGTAAACGAGCCTTGCTGGTGGTGGACGAAGCACAGAATCTTCCGGCCGAAACGGTCGAAGAGTTGAGAATGTTGTCCAATTTCCAAATGAATGATCGCCCATTGATTCAGAGCTTCTTGTTAGGTCAGGAGGAGCTGAAACCGATCATTGAGTTACCGGAGATGGAACAATTTAGACAACGTATTATTGCATCGTGCCATTTGCGTCCGTTTTCTTCAGAAGAGGTTCATGGGTATATTGAACATCGTTTAACCCAGGCCGGTTGGAGCGGACGCCCTTCGCTAGAGACTGGCATCTTCGATAAAATCACAGAATATACCGGTGGGGTACCGCGCAAAATTAACATCTTTGCAGATCGCCTTTTCTTGTATGCCTTTCTGGAGGATCTTTCAGAAATCACAATGAAAGATATTGACGCTGTGATTGGTGAGATGGGCGAAGAACTTTCTGGTTCACTACAAAGTGGCCGAGCCGCTGCTGCTAGCGTAATAGCACAGACAGAAAACTCTGAGTTGACTGACAGCGATGAAGTATCAGCGAATGCTCTCTCAGGCCTCTCTGAGGACGATATTAAACGTATTCTAGGTGATGTCACGCACGTGATGGATCAAGTGATTCAGCGCAAGATTAAGATTATTCGTTACTTGGATAAGCTGATTGCGAGTAAAAAATCAGAATCTAAAAAAGATTAAAGAGGCAGGGGCCCCTTTTGAACCCGCTGCGTTACTGCTCATCAAACATCGATCCGATGCTCTTTTCTTCTTCCTCAAATATTTTGCGCCATGACTTTTTCAGCAAGTGAGGTATGAGTCTGTACCACGGCATTCGTTTGAGATGTCCGCGCCAATACAAAACAGCTTCAGCAACACTGTGAAGCGGCAACTGATGCTTAGGATAGTAACGGCAAAAAACGCGGATAAAACTCCAATCAATGAGCGATTGAACAGGTTCATTGTATTTGTATTGCTCATAGTGAGCACTGACCTCTGCTGGCACCTGAACACCAAAGACACGATGACAGTAGCGAAGCGCTAAATAAACGCAGTCACCATTGCGAGCTTGTTGGTCCAACGCCATAAGATCTTGCCAAAACGAGTCCGATTCAAAATGTTCTATGAGCAATTTTAAATCATAAAGATCGCGAATACCTTTGTGGTACTCACTCTCGAAAAACAGATGAACCATGCTATGAAAGGTCAATGCTGAGGGCTTTAAATGCGATGCGTTGGGGTAGTCTGGCAACACTTGCGTTTGCGATAAGAGATACGATGCATCAGGCGCATTTTTTAAAATTGTAGGCAATATGTTGAAGTGCACATCCAATTCAGTACCGCGCTCGAAATGACGCATTGGAGGGATTTCCTGGGACCACTCGCGATAAAACTTATCATCGTAGTCGGTCACAGATGAACTCATCCACATATTGCTGAGCAATATTTGCTCGGCCTTGGCAAGGTCTTGTTTGGCGACAAGAACATCAATATCGGCCATCAATCGACCGGTAAAGGGTTTGAGGTGCATTAGTTGATATGCAGCACCTTTGAGGTATGTGAAGGTGATATTGGCTTGCGTAAAGATAGTCGACAACTCACGGGCTTCAATTTCTAGCAACCTTCGCTGATTTTTGGAGGTGTATATATCAGACTGTATCGCGGTTTTAGCGGCGTTTGGAATTTCATCCCAGATGCCCGCACCGGTAAATACGGAACGCAGCTGTGAGAGCATGGAGAAAAATCGAGCTTCGCTAACAAGTTCTGACCACTGATTTAAGGACAGCCCCTGACTTTGGTGCGGATCTCTCAATATGTCGACGAGCTTTATGGACATGCGAGCCTCTGTGTTAGCAATGCTTGAGAGATAGCCTCTTCACAGGATTCGAAACTACTATATTCGATGTAGACAGCATCCGTTTTGTCGACGAGTCGTTTCGCCGTTTCAAAGCCCTCCGTTCCTAACAAACCAAAATTGAAGGTGTTGCCAATAATTTCAGTAAGAGCCTTTGCTGGGCTAATCATTTCTGAGTAGCACGCCTCATTGGCTTGATAGCTGACAAACACGAGGAGTTTAGGTTCTGCCGGAATATTGCAGAGCTCAGCACTTTCTTGCGGTGCTTTGAGCAAACATACGGTGCCTTTGTGGGTATCTGTAGCGACGGCACTAAACTGATCTGGCGCATAGTATTTACGCATCAACTCAATGGACTTGTTTTTCATGTTCATGGGGCGAGCTAGGCCATAAACCTTGAGCGTTTTGGGATCGACCAATGCAAGTTCGTCTGATAGTAAGCGCCAGCCATTGGATGCTAAGTAGGCACAAAGCGTGCTTTTCCCTGAGCCAGGAGGCGCTGAAATAATGATAGCTTTGCCATCTTTCTCTAGCGTTGCGGCGTGAATAATTAGGTATTGATTAGCGGTTGATGAAATAACCCAGTTCATCCCCCACTCAAGCATGGCGTGGGCTTGATCTAGAGGTAAAGGCTTAAATGGACTGCGCTTGTTAAATAGAAAGACGGCTTGGGGGGCAAATAGTCTGCGATACAGCGGGCCGTGTTCGACCGCGACATCATAATCGATAAATACATCATCACTAGGGCTTACAAATTGATTGTGATAATGATTTTCAAGGTAACGCTGAACCCCTTTGATGGGAGTTTCGATGTTGAAAATGAAGGGGCCTGATTTAAAGAGATAGTGCTTGCGACTCATTATAGCTGAGGTATCCGTTCGATAATCTGCATATGTTCGAGTTTGTCGATGATTTGCTGGCTGAGTTCTGGATCGGATTCGAGTGAGCTTAATGCTTTGTCGAAACACCCACTGTGTTGCCATTGAATGATCACATCAACAACTTTTGAGTGGCATAAAAGAGTTTGTAACGATTGAGGACTGAATAAAACGGCTTCTTCGCCAGAAACAAATGAGCACCTCTCGATGGAGAAGTGCTCATTTAATTTGAATGCGTTCGTACTCATAAACGAGTGATGGACTCGAGGGTCATTATTACCAACGGTTTAGTTCGTCTCGAAGAGCTTTCAACGAATTACCAACGTTTCTAAAGTTGCTAAATCTACCCGCTTCCAGTTGTGTCATAACATTATCGATTTCATTAGCAATGGCTGTATCAAGAGCTGTTTTCACTTGATCAGACGTCAACTGGTAATCGATAAATTGTGGGTAAAACAAACTGTTCAAAAAGCCTGAGACAATAAACTTATGAACGTTTGAACGTCGTTTAGTTATATCGACACGAACTTCTCTTGGACCTGGTGTTGTACCTGCAACGTAATTTTTGCGAACGAACTTCACAATCAATTCAATTTTGTTGTCAGCGAGCGCCGAACGTAACGAAGGGTCTTCACTTCGTTGAGCGTCAAAAACAAAGTTCCAAGATGCATTTAAGTCGATGCTTGTCGTTGCAATTGGCGCCAAAAAGCTTGAAGAAAACTTCATGTCCTCAGGGTAGCCAAATGATTTAAGAGCGGTTAGAACAAGTTTCTTACCTTGATCAGAGGAGTTATTGTCATACACGCTTTTCCAGTAGCCAGGTGACTTCACGTCTGCCGTACAACCATTGTGTGGATGAGAGCCATTGCCCGACAACAAGACTTGAAGGCTACAGTTTGCGCTGGAACCGTTAGTTGCCCAAGCCGTTGGGCTTTTCATAGTTAAAAGCAACGGAGAAGCCGCGACAGAAGTGCGAAGAAAGCGGCGTCGATCAAAGCGCGATTCAGATGCTGGCGCTTCAGATTGATGGTCCATATCTTTTGAATGTTGGTCTGTCATAGTCTTTTTTGCCTAATAAAGGTGATTGGGCTTACGTCCGCTTGTATAGCTAACACCAATAAATCATTATCTAGTTCTATAGAACTGCAATAAGCACGCCAACTCGATTTATTACCATCTAAGTGAATGATAAATAGCCTTATCTTGTGCTTTGTTACAGTAGCTTTAAGACGAAAAAAGCGATTTATTCCCGTCAAATGTAAAGAAACTCGACAGCATCGTGTGAGTTTGATAACACTTAGGTTACTTCTGTATCGAGTACTTGTCCATCAGTGAATAGAGCGTTGGTCGAGTGACTCCGAGTAATTCTGCTGCTTTAGACATATTGCCAGCCGCGATTGAAATCGCTTTTCTAATGGCAGATTTTTCCGCATCTTCGCGAACTTGGCGAAGGTTCAGAGCTAACGTTTGGCTCTCTTCACCTTGTTTGGGTATCAGTGCTAGGTCGAATGAGCTGACTTGCTTTCCGTCGGCCATAATCACAGCGGATTTGATTTTATTCTGTAATTCGCGAATATTGCCCGGCCACGAATGTGTCATTAGCGCTTGAATTGCATCATCACTAAAACTTGTGATGTTGCGCCCGAACTGTTTGCTAAACGACTGTAAAAAGGCTCGTGACAACAAAAGAACATCTTCGCCGCGTTCGCGCAGCGGAGGAATGTTAATGGTGATTTCACTAATACGATAAAATAGATCTTCGCGGAAACTCTTTTCCGACACCATGCCTTGTAGGTTCTGGTGTGTTGCACAAATAACTTTAACGTCAACGGCTATTTCTTGTCGTCCGCCCAAGCGCTCAATAATCTTTTCTTGTAAGAAACGAAGAATTTTTGCTTGGAGTGGGTAGGGCATGTCGCCGATTTCATCAAGGAATAGGGTACCGCCATCGGCGCATTCGATTTTACCTTTGGTTTGTTTATGTGCGCCGGTGAATGCGCCTTTTTCAAAACCAAACAGCTCGCTTTCAAGCAGTGTTTCTGGAATGGAAGCACAGTTAATCGCAATAAACGGTTTGTCTTTACGAGGGCTGCGTTCATGAATCGCTCGTGCAAGTACCTCTTTGCCAGTACCACTTTCACCTAATAGAAGTGTGGTGACTTCGGTGGGGGCAATACGTTCCACCATCCGGCTTACTTGTTGCACCTGAGGGCTATTACCGATAAATCCATTATCGTCTAGAGATGAACCTTTTAAACGCTCATTTTCTTCCTCAATGCCCGAGACAAAAAACGCTCTGGAAACGATTGTATTGAGGGTGTCGCCATCGATAGGTTTTTGATAAAAGTCCAATGCGCCTATTGCAATTGCTTTGAGGGAGTTTTCTTTATCGTCATTGCCGGTGATCACAATGACTTTAGTCGCGGGGGCTAACTCAAGTATTTCTTTGAGCGTTGCAAGCCCTTCGCTCGCGTTTGTCTCATCGGGTGGCAGGCCCAAATCAAGGGTTACTACTTTAGGTTCATAGCGGCGCAACGCTGCGATGGCAGTGTTGCGGTCGGATGCCAATACCACTTCAAAATCTGTGAAAGTCCATTTCAGTTGTTTTTGAATACCTGGATCATCTTCAACTACTAGCAAAGTTTCCATGTGTTTTCCGTATGTGTCCTTGTTGTGTGCGCATTATGTAACAGAATTAATCATTGTGTATAGGAAGTTTCAATTCAAAGCGAGAACCTTCCCCAAGCACACTAGTCACATCTAGGTTGCCCCCGAGTTGCTCCACAAATTTACGAGCATCGTATGCCCCAATGCCCATGCCTGCATTACCTTTGGTGGTATCAAATGGCTTGAATAGCCGTTTTTTGATGAAATCGTCGGTCATACCTGACCCGGTATCTGTGATTGAAATTGTGTAGCAATCGTCATCTGTTGCGGTTGATACGGTCACTTTACCTTCATTGGAGGTTGCTTCCTGAGCGTTTTGTATAAGGTGTGTCAATACATTCTCGAAACGTTCGCGGCTGGTATGAATGCTAAATGGTACTGAATTTTTAAGAGTGGCGGCTGGTGTTCGGTTTGAACAAGACGTTAACACGTTCTGAACCACTGCTAGCACATCTACATATTGTGTGACTTCGCCTTCGGCACGCTTTTGTCGGAGTTGAGAAAGAACTTTGTTTAACCGCGTTGCGGCGGCATCCACCGTTTCAAAGGCGTCTTCTACAAATTCGGGATTGTGTTTGTGCTTAATCGCATTTTTGCTCAGCAATTCTAATTGTGCCAAGACGTTTTTTAAATCATGCACTAAAAACGCAGACATTCGATTGAAGGTGTCGAACTGCTGGTTCTCGGCTAATTGTATATTGGTATGGTGAAGCTTCAAATGCACGGAAAGCTGTCGGCTAATCACCTTCATTAAATCGCGATCTTCCCAATCCACTGACTCAGTAGAGCTAGGGCTGGACAATAAGCAAACACCATTGACACCAACTTTACTCGTGAGCGGCACTATATAGGCGTAACGTTTAATATGACCAAGCGCATCGGGCGGAAATTCAAAAGGAAGCTTGCCCTCTCCTGCACGGGTTTCCTTAATGTCGATCACCCAGTCATGGTTGGTGGCTTGAGCGCCCAACTGTTCCAAAAGAAATTTGGCTTCGCCATCAAAGTCTTCTTCATTGCGACTTGCCACAATTTTAAATTGCTTGCCTTCTTGAATAGCGAGTACAGCGTGCTTGCAACTAAATGGCTTCACCATGGCTTTGAGTGCTACTTCATACGGAGTGCCATCTCCTTCTTCTAAAACAGCAGCAAACTTCATCCACTCTTCACGATATTCGTATTTGTTAGCGAAGAAATGCTTAGCGATAAAGACTTTGACGTTGCGGCGTAATTTGTCGGATAAAAATAAACTGGCGAGAACAAGCCCTCCAAGCACAAAGAACACCAGTTGCGCCATGTTGCCCCAAGCGCCGCCTACATATCGAATGTAATAGCCGGCTAGCGCCATGACTAAGAGATAACCGCCAGCAGCCAGTAATAAAGTGCTATGAAAAATGACTTCGCGTGAGACAAATATACGAGTGGACCAGTCTTGCACTCGTCGCGCAGTGAGCAGAATTAATGGCAACGCAAGCGCATTCACCCAGCCGCGTAGGTACCAAAAATCCAACGATAAAGATTTGGTGAGCATGGCGTTTGAATACAACACAAAATCAAACACGTAGATCATGCCTAAACCTAAACAAATAGGTTTAATGGTCCAACGAGCTTCAATGTCGGTCCGGCGATAGAGGTGCTCTAGCATCCATAATGCCAATACGCATTGGCCAAGGTGCAGTAACAGCAATGTGCTGCTGTCGAACCATTTCAACCGTAGCATGGTGAAATCTAAAATGACGGTGGCGGCTAAGATAAGTGCCACAGCCATTTTTTGTGGCGAATTAAGTAAGTGCCTAAAATTCGATTCGTTGGATAGGGCCACATTCAATAGAACGATCCAACAAATGTTACGAAGGCTGTCGGCTGCTAGCGCCATGCCCATTGCTGAACCTTGATAAATTTGAAGGGTCAGTATCACCCCCCAAACAACACCAATCACACTGGTAACGATGAGTGCTGTGCGTTGAGGCGTGGGTTGCCGTGTGGTGAGCAACAGCAAAAACAAAAATGCATAGCTAGTGGCAGAAAATGCGTAGCCCAAAAAGCCTATGGTTTCACTCATTACTACTTTGACCCTTTACAACAAACCAAGTGAGAATTGGCAATATAACTAAGCTGGAGATAGTCGACAAACTGAGCCCGCCAATAATGACCCACCCCAGTGGCTCCCAAAGCTTACCGCCAAACAATGTCAGCGGTATTAAGCCCACAATGGTCGTGAGTGTTGTGAGCAGAATCGGTGTGAGTCGTGTTGAGCTCGCTTGGACCACCGCCTCATGAGGCGTCATTTTTTGCGCCAAATTGTAATTCACGGTGTCCACTAGAATAATGGCGTTGTTGACCACAATACCAAATAGGCTGATCAAGCCAACGAAGGCCATAATTGAAAAGCTATTGCTGGTGATGAATAGCCCCAAAATGGCGCCACCGATCGCAAATGGGATGGATGCAAAAATAACGATCGGCTGAATCACACTGCGGAATTGGAATACCAGCGCTGCAAAAATACCTAGACTGGCGATCATCATGACGTGACTAAGGCCTGAGAAATTTTCCTGTCGTGACTCTTCCTCTCCGCCAACTTCAAATCGCATGCCCTGCGGCATCGGGTACTGTTTCAAATAATCGATAACTTTTGTGGTCAGTGCTGCCACTGAGTAACCACTTGCTGCGTCTGCTGAAATTTTGGAATTGCGAACCTTTTGAAAATGATAGAACTTTGGGTGGCCTGCAACTAATCGAGGCTGAATGTATTGGTTGATGGGCACCAATGCACCTTGCTCACTGGCAATATCTATTTGTACTAATTCATCAAACGATGATGTGAGGCCTTTGACCTTTACGGGATAATCGTTGCCTTGATCATCTTTGAGAGTGCCCACGGCGTTTCCGGTTAACACTGTTTTTAGAGTTTGGTCGAATGCGCTCACCGGTACATTGGTCAATGCCAATAGGTCATATCGAATATTGAGGTCGACCTCGACTTGCGGATCGCCAATGTCGTTGCGGATATTGATGGTGCCTTCTAAGGAACGCATGAACTTTTCAACATCAGCTGATACAGTCACAAGATCGTCGATGTTGTCGCTGACTAAGCGAAAAGTGATCGGTGGATCGGTCACTGGACCTTGCTGGAATTCTTTGATTGAAATTTTTGCTTTTGAGTAATCGCCAAAATGAGAACGCCAGTCTACCAACAGCTCATCCACTTCAGTTGGATCATAGTTCTCAAGCAACACTAGAATTTGGGCGTAATTACTATGCCCTCGGCGAGGAATTTCATTGTAGTAAATGCGCGGGTTTGCATTGCCCACATTTAAAGCCACTGAATGCACAAGCTCAGAGCGCTTTAGTTGCTGAGCTACGTCTTGAGTGATCAGATCGGTCTCAAACAGAGCCGTGTTTGGCGGGGCCTCAACATCGACTAAGAGAATCGGTTTTTCAGCTTTGGGAAATAACGCAACACCAATTGAAGGGAAAATCGACAAACTACCTGCCAGTACAAATAGGCCTGCGATGAGCACTAAAAAGGGGTGTCGCAGCATTGGCGCGAGCCAATGCTGATAAGTCGATTCAGCAAAGCGGTTGAGGCTATTTTGAAACGACCATTTGGGCGCTTCCGTGACCATTAGCTTGCTGGCCAAAAGCGGTGTGAGTGTGAGCGACAAAACCAGAGAAGCAATGAGCACTAGGCTTACTGTAATTGGCATTGAACGCATAAAATCGCCACTGGAACTTTGCAGCAATAGCATGGGTAAAAATGCGAATACAGTGGTAAAGGTGCCAATGCTACTGGCCATGCCAATGCGATTTGCACCCTGCCGTGCAGCTTCTATAGCCGACATGCCGGGACGGCGTGTTCGATGAACACTTTCGGTCACTACAATGGCGTCATCGACCAGCAAGCCCAACGCAATAATTAATCCGACAATCGACATTTGTTCGAGACCAAATCCCGTAATGTCGAGTAAACCAATGGCAATGGTAAATGATAAGGGAAC
The DNA here is from genome assembly GCF_023703465.1 of Echinimonas agarilytica. Classification (NCBI taxonomy): domain Bacteria; kingdom Pseudomonadati; phylum Pseudomonadota; class Gammaproteobacteria; order Alteromonadales; family Echinimonadaceae; genus Echinimonas; species Echinimonas agarilytica. Next base: position 43,771 of record NZ_JAMQGP010000011.1, on the reverse strand, counting down.
CGTGAGTGTGATTAACACCGATGCACGTGGCCCCAAAAACAGTAAGGACAAAATTGCAACCAGTACAAGGCCCTGCGCTAAGTTGCTAAAAAAACCATTCACTCGGTCCGAGACGCTGTCGGCTTGTTTGAAAATTAAGTCTACGTGCACGCCCTTGGGGGCTATTTTTTTAAACGCTTCTACTTCCTCTAACAAGGTTTCTGTCAGGGTGAAAATATTTTCGCCAGTGGCTTGCTGAACTGTAAGAAAAACAACGGGCTTTTCTTTGTAGTAACTCAAGTAGGTGGGTTCGTCGGAGGCGTAATCGACATGTGCGACATCCCCAATTTGAATCGGTGAGTGTTGGCCCTTAAGAACAATTGTTTCGCGCACCTCTTGCAAACTCTTGTAATTGCCACTGGCATTGACATTGAATCGACGCTGCTCTGCATCGACAAATCCTGGCGTAATATTTTCGGCTCGTGATGCCAGAGCATCAGTCACTTGATTCATATTCAGGCCATATTGTTTGAGTAAACTTGGAAGAACTGATACTTCAATAATTTGTGTGGGCAAGCCCCAACGTTCAGCCTTTCGGACTTCAGGAAAACGCTCAAGGCGCTTTTGCAAGCTCTCAGATGCAACATCAACCGTTTTGTAATCCATGGGATCGGTCCAAACGGCAAACTGAAGAATATTGACGCTGGTGGGCGAAGCTTTTTGAATGAATAACTCAGTTTCGATCGGCAACTCTGCCTTGACCGACGATATAGCTCGATTTACATCATCAAAGCCTTCGTCAGGGTCGGTACCATAGCGAAACGTGACTTCGATACGAGAGCCGCCATTGTGAATGCTGGTGGCAATCTTCTTTATATCTTCTAATTCACCAATAGCGGCTTCGAGTGGATCAACCACGAGAGTTTCAACATCAAGCGGAGATGCGCCCGGGTACACAGCTTCGACCAGGGTAATAGGGAGATCGAACTGTGGGTCTTCTGAACGCGGCATAATGGAATAGGAAATAATACCCAATACCACCATGAGTAAAATCAAAATCATTGAGAACTGCGGGTGACGCAAAGCTGAGTTAGGTAGCCACATAATTATTGACTCAACTGATTGACCAAGCGATCCCAACCTCGAGTGACCACTTTGATGCGCGATCCTTCGGCGGGTACGTAGATGAATTGCTGATCCATGTGCAATATTGGAAATGCTTGAATGGAATATTTCCCTTGGTCATGTACCACAAAATTAGCGTTGCCGTTGACAATGCCAGCCAGCGCCAACATAGGAATTTGGTAGACTTGTTGCGATCTTGAAATGCCTATGGTGACTTTCACCCATTGCCCTGGAAAGGCCTGATTACCATGCAGCTCCGGTGCTATTTCAACTTCGTATAAGCCTGTTTCAGCATCGGCCACTGCACCAATGGTGATAATGCGCCCAGATATTTGATGCTGATTTGCAAGCGTAATGGATACCTTCATTAGACGTTCGATTTTATCGATTTCTTGTTGGGTGAGGTTTAGTCGTACTACTAAATTAGATTCTTTAATCGACGCGACTGAAAAAACCGGAGAGCCTGCAGATACTTGTTCGCCCGGTTGAACGAGTCGCTCAACTACGATGGAGTCAAATGGGACGGTAATTTGAGCTTTGTTAATGTCGTATTCGACCTTCTCTAGGTCGCTTTGTGCCTGAACGGCTTCTATCTCTGCTTGTTCGAGAAAATCTTTTGACACCGTCTTGTCGCGATAGAGCTTTTTCGCTCGGCCTAAATCTTGCTGGGTTTTGTTGTATCGGGCGAGCGCTGTGTCTTGTCCGGCTTTTAGATCGGTTAACTCCATCGTTGCAATACTGTCATCGAGGTAAACGCGTTGTCCCGCATCTGCGAATAATTGATCGACAAAACCATTAGTTTTAAACGATAAATTTGTAATGTAACGATAATCGATTCGGCCGGTACGCGATAATTCAATGTAAAACGGCTCGGGTTTGAGGCGGATCGTTTGAACAGGTAGGCTGTCAGCGTAAGATGGCTGGCTCAGAATGACCAAGCTGCTGATAGATATGAAAACCAAGCGAAACCATGTGCACACTGGATAATGAATATTCACAAGAGCGATAACCTGAGCTGTAACCAATATGTTAATAATTTAGCATATCATCATTTCGCTCATTCGGTACCGATGCGGCGATAAATGCTGGCTTATAGATCACGTCCTTGAGGATTGACCTGAAGTGACTCCGTTCGGAGCTGTTTTAGGTATAATGTCGGCGACTCTAAAAAAACAGGATTGTCTTTTGAAGACTTTGCAACCCGCAGAACTTTCTACATTTCATACGTTTTCGATACCAACGCAAGCGCACCATTTGGTGGTATTAGATAGTGCTAACGAGCTGAAATCTCTGCGTCAGCAGCAACCGAGTTGCCCAATGCTGATAGGGCAGGGCTCAAACCTACTGTTTGTAGAAACGCGCAAAGCTCCGTTGATGAAATTCGACTTTTCGGCTGTGTGCATTAAAGAACACCAAAATGATTACTTGATTCGTGCAGAAGCAGGAAAAAATTGGCATGAAATGGTGTGTGAATTATGCGAGCGCGGCATCGGAGGCTTAGAAAATTTGGCGCTTATACCCGGTACCGTGGGCGCGTGTCCTGTGCAAAATATTGGGGCCTACGGTGTGGATGTGAGTCAAATCTGCCAATCTGTTGAAGTATTTGATTGGGCATCAGGGCATTCATTTGAGTTGGATTTCGAGCAGTGCGAATTTGCGTATCGGCATTCTGTATTCAAAACTTCAAAGGCTGAGTCTTGGGTCATAGTGGCGGTGAACTTCAAATTGACTAAATCGTGGCAGCCACAAATTGATTATCACGGCCTTGCCGAACAACTTGATGTGACAGATCCCTCGCCTAAAGACGTGATGAAAGCAGTGGTGACTGTGCGCCAATCAAAGCTTCCAAATCCGGAAGTGTTGGGCAATGCAGGTAGCTTCTTTAAAAATCCGACTGTTTCAATGCAACTAGCGCAGCACCTGAAAAACCAGTACCCAACAATGCCGCAATTCCAAAATCAAAGGGGCGTTAAAATTCCAGCGGCTTGGCTGATTGATCATCGCGGATGGAAAGGCCGTGCAGTGGGAGGCGCATCGGTACATGCTAAACAAGCTTTGGTCATTGTGAATCACGGCCAAGCAAAAGCGTCTGATGTAGTGCAGCTGGCTCATGATATTCAACAAGATATATTGACGGCGTTTGGTATTTTGCTCACGCCTGAGGTGAGATTCGTCGGGCAAGAAAAAGAACTTACATTGGAGCAAGCTTATGCGCAAAGCCGCGTTTGAAACGAAACGTAGATTGCTGGTGGCGCTCAGAGATGACTGTTTTATATCAGGTCAAGAGTTGGCGGAGCAATTTGACATCAGCCGAGCGGCTATCTCCCGTCATGTAAAAGAGTTGGAAGAGCTAGGAGTCGACATATACTCGGTCAAAGGCCGTGGTTACAAATTGGCGAAGCCATTGGATCTGATTGAAGCGCCTGCGCTTGCAGCATTAACCGGTGCGTACTTGCCACTTGGTGCGGAATTGCTTTTGTTTCCTGTTATCGATTCAACCAACCAACATTGGATGCAGCAAAATCATGCAGACTTGGTATCAGGCAGTGCATGCTTTGCTGAATGCCAGACCGCGGGACGAGGGCGTAGAGGGCGAACATGGCAGTCACCTTTTGGCGCTTCGTTGTATTTTTCCATGTGGTGGCAGTCGCAAAACAACTTGTCTGAAATGATGGGGTTAAGTGTTGCTGTGGGCGTTGCACTTACCCGTTGGATGAATCGCTTGGGAGTAAATGCAAAGGTTAAATGGCCGAATGATATCTACATCGAGCACAAGAAAGTGTCGGGAGTATTGGTTGAGTTAGATGCTCAGTCTGATGGGCGAGGCCTGGCTGTCGTTGGCATCGGACTTAATGTGAGTATGCCCTCTGCTGCGGGAGCTTTGATTGACCAAGCTTGGACAGATTTAAGTTCGCACTTGCCTATTGCTATGTCTAGAACCGAGCTAGCAGCGGGTCTTTATCAAACTATTTTGAATTGCTTAGAGCAATTTGAACAAGGCGGCTTACAAGCGTGCATCCAAGACTGGGATGACTATGATGAATTTGCCGGTCAAAGCGTTCGACTATCTATGGGGCAGCATGATGTCGAAGGGATTTGCCGTGGTGTAGATGGGCATGGCGCATTGCAGGTTGAAGTCGGCGGTGTGGTCAAAAGTTATTTTGGCGGAGAAATATCTGTCCGAGGTTGCGACAATGGAGCGAGCTAATGCTGTTAGCTGATTTAGGAAATACGCGAGGAAAATTTTGCCAATTGAATGACGGTGCGTTTGGTGACCAATTTCACTGGAACTACGATGAACCTGTCGCACCGTTGCTAGAGCATTGCGAAGGCTGCACGATTGTTGTGGCTGCGGTGGCCAATGAAACGCGTAAGCAGGCATTAATTGATGCAGCTCTTGGGCTGTCCATCCGATTGCTGTGGGTTGAAACACCGAAATGGGATTTTGACGTGATTAACGGCTACATCGAACATCGCAAGTTGGGTGTGGATCGTTGGTTAGCGTTGGTGGGGGCACGTCATTTATGCCGTTCTCCAAGCGTTATTATCGATGCAGGAACCGCCATTACAGTGGATGTGCTCGACGAATTTGGCCAACACAAAGGTGGGTGGATCGCGCCTGGAATGCAATTAATGGCAGAGGCGCTGCTGAAAAATACGGCAAACTTAATGCAATATGAAGAAGGGCATTCGGTTAGGCTGGCTCATGGAACAGAAGCTGGTATTTCAAATGGCTCACTTGCTGCTGTTGTTGGTTTAACGCTGCAAGCACTAGAAACTGCGCGGTATGCTTTGAATACGCGTATCTCCCCTCAGCTCATTCTCACCGGAGGTGCGGCCGAAGCAATTGCGCATGCAATACAAGTCAGTGCCCGTGTTGAACCAAATTTGGTATTCTATGGCTTGTTACAATACGCTGCGAGAACACAAAAAAATGCCGAATAATTGGCCATTTTGAGCGGAGCGTGAACGAACAGGCACTATTTTCGGAAAATATTCAAAAAGGTGTTGCGGAGCCAAAATCGTTTATATAGAATGCGCTCCGCACTGAACGACTGGTGGTTTTCAAGTCAGATACTTGATTCGCAGCAAAATCTGCAACCTGAGCATTAGCTCGAAACCAGTTGGCGCGTGGAGGGGTTCCCGAGTGGCCAAAGGGATCAGACTGTAAATCTGACGGCTCCGCCTTCGAAGGTTCGAATCCTTCCCCCTCCACCATTTTTGCAGATTGAGGTAGTCTCAAAAGCACATGCGGGTATCGTATAATGGCTATTACCTCAGCCTTCCAAGCTGATGATGTGGGTTCGATTCCCACTACCCGCTCCAAGTTTAGATTCAGTGCTGATATAGCTCAGTTGGTAGAGCGCACCCTTGGTAAGGGTGAGGTCGGCAGTTCAAATCTGCCTATCAGCACCATCCTCTATTCTGAATAGACTTCCTCAAAACATACATTTTTCAATTAACAGACTAAGCTGTTGATTGCTGTTGAGACGTTTGTAAAATCAACTGTCGCTTAAACGAGGCTCCATATTATGGCTAAAGAAAAATTTGAACGTAATAAACCGCACGTAAACGTGGGCACTATTGGTCACGTTGACCATGGTAAAACAACGTTGACGGCAGCAATCACAAACGTACTTGCAAAAGTATACGGTGGTGAAGCGCGTGCATTTGACCAAATCGATAACGCACCAGAAGAGCGCGAGCGTGGTATCACGATTGCAACTTCTCACGTTGAGTATGACACTCCAAGTCGTCACTACGCGCACGTAGATTGCCCTGGTCACGCCGATTATGTGAAAAACATGATTACAGGTGCTGCTCAAATGGACGGTGCAATCTTAGTTGTAGCGTCTACAGACGGCCCAATGCCACAAACACGTGAGCACATCTTGTTGTCACGTCAGGTTGGCGTACCTTTCATCATCGTATTCATGAACAAATGTGACATGGTAGATGACGAAGAGTTGTTGGAATTGGTAGAGATGGAAGTTCGTGAACTTCTTTCAGAATACGATTTCCCAGGCGACGATTTGCCAGTGATTCAAGGTTCAGCGCTTAAAGCGTTGGAAGGCGAAAAAGAATACGAAGACAAGATTGTAGAATTGGCGGAAGCGTTGGATTCATACATTCCAGAGCCAGAGCGTGATATCGACAAGCCATTCTTGTTGCCAATCGAAGACGTATTCTCAATCTCAGGCCGTGGTACAGTGGTTACCGGTCGTGTAGAGCGCGGTATTATCACAGTTGGTGATGAAGTTGAAATCGTAGGTGTTAAAGACACAACGACAACGACTTGTACTGGTGTAGAGATGTTCCGTAAGCTTCTTGACGAAGGTCGTGCGGGTGAGAACTGTGGTGTGTTGTTGCGTGGTACTAAGCGTGATGACGTACAACGTGGTCAAGTATTGGCGAAGCCAGGCTCAATCACTCCACACACGAAGTTCGAATCAGAAGTATACGTGTTGTCTAAAGATGAAGGTGGTCGTCACACGCCATTCTTCAAAGGCTACCGTCCACAGTTCTACTTCCGTACAACGGACATCACAGGTACTATCGAATTGCCAGAAGGCGTAGAGATGGTGATGCCAGGTGATAACATCAAGATGGTAGTTGAGTTGATCAACCCAATCGCGATGGACGAAGGTCTACGTTTTGCGATTCGCGAAGGCGGTCGTACAGTAGGTGCTGGGGTTGTTGCTAAAATCGTTGAGTAATTAACGAAAAAATAGTGTATAAAAGGAGCCCCTCTAGATGGGGCTTCTTTGTATGCCATCTAGGGTAGTAGTTCGAATTGGTAGAACAGCGGTCTCCAAAACCGACGGTTGGGGGTTCGAGTCCCTCCTGCCCTGCCAAAGATTTTTCCAACCTCGCCATGTGCGGGGTTGAGTTGTCTGTTTATGTATTAAGGTACGAGTAATGAGTGCGAACACTGAAACCACGACCAGCTCAATGGACCCATTGAAGTGGGGTGTGGCAATTATCTTGCTGCTAGCGGCTGTCGTCGGTAACTACATGTTATCTGACTTGTCTGTCGCCATTCGTGTGGCTGGCGTTATTGTTGCTATCGCTGTTGCGTTAGTTGTTGCAGCGCAAACAACAAAAGGTCAGACCGCAGTGGCATTTGCACGCGAGTCTCGTACCGAAGTTAAAAAAGTCGTATGGCCGACACGCCAAGAGGCGATCCAGACCACTCTGATCGTTTTCGCTGTGACTGCAATTACTGCATTGCTCCTGTGGGGTCTTGATGCGGTATTGATTCGTGTTGTTGCCTTCATCACTGGAGTGAGTGCGTAACATGACAGAACAAGAAGCACCTAAACAACGTTGGTACGTTGTACAAGCATTCTCTGGTTACGAGATGCGCGTTCAGAAATCTCTTCTTGAACACATTCGCATGCACGGCATGGAAGAAATGTTTGAAGAAGTCCTCGTTCCGACTGAAGAAGTGGTTGAAATGCGTGCAGGCCAAAAACGCCGCAGCGAACGCAAATTTTTCCCAGGCTATGTGCTTGTTAAGATGGTGATGAACGATGAAACCTGGCATTTAGTGCGCAATATCCCTCGCGTACTCGGTTTTATTGGCGGTACAAGTGATCGCCCAGCACCGATTAGCCAAAAAGAAGCTGACGCCATTCTAAACCGTTTAGAAGAGGGCACAGACAAGCCAAAACCAAAAACACTGTTCGAAGTTGGCGAAGTTGTTCGTGTCAACGATGGTCCTTTTGCGGATTTCAATGGTGTTGTTGAAGAAGTGGATTACGAAAAGAGCCGTGTAAAAGTGTCGGTTTTGATTTTCGGACGTTCAACTCCTGTCGACTTGGAATTCATTCAAGTAGAAAAAAGCTGATTAAATATTCATCAGGTACTTGTTCATGGGCGCGGATATAGCTATAATCCGCGCCCTACTTTTAGGGGAGCCCGTCATTAAGATTGGCGCCTGAACCCAAAAAACAGAGGTATATCATGGCTAAGAAAGTCGAAGCGTATATCAAGTTGCAAGTTGCAGCTGGTATGGCGAACCCAAGTCCACCGGTAGGTCCGGCATTGGGTCAACATGGTGTGAACATCATGGAATTCTGTAAAGCGTTTAACGCGAAAACAGATTCTCTTGAGAAAGGCGCACCAGTTCCTGTTGTTATTACTGTATATAACGACCGTTCATTCACATTCGAGACTAAGACTCCACCGGCGTCTTTCTTGCTGAAAAAAGCAGCAGGCATCAAGAGTGGTTCTGGCGTACCTAACAAGCAAAAAGTTGGTACTGTCAATCGCGCTCAACTCGAAGAAATCGCAAAAGTTAAAGAAGCCGATCTTACTGCAGCCGATATGGACGCTGCCGTACGTACTATCGCGGGTTCTGCACGTGCGATGGGCTTGAACGTAGAGGACTAATCAGATGGCCAAATTATCTAAGCGTATGAAAGTGGTTCGCGAAAAAGTGGACCCAATTAAAGATTATGATATCAACGAAGCTCTTTCTTTATTGAAAGAATTAGCGACAGCTAAATTCGTTGAAAGCGTAGATGTATCAGTAAACTTGGGTGTAGACCCACGTAAATCTGACCAAAACGTTCGTGGTGCAACTGTGTTGCCACACGGTACAGGCCGTACTGTTCGTGTTGCTGTGTTTACACAGGGCGCGAATGCTGAAGCTGCTAAAGAAGCTGGCGCTGATTTAGTAGGTATGGAAGATTTGGCAGCGCAAGTGAAGAAAGGCGAGATGGATTTTGACGTCGTTGTCGCTTCACCTGATGCAATGCGTGTTGTTGGTCAATTAGGTCAGGTACTTGGTCCTCGCGGTCTTATGCCTAACCCTAAAACTGGTACTGTAACGCCTAACGTTGCAGAAGCAGTTAAAAACGCGAAAGCGGGCCAAGTTCGTTATCGCAACGACAAAAACGGCATTATCCACAGCACTATCGGCAAAGTTGACTTCTCTGAAGTACAACTTCAAGAAAACCTTGAGTCGTTGTTGGCAGCTCTTAAGAAAGCTCAGCCTGCTTCAGCAAAAGGTCAGTTCATCAAGAAAGTTAGTCTTTCTACTACGATGGGCGCGGGTGTTGTTGTTGACCAAGCGACTTTGACGCTAGGTTAAAAAATTGGCGAAGTTCGACGTTATGGTTATAATGTCGGGCTCGCAAAGGGTTGGAGCAACTTTGTTGCTCCCATCCAAGACCGTAGGTGTTTGAAAAAACTTAATTTCCTACGCAGATGGTGTGACCCCAGGACAAGACATCTTGCGCCTGGTTAACACCGGAGTTGCTCTTCAATGGTTGAAGAGCTCTTTAGTAACCGGCATTTTTCGCCGGAAAAACCAGGAGTAAAGCCAATGGCATTAAATCTCGAAGGCAAAAAGGCGATTGTCGCCGAAGTCGCCGAGGCAGCCAAAGGCGCTCAATCAGCTGTTGTTGCTGACGCACGTGGTGTGACCGTTGACGCGATCACTGCTCTGCGTAAAGAAGCTCGTGAAGCTGGCGTAACTATGCGTGTTGTTCGTAACACGTTGGCACGTCGTGCGCTTCAAGGTACCGATTATGAGTGCCTAACTGAGTCTTTCTCAGGCCCAACATTGATTGCTTTCTCTGCTGAGCACCCAGGTGCCGCTGCACGTATCTTCAAAGACTTTGCTAAGCAGCAAGATCAATTTGAAGTGAAAGCAGCTGCCTTTGAAGGTGCATTGGTAGACGCGGAATTGTTGGCATCACTGCCTACATACGACGAAGCAATCGCCAAACTGATGAGCGTTATGAAAGAAGCCTCTGCAGGCAAGCTGGTTCGCACTATTGCGGCCGTTCGCGATCAGAAAGAACAAGAAGCTGCTTAATCAGCTTTGCTGTTACAGATTTAACGAACTATTGTTCAAAAGAATTTAGGATTTAAGAGTATGTCTATCACTCAAGAACAAATCATCGATGCAGTAGCAGAGATGTCAGTAAAAGACGTAGTTGAATTGATCACTGCGATGGAAGAAAAATTCGGTGTTACTGCTGCAGCTGCTGTTGTAGCTGGCGGCGCTGCTGGCGGCGAAGCTGCTGCTGAGCAAACTGAATTCGACGTAGTATTGGCTAGCATCGGCGGAAACAAAGTTTCTGTGATTAAAGCAGTACGCGGCGCGACTGGCCTTGGCTTGAAAGAAGCGAAAGGTTTGGTTGAAAGTGCTCCAACACCGATCAAAGAAGCTGTGTCTAAAGACGAAGCTGAAGAACTCAAGAAGACCCTCGAAGAAGCGGGTGCTGAAGTTGAGATCAAATAAGCCGTTTTACGACAGCTTAGCCGCCTGAAAAGGCGAGGGCTGGTGACTTTTGGGTCACCGGCCTTTTTGCGCTCATGGATGGTGTGAATTTCGCGACATTTCGCATACCGTCCGCCGGCTCGACCGGCATACAAAATGTCGCACGTCTAGGCCGCCTTTTAACTAATGGCGGAATTGGGTCACTTATCAGCGAGCTGAGGAACCCTATGGTTTACTCCTACACTGAGAAGAAACGAATCCGTAAGGATTTCGGTAAACGTCCGAAAGTACTTGATGTACCGTTTCTGTTGTCAATACAACTAGATTCGTTCCGTAAATTTATTGATATGGACACGGATGGGCAGTACGGCTTGGAAGCAGCATTCCGCTCCGTGTTTCCGATTAAGAGCTACTCCGGCAATTCTGAGCTGCAATATGTCAGTTATCGCCTTGGAGAGCCTGTTTTTGACGTCAAAGAATGTCAAATCCGAGGTGTAACTTATTCTGCTCCTTTGAGAGTTAAGTTACGCTTGGTGCTTTACGATCGTGAAGCAGCACCGGGTACAGTCAAAGACATCAAGGAACAAGAAGTCTACATGGGAGAGATCCCACTGATGACCGATAATGGTACCTTTGTGATCAACGGTACTGAGCGAGTCATCGTTTCTCAGTTACACCGTAGCCCTGGTGTGTTCTTTGACCACGACCGTGGTAAGACTCACTCATCAGGTAAGGTATTGTATAACGCGCGCGTTATCCCTTATCGCGGCTCATGGCTGGATTTCGAGTTTGACCCGAAAGATAACTTATATGTACGTATTGACCGTCGTCGTAAATTACCTGCGTCGATCATCCTGCGTGCATTAGAATACAGCACAGAAGACATTCTTGAGGCATTCTTCGAGACTACGAAAATTCGTATCTCGGGTAAAAAAGTCTTAATGGCGATTACGCCAGCCCAATTACGTGGTGAGACTGCGACTTTCGATATTCTTGGTAAAGATAGTGAAGTGATTGTTGAGAAAGGCCGCCGTGTGACTGCTCGTCACGTACGCGAAATGGAAAAACAAGAAATCGCTGAACTAGAAATTCCATTGGAATATCTGGTTGATAAAGTTTCTGCCAAAGAATATGTCAATAAAGAAACTGGCGAAGTCATTGTCAACGCGAATGATGAACTGACGCTGGAAAGTGTTGCTGAACTGTCTCAATCTGGTATTAAGTCATTTGAGGTGTTGTACACCAATGAACTTGATAGCGGTGCGTACATGTCTGATACCGTGCGTATCGATTCCACTAATAGCCGTATTGAGGCATTGGTTGAAATCTATCGCATGATGCGTCCTGGTGAGCCACCAACGCGCGAAGCTGCAGACACTTTGTTCGAGAACTTGTTCTTCTCAGAAGAGCGCTACGACCTATCAACGGTAGGCCGTATGAAGTTCAACCGCCGTTTGAACCGCGAAGAAATCGTAGGTCCAGGCGTATTGAGCAAAGACGACATTGTTCAAGTGATGAAGAAGCTCATCGATATCCGTAACGGTAAAGATGATGTGGATGATATTGACCACTTGGGTAACCGTCGAGTTCGTTCAGTTGGCGAAATGGCAGAAAACCAATTCCGTGTTGGTCTCGTTCGTGTAGAACGTGCCGTACGTGAGCGTTTGAGCCTTGGTGATCTTGATGCGCTGATGCCGCAAGACTTGATCAACGCTAAGCCAATTAGTGCTGCTGTTAAAGAGTTCTTCGGCTCTAGCCAGCTCAGCCAATTCATGGATCAGAACAACCCGCTTTCAGAGGTCACTCATAAGCGTCGTATTTCTGCATTAGGTCCAGGTGGTTTGACGCGCGAACGCGCAGGCTTTGAAGTTCGAGACGTTCACCCGACTCACTACGGTCGTGTATGTCCGATTGAAACGCCGGAAGGGCCAAACATTGGTCTGATTAACTCATTGTCTTCATATGCACGGACTAACGACTACGGTTTCTTGGAAACTCCTTACCGTAAAGTTGTTGACGGCGTGGTGACAGATGAAGTTGATTACTTGTCAGCGATTGAAGAAGGTAGCCACGTTATTGCACAGGCAAACGCCAGCACTGACGAAAATGGCCGCTTGACGGATGATTTGGTAACGGCTCGTTGTAAAGGCGAGACAGAGCTTCATCCTGCTGCTCAAATCACTTATATGGATGTGTCTCCACAGCAGATCGTATCTGTTGCGGCGTCAATGATTCCGTTCCTAGAGCACGATGATGCTAACCGCGCATTGATGGGCTCGAACATGCAACGTCAGGCTGTTCCTACATTACGTGCTGATAAGCCGTTAGTTGGTACAGGTATGGAGAAAACGGTAGCCGTTGACTCTGGTGTGACTGTTGTAGCGAAACGTGGTGGTGCCGTCGAGTACGTTGACGCCAGCCGTATCGTAATTAAAGTAAATGAAGCAGAGTTGGTACCAGGCGAAGCCGGTATCGATATCTACAACTTGACGAAGTACACCCGTTCTAACCAGAACACATGTATCAATCAAAAACCAACGTGTAAAGTTGGTGAGCCGATTGTACGTGGCGATGTGTTAGCGGATGGACCTTCTACAGATATGGGTGAGCTCGCGCTGGGTCAAAACATGCGTGTGGCATTCATGCCTTGGAACGGTTACAACTTCGAAGATTCAATCTTGATTTCTGAACGCGTAGCCGAAGAAGACCGTTTTACGACGATTCATATTCAAGAACTATCTTGTATTGCACGTGATACTAAGCTCGGTACTGAAGAAATTACAGCTGATATTCCAAACGTAGGCGAGTCTGCTCTGTCTAAATTGGATGAGTCGGGTGTTGTTTACATCGGTGCTGAAGTGAAGGGTGGCGATATTCTGGTAGGTAAGGTGACGCCTAAAGGTGAAACTCAGCTGACCCCAGAAGAAAAACTCTTGCGTGCCATCTTTGGCGAGAAAGCGTCTGATGTGAAAGACAGCTCACTTCGAGTTCCAAACTCAGTGTCTGGTACCGTATTAGATGTACAAGTCTTCACCCGTGACGGTGTTGAAAAAGACAAGCGCGCCTTAGAAATCGAAGAATTGCAACTCAAGCAAGTTAAGAAAGACTTGGATGATGAATTTGCTATCTTCGAAAACGGCATTTATGGCCGAGCTCGTCAGTTGTTATTGAACAACGGCTTTGATGAAGCGAACTTATCGAGCATGTCTCGTGATAGCTGGTTAACTCAGTCGTTGAGCGATGAAACTGCTCAAACTGAACTTGAGTCAATTGCAGTTCAGTTCGGTGAATTGAAAGAAGAGTTTGATGCCAAGTATGACCTTAAGCGTCGCAAGATCACTCAAGGTGATGACTTGCAACCTGGCGTACTCAAGATTGTTAAAGTTTACCTTGCTGTTAAACGTCGCCTACAACCAGGTGACAAAATGGCGGGGCGTCACGGTAACAAAGGTGTAATTTCAACCATTCAACCGGTTGAAGATATGCCACATGATAAGAACGGCGTGCCGGTCGATATCGTGTTAAACCCATTGGGTGTACCGTCACGGATGAACGTAGGGCAGATCCTTGAGACTCACTTAGGTATGGCTGCTAAAGGCATCGGTGAGAAGATCAACGAAATGCTCGAAGAACAACGTGCCGTCGCTGAAATGCGCGAATTCTTGAAGAAAGTCTACACCTTAGGTGAAGTGCTTCAGGAAGTTGATATCGACACGTTCACTGACGACGAAGTGATTCGCTTAGCCGGTAACCTCAAAAAAGGTCTACCGATTGCGACGCCTGTGTTCGACGGTGCGAAAGAATCGGAAATCAAGGCATTGTTGGCTCTGGGTGGTATTCCTGAATCAGGACAAATCACCTTGTTCGACGGCCGTACAGGCAACCAGTTTGAGCGACCAGTAACCGTAGGTTATATGTACATGTTGAAGTTGAACCACTTGGTTGACGACAAGATGCACGCACGTTCAACAGGCTCGTACAGCTTGGTAACACAGCAACCTCTGGGCGGTAAAGCTCAGTTCGGTGGTCAACGTTTCGGTGAGATGGAAGTATGGGCATTGGAGGCATATGGTGCCGCTTATACCCTACAAGAAATGCTCACTGTTAAGTCGGATGATGTGAACGGCCGTACGAAGATGTATAAAAACATCGTCGATGGCGACCATAGAATGGAGCCTGGCATGCCAGAATCGTTCAACGTATTGTTGAAAGAAATCCGTTCGTTGGGTATCAACATCGAGCTTGAGTCTGAGTAAGTTCAGACCCGACACAAAACACCGGGGCGCGATATCATTTGATATCGCGCCAGTAGGGCCACTCCAGACTGGAGAGATAAGGTGAAAGACTTACTTAAGTTTTTTAAACAACAGACTCAAACAGAAGAGTTCGATTCGATTAAGATCGGACTTGCATCAGCAGATCAGATTCGAAGCTGGTCTTTTGGTGAAGTAAAGAAGCCTGAAACCATTAACTACCGTACTTTCAAGCCTGAACGTGATGGCTTGTTCTGCGCACGTATTTTTGGTCCAGTAAAAGATTACGAATGTTTGTGCGGTAAGTACAAGCGTTTGAAGCATCGCGGTGTGATCTGTGAAAAATGTGGCGTTGAAGTCACCGTCACTAAAGTACGCCGTGAGCGTATGGGTCACATTGAACTGGCAAGTCCAGTTGCACACATCTGGTTCTTGAAGTCGCTGCCAAGCCGCATTGGTTTGCTGCTCGACATGACATTACGTGACATTGAGCGCGTATTGTACTTCGAATCATTTGTTGTGACAGAACCAGGCATGACAACTTTGGAACGCAGCCAGCTGTTAACCGAAGAAACGTATTTAGATGCGCTTGAAGAGTACGGCGACGACTTCGAAGCTAAAATGGGTGCAGAAGCAATTCTGGAACTGTTGAAAGCTATCGATCTCGGTGCTGAAATTGACCTCATGCGTGAAGAGTTACCTGCAATTAACTCTGAAACTAAGCGTAAGAAAGTCACTAAACGTCTGAAGCTAATGGAAGCTTTCCACTTGTCGGGTAACAACCCACAGTGGATGATCATGACAGTACTGCCAGTATTGCCACCTGATCTGCGTCCGTTGGTACCATTGGACGGCGGCCGTTTTGCCACGTCTGATTTGAATGACTTATATCGTCGCGTGATTAACCGTAACAACCGTTTGAAGCGTCTGTTGGATTTGGCTGCGCCAGATATCATCGTGCGTAACGAAAAACGTATGTTGCAAGAAGCGGTTGATGCATTGCTTGATAACGGCCGTCGTGGTCGAGCGATTACCGGTTCTAACAAGCGCCCATTGAAATCTCTTGCCGATATGATTAAAGGTAAGCAGGGTCGCTTCCGTCAGAACTTGTTGGGTAAGCGTGTTGATTACTCAGGTCGTTCAGTAATTACCGTTGGTCCTACACTGAAATTGCACCAGTGTGGTTTACCGAAAAAAATGGCTTTGGAATTATTCAAGCCATTCATTTACGGCAAATTAGAAACTCGTGGTCTAGCTACGACGATCAAAGCCGCTAAGAAAATGGTAGAGCGTGAATTGCCTGAAGTATGGGATGTGTTGGACGAAGTAATTCGCGAACATCCAGTACTGTTAAACCGTGCACCTACGTTGCACCGTTTGGGTATCCAAGCATTTGAACCGGTATTGATCGAAGGTAAAGCGATTCAGCTTCACCCTCTCGTTTGTGCGGCATACAACGCCGACTTCGATGGTGATCAGATGGCTGTTCATGTGCCGTTGACCATTGAAGCGCAATTAGAAGCCCGTTCTTTGATGATGGCTTCTAACAACATTTTGTCTCCTGCGAACGGTGAACCTATCATCGTACCTTCTCAGGATGTTGTATTGGGTCTGTACTACATGACTCGAGACAAAGTGAATGCCAAAGGCGAAGGCATGATTTTGGCCGATTATAAAGAAGCCGAAAAAGCGTACCGTACAGGTAATGCAGAATTGCATGCTCGCGTGAAGGTTCGTATCCGAGAAGTATTGGTTGATGAAGAAGGTAATCGTTCTGAATCTACCGTCGTGAAAGATACAACCGTTGGCCGCTGTATTCTTTGGAACATCGTTCCAGATGGCCTACCGTATGAATTGGTAGACCAAGCGCTGACTAAAAAGTGCATCTCTAAACTGATTAATGCTTGTTACCGTAAATTGGGTCTGAAAGACACAGTGATCTTTGCTGACCAATTGATGTACACCGGTTTCCATTATGCAATGATCTCAGGTTCTTCTGTTGGTGTGGATGACATGGTTATCCCTGATGAGAAGACTGAAATCTTGAACGAAGCTGAAAGCGAAGTTGCAGAGATCCAAGACCAGTTCCAATCAGGTCTGGTAACAGCCGGTGAGCGTTACAACAAGGTTATTGATATCTGGTCTTCAGCGAATGAAAAGCTGTCTAAGGCCATGATGGACAACTTGAAAACTGACACTGTTATCAACGCTAAGGGCGAGCCTGAAGATCAAGCATCGTTCAACAGCATCTACATGATGGCAGATTCAGGAGCGCGTGGTAGTGCCGCACAGATTCGTCAGTTGGCCGCAATGCGTGGTCTGATGGCGAAACCAGATGGTTCTATCATTGAGACGCCAATTACAGCGAACTTCCGTGAAGGTCTTGACGTACTTCAGTACTTCATCTCAACTCACGGTGCTCGTAAAGGTTTGGCCGATACCGCACTTAAAACAGCAAACTCGGGTTACTTGACTCGTCGTTTGGTTGACGTAGCGCAAGATTTGGTGATTACACAAGACGATTGTGGCACTGAAGAAGGCCTTGTCATGAAGCCACTGATTGAAGGTGGTGATGTTGTAGAACCATTGCGCGAACGTGTATTGGGTCGAGTACTGGCTGTAGACGTTGTTAAACCAGGCGGCACTGGTGAGGTTCTTCTCACTCGTAACACGCTTCTCGATGAGAAAATGTGTGACCTGCTTGAAGAAAACAGCGTTGATGAAGTTTGGGTTCGTTCTGTTATTACGTGTGCCAATGACTTTGGTGTATGTGCCAATTGTTACGGGCGTGACCTTGCTCGTGGCCATATGGTCGGTTCAGGTGAAGCCGTAGGCGTTGTTGCCGCTCAATCAATTGGTGAGCCAGGCACACAGCTTACGATGCGTACGTTCCACATTGGTGGTGCTGCATCGCGTGCTTCTGCAGAAAACAGCATTCAAATTAAAAACTCAGGTACGGTTAAGTTCCACAATGCTAAATACGTTGTAAACGATGAAGGCAAAGTGGTTATTACCTCTCGTTCGACAGAGCTCACCATTATTGATGAGTTAGGTCTTGAGAAGGAGCGCTACAAGCTTCCGTATGGTTCTGTCTTAGGTAAGACTGAAGGGCAGAGCGTTGAGGCGGGTACCGTCATCGCAAATTGGGACCCGCATACTCACCCAATTATTACTGAGGTTGCCGGTACAATTAAGTTCGTTGACATGATCGAAAGCGTGACTGTTAGCAAACAAACCGACGATTTAACGGGCTTGAGTAGCATTATCGTAATTGACCCACAGCAGCGCCCAACGGCCGGTAAAGAAATCCGTCCAATGGTGAAGTTGGTTGATGATAGCGGTAATGACATCAACATTGCAGGGACCGAAATTCCTGCACAATACTTCTTGCCGGGTAACGCGATTGTTAACTTGAGTGATGGTGCTAAAGTTGGCGTGGGTGATGCGCTTGCTCGTATCCCACAAGAAAGCTCAAAAACTCGCGATATTACGGGTGGTTTGCCACGTGTTGCTGACTTGTTTGAAGCTCGTAAGCCTAAAGATCCAGCTATTTTGGCTGAGATTTCAGGTACGATTTCTTACGGTAAAGAAACCAAAGGTAAGCGTCGTTTGGTGATTACACCAAATGAAGGCGATGCCTACGAAGAGATGATTCCTAAATGGCGTCAGCTCAACGTGTTCGAAGGTGAACAGGTTCAACGTGGTGAAGTGATTGCTGACGGTCCAGAAGCGCCTCACGATATTCTACGCTTACGTGGTATACCGGAAGTGGCGAACTATATCGTCAATGAAGTACAAGACGTTTATCGTCTGCAGGGTGTGAAAATCAATGACAAGCACATTGAGGTCATCATTCGTCAGATGTTGCGTAAGTGTACGATTTCTTCGGGCGGCGATTCTCAGTTCTTAGCAGGCGAACAACTTGAAGTTGCGCGTGTTAACATTGCGAACCGCGAGCTAGAAGATGCTGGGAAACAACCAGCAACTTATGTTCACGATCTCTTGGGTATTACTAAGGCGAGCTTGGCAACTGAGAGCTTTATCTCGGCAGCCTCGTTCCAAGAAACAACCCGAGTGCTTACAGAAGCAGCAGTTAGCGGCAAAGCCGATGACTTGCGTGGCCTGAAAGAAAACGTGATTGTAGGTCGCTTGATTCCAGCAGGTACTGGTTTTGCTTATCATCAGAAGCGTCATGAAAAACGCCCTTCTGCTGAGGAAACTGCGGTACCAAGTATGGATGAAGCAAGTATTGCTCTTGCAGAAGCATTGTCTTCTACAGGTGACAATTCGGACGCTTAGCGTAAAGCTAAGTGAACGATTGCTCGATAGTTCACGGCCTGAGGGTGTAAATTACAGTTCTCAGGCCATGTACACTTGACAGCTCAAAAACTGCTCATTACAATTCCGCGGCCCACTAGGGCGCGGATTTTTCATTTTTGAGTAAATAAAACTAACCAGGAGCTAGTAGTTCATGGCAACTATTAACCAGTTGGTCCGTAAACCACGTCGTCGTCCAGTCGAAAAGACTAACGTACCGGCGCTGGCTGCGTGTCCACAGAAACGTGGCGTATGTACTCGCGTATATACTACCACCCCGAAAAAACCTAACTCAGCGTTACGTAAAGTTTGTCGTGTACGTTTGACGAATGGTTTCGAAGTGACTTCCTACATTGGTGGTGAAGGTCACAACTTGCAAGAGCACAGTGTTGTTCTGATCCGTGGCGGTCGTGTAAAAGATTTGCCAGGTGTTCGTTATCACACAGTACGTGGTGCCTTGGATACAGCCGGTGTAAGTGACCGTCGTCAAGGTCGCTCTAAGTACGGCGCCAAGAAGCCTAAGTCTTAACGGTACTCCGTTAGTAAGGCCAAACTAAACCCAAGATATTGTTTTGGAATATCCTGAATTAATCGGAGAATTGTAAAATGCCAAGACGTCGCGTCATCGGTCAACGTAAAATACTGCCAGATCCTAAGTTTAAATCTGAGCTGTTGGCCAAATTCGTAAACATCCTTATGTTGGATGGTAAAAAATCTACTGCCGAGAAAATCGTATACGGTGCTCTCGACATTATCGCTGCTAAGCACGCAGACAAAGATCCTTTGGACTTGTTCGAAGTTGCATTGGACAATGTGCGCCCAACAGTGGAAGTAAAAAGCCGTCGCGTAGGTGGTTCTACCTACCAAGTGCCTGTCGAAGTACGTCCAGTACGTCGTAACGCACTTGCAATGCGCTGGTTAGTTGAATTCTCGCGTAAGCGTGGTGAAAAATCCATGGCTCAGCGTCTAGCAGGTGAAATGCTTGATGCGGCTGAAAATAAAGGCGCATCGGTGAAAAAACGTGAAGACGTTCACCGTATGGCCGACGCGAACAAGGCGTTCGCGCACTACCGCTGGTAGTAAATACTGTAGACGGCGGCCTTCGGGTCGCTGTCTGCTGTTTCCTGTACAGCTAATTCAGAGGATATCATGGCTCGTACAACTCCAATTGAGCGCTACCGTAATATCGGTATTGTGGCTCATGTGGATGCAGGTAAAACAACAACTTCCGAGCGAGTTTTGTTCTATACCGGCTTATCTCATAAGATCGGTGAAGTCCATGATGGCGCAGCCACAATGGATTGGATGGAACAAGAGCAGGAACGTGGTATTACCATCACCTCTGCAGCGACAACCACCTTTTGGCGTGGTATGGAATCGCAATTCCAAGAGCATCGCATCAACATTATTGACACCCCTGGTCACGTCGACTTTACGATCGAGGTTGAGCGTTCTTTACGTGTACTCGATGGTGCAGTGGTTGTGTTTTGTGGTGCATCAGGCGTAGAGCCGCAGTCTGAGACTGTATGGCGTCAAGCCGACAAATATCATGTACCCCGCATTGTTTTCGTCAACAAAATGGACCGCACTGGTGCAGACTTTATTCGAGTTGTAGAACAAATCGAAGAGCGTTTAGGCGCTACCGCAGTTCCAATTCAATTGAATATTGGCGAAGAAGAGCACTTTAAGGGCGTGATCGACCTGATCAAGATGAAAGCTATCAACTGGAGCGAAAAAGACCAGGGGACAACTTTTAGCTATGAATCTATTCCCGCAGATCTGCAAGAGCTCGCTGATGAATATCGCGAGAAGCTTGTTGAAAGTGCAGCAGAAGCTTCCGAAGAACTCATGGACAAATACCTTGAAGAGGGTGAATTGTCTGAAGCTGAAATTAAGCATGGCCTCCGCGTGCGCACTTTAAACAACGAGATCGTTTTAGCCACTTGTGGTTCTGCATTTAAAAACAAAGGTGTCCAAGCTGTGCTTGACGCCGTGGTTGAGTACTTGCCTGCACCTGTGGACGTACCGGCCATTCGTGGCGTTGATACCAACGACAACGAAGTTGAGCGTCCCGCTGACGATAATGCCCCCTTTGCTGCCTTAGCATTTAAAATTGCCACTGACCCATTTGTGGGTACGCTGACATTCTTTCGCTGTTATTCTGGCGTTGTTAGCACCGGCGACATGGTTTTTAATTCAGTGAAAGGCAAGCGTGAACGCTTTGGTCGTATCGTGCAAATGCACTCGAACGATCGAAAAGAAATTAAAGAAGTTCGCGCCGGTGATATTGCCGCGGCAATTGGCTTAAAAGAAGTCACTACAGGTGACACATTGTGTCACGCTGACCACAAAGTCGTGCTCGAACGTATGGAGTTTCCAGAACCTGTTATTTCGATAGCAGTGGAGCCCAAAACGCTTGCCGACCAAGATAAGATGGCTATTGCGCTAGGTAAATTAGCGGCGGAAGACCCATCGTTCCGTGTGGAAACAAACGAAGAATCTGGACAAACAATCATCTCAGGAATGGGCGAACTTCATCTTGACATCATTGTCGATCGGATGAAACGTGAATTTACTGTGGATTGTAATGTCGGCACGCCTCAGGTAGCTTATCGCGAAGCCATTCGTGGTAGCACGGAGGTGGAAGGTAAGTTTATTCGCCAAACAGGTGGTCGTGGTCAATACGGTCATGTTTGGTTGAAGATAGAACCCTTAGACTTCGATGACGAAGATTCAGAATCTTTTGTATTCGTTAACGAAGTTGTGGGCGGAGTTGTACCGAAGGAATATATTCCTGCGGTATCCAAAGGCATCGCCGAACAAATGCAGCAGGGTGTATTGGCTGGATATCCTCTTATGGGGGTGAAGGTAACTCTGTTTGATGGTTCATACCACGATGTTGACTCCAACGAGATGGCGTTTCAAATCGCAGCTTCAATTGGTTTTAGAGACGGGGCGCTTCAAGCGAACCCTGTGTTACTTGAACCCGTAATGAAGGTTGAGATTACAACGCCTGATAACTTCATGGGTGATGTTGTAGGTGACCTTAATCGTCGCCGAGGCATGATCGATGGTATGGAAGACGGTGTAGCCGGCGCAAAAGTAATTAAAGCGCAGGTTCCATTGGCTGAAATGTTCGGTTACGCAACTGATCTGCGTTCTCAAACGCAAGGTCGTGCGTCCTATTCTATGGAATTCCTGAAGTACAATGACACCCCAGCGAATGTCGCGAAGGTTGTTATTGAAGCGCGTCAGGGTTAATGAAGTTCGGTCCGGTCTCATTTGATTCCGACCGGACTTTTTAACTAAAGGTATACGAAAGTGGCTAAAGAAAAATTTGAACGTAATAAACCGCACGTAAACGTGGGCACTATTGGTCACGTTGACCATGGTAAAACAACGTTGACGGCAGCAATCACAAACGTACTTGCAAAAGTATACGGTGGTGAAGCGCGTGCATTTGACCAAATCGATAACGCACCAGAAGAGCGCGAGCGTGGTATCACGATTGCAACTTCTCACGTTGAGTATGACACTCCAAGTCGTCACTACGCGCACGTAGATTGCCCTGGTCACGCCGATTATGTGAAAAACATGATTACAGGTGCTGCTCAAATGGACGGTGCAATCTTAGTTGTAGCGTCTACAGACGGCCCAATGCCACAAACACGTGAGCACATCTTGTTGTCACGTCAGGTTGGCGTACCTTTCATCATCGTATTCATGAACAAATGTGACATGGTAGATGACGAAGAGTTGTTGGAATTGGTAGAGATGGAAGTTCGTGAACTTCTTTCAGAATACGATTTCCCAGGCGACGATTTGCCAGTGATTCAAGGTTCAGCGCTTAAAGCGTTGGAAGGCGAAAAAGAATACGAAGACAAGATTGTAGAATTGGCGGAAGCGTTGGATTCATACATTCCAGAGCCAGAGCGTGATATCGACAAGCCATTCTTGTTGCCAATCGAAGACGTATTCTCAATCTCAGGCCGTGGTACAGTGGTTACCGGTCGTGTAGAGCGCGGTATTATCACAGTTGGTGATGAAGTTGAAATCGTAGGTGTTAAAGACACAACGACAACGACTTGTACTGGTGTAGAGATGTTCCGTAAGCTTCTTGACGAAGGTCGTGCGGGTGAGAACTGTGGTGTGTTGTTGCGTGGTACTAAGCGTGATGACGTACAACGTGGTCAAGTATTGGCGAAGCCAGGCTCAATCACTCCACACACGAAGTTCGAATCAGAAGTATACGTGTTGTCTAAAGATGAAGGTGGTCGTCACACGCCATTCTTCAAAGGCTACCGTCCACAGTTCTACTTCCGTACAACGGACATCACAGGTACTATCGAATTGCCAGAAGGCGTAGAGATGGTGATGCCAGGTGATAACATCAAGATGGTAGTTGAGTTGATCAACCCAATCGCGATGGACGAAGGTCTACGTTTTGCGATTCGCGAAGGCGGTCGTACAG
The DNA here is from genome assembly GCF_023703465.1 of Echinimonas agarilytica. NCBI lineage: Bacteria > Pseudomonadati > Pseudomonadota > Gammaproteobacteria > Alteromonadales > Echinimonadaceae > Echinimonas > Echinimonas agarilytica. The sequence goes on along the minus strand of NZ_JAMQGP010000011.1, from coordinate 20,391 downwards.
TAGGTGCTGGTGTTGTTGCTAAAATCGTTGAGTAATTAACGGTTTTAAAAACACTGAACAAGGTCGCTTCGGCGGCCTTTTTTGTGTCTGCTATTTAAAAAATAAAGGGGTAATTGAAAGGGCCGAACACGATCGACCCTCAAAGGCAAAATGGCATGAATGATTTAAAGTGAGAAAATCGTTGAGAATAAAATCACATTTTTGTCGTGAGAAATTAAATCACGATTGGAATCCACATTGCGGTACTTCCAACTCATTTGCAATGTCAGCCAATTAGTGTAGTCGTAACCTATTGAAGCGTAACTCTCAGTTACCTTATCGACACGGTTATCAGCAGTTCCTTCAAAATCTTCGTTTGAATATCCTCCTGCCAATTCTGTATTGACTTTGTCATTCCAGTCATGAGTCCAGCGCAGGCGAATGCTCTCGCGGTCCACAACATCTCCGTCAAGATCAGGCTCCATTGCACGTTTACTACTGGATAATGTAAATACCGAATAGCTTTTGAGCTCCCAGTTCACACCTAAATCCCAACTGAACCCGTCGTAGCTATCAATGTCAGGGCGGTCGAATTCTTTTTTCTCGTAACCGGCTTTGGCAAAACCGGATGTTCGAGCGGTCAAGTCCCAGGTCATCCCTGCGAGCGCACCATATTTGTGATTATCGCGAGTGACAGCGCCAGCCGGAGTATATTTGTAATCGATGTCTTCTCGAAAACCGTCGAAAGTCAATTTAGTTGCTGGACTGACCCGAATATACGCAGTGCCACCGTATTCGAGGACTTCATAATTACTGGTTTTGAGGCGTTCTTTAAAATTAGTGTATTCAAAGTCTTCAACACGTAGGTGCAGATCTAGATTGAATAAGGCGTCCTTCACACCAAACTGATATTCAAAATACCCGTAGTGGTCGTCGAATTTTGGAGGACGCGGGTAGCTATCTTGTTGCCCTTCTGAAACGCCTAAACCTCGCTCGATATGACCATGCTTGTATTGGTAACGCGCAATCAGTTTATGGCGAGCGCTAAACTCGTGATGTGCATAGAGTTGAATAGCATTGTCCCAGTAGTCATCGTCTGAATTGTCTTGATACCAACCGGCATAGGAGTGGTAGTTGATACCAAAGCGGGTGTGTTCGCGTTTTAATGCAACACTGGCTTGAGGTTCAACACGATATGATGTGCTGCTGATTTCATCATTTTCTAGATTCGACACGTTATCATCGTGGCCTGCACTGAATGCAATGGAGCCAGAGACTCCGCCATAATTAGAATCTTCTAAATCTGATATATGATAGGCCACGCCGGCTGCCATCAATGGCGCAGATACAACTAGGGTCAAAAGACCGATAAGGCTTTGCTTAAACAACATAATAACTTGGCTTCGGTGAAAGATTAACAACTGACTTACAATTGCATAAAAATTCATTATTGCCAATAAACCACCGACACAGTTTGATCAATTTGTCATACGAATAGATATCAAACTATACGAGCGTCTATTGCATATATATCAATATCGGGGACAATACAAACATACCCGCGATTGAAAAGCGGACATGACCCAAGGACGTTTGAGACACAATTATGATTCATCCCGTTATTATGGCCGGTGGCAGTGGCAGCCGACTGTGGCCTCTATCTCGTAAACATTACCCTAAACAATTTTTGTCTCTACATGGTGAACAGACCATGTTGCAGGAAACTGTCGCCCGTTTAGATGGGGTGACGAATAACAAACCTGTTGTCATTTCAAATGAAGACCACCGATTCATCGTCGCAGAACAGTTGAGTCAAATTGGTCAACTTGGTCCCGTTATTCTAGAGCCCGATGGCCGTAATACTGCGCCTGCAGTTGCGCTCGCGGCATTGGCATTGCAGAAAAGCGAAGGCGACGAAGCCGTGATGTTGGTTCTTGCTGCTGATCATGTGATTGAAGATGTCGAGGCATTTCATGCCGCTATTGCCAAGGCAACGCCTATGGCCGAGCAAGGTAAGTTAGTCACTTTTGGTATTGTTCCAACCGGCCCAGAAACTGGCTACGGATATATCAAAGCAGGAGCAACTCACGGTGAAGCGTTCTCAGTGGGTGAGTTTGTAGAAAAACCCAACTTAGAAACAGCCGAAGCATACCTCGCCAGTGGTGACTACTTCTGGAACTCCGGTATGTTCGTGTTCACCGTTGGCGCTTACCTTTCAGAGCTGCAAACGCATTGCCCCGAAATCCTCAAGGCCTGCAAAGCGTCCATGAGTGATGTCAGTCATGATTTAGATTTCATTCGTATCAGCAAAGAAGAGTTCGTTAAATGCCCGGACGACTCAATTGACTATGCTGTGATGGAGCATACGTCTGATGCAGTCGTGATTCCGCTCGATGCCCAATGGAATGATGTAGGATCGTGGTCAGCATTGTGGGATGTAAATCAGAAAGATAATCATGGCAACGTTACCCGCGGTGATGTGATGACACATGACTCGCATAATTCGTATGTGAATACGCAAGAAAAGCTTGTGGCGTTAGTTGGACTAGACGATGTTATTGTGGTTGAAACCAAAGATGCGGTGTTGGTTGCTGCCAAAGATAAAGTGCAAGATGTTAAATCGATTGTAAACGAGCTTAAATCTCAAAGCCGAAGTGAGTATTTGCATCAGCGTTTTGTCTACCGTCCTTGGGGAATGTACGATTCCATCGATAATGGTGAACGCCATCAGGTTAAACGCATTACAGTCAAGCCGGGTGCTAAGCTTTCAGTACAAATGCACCACCATCGCGCTGAACATTGGATTGTTGTTAGCGGCACAGCGAAAGTGACCAATGGTGAGCGCACATTTTTAGTGACAGAAAATGAATCGACCTATATTCCTGTGGGTGTTGTGCACGCTTTAGAAAACCCAGGCATGGTTCCTTTGGAGTTGATTGAGGTGCAATCAGGGTCGTATTTGGGCGAAGATGATATTGTTCGATTTGAAGATCGTTATGGACGAATAGAGTAAACGGAATGGCAGAATTAACCTGTTTTAAAGCGTACGACATCCGAGGGCAACTCGGTACGCAACTGAATGAAGATATAGCATACGATATTGGGCGCGCCTACGGAGAGTTCTTACAACCAGAAACTGTGGTTGTTGGTGGCGACGCGCGTGAAACCAGCGAAGCATTAAAAAATGCCTTGGCCCAAGGCTTGATGGATGCAGGTACGCACATCATCGATTTAGGCCTTGCAGGAACTGAAGAAATTTATTTTGCTACATCCCATCTTGGGATCGATGGCGGTGTTGAAGTGACGGCAAGTCACAACCCTATTGACTACAACGGCATGAAGTTAGTATCCAAAGGTAGTCGCCCCATTGGAAATGATAGCGGCCTGTTGGATATTAAGCGCATTGCCGGCGAAGCTCCTTGGCGTGAAGGTAGGCTGGAGTCCGACCGCCCCAAAGGTCGTTATCAACAAAAAGATTTATTAGTGCCGTATGTTGAGCACCTGATGTCTTACATTGATACGGCTAAATTAAAACCATTAAAGCTTGTCGTAAATGCGGGTAACGGTGCCGCGGGCCATGTCGTCAATGAAATTGAACGTCAGTTTGCCGCGGCAAATGTACCGCTGACACTGATTAAAATATTCAATGATCCTGATCCGACGTTTCCAAACGGCATTCCTAATCCGCTGCTACCTGAAAATCGAGCTTCGACAGCTAACGCCGTTAAAGAACATGGCGCCGACATGGGGATTGCATGGGACGGAGATTTCGACCGCTGCTTCTTATTTGACGAGCGTGGCGAATTTATTGAGGGGTACTACATTGTAGGACTCTTAGCTGCGGCATTTTTAGCGCAGAAGCCGGGTTCCAAAATCATTCATGATCCTCGCCTTACTTGGAATACCATTGACGTGGTCAATCAGTCCGGTGGCGTTCCTGTAATGAGTAAAACCGGTCATGCATTTATTAAAGATATTATGCGTGAGCAAGATGCAATATATGGTGGAGAAATGAGTGCGCACCACTATTTCCGTGATTTTGCATATTGTGACAGTGGCATGATCCCTTGGTTGTTAATTGCTGAATTGGTCAGTGTGAAGGAGGCGAGCCTGTCATCCTTGGTCGAGCAACGAATTGCAGCCTACCCATCTTCCGGTGAGATCAATCAAAAGCTTTCAAATCCAGAGCAATCGATTGCCAACGTGCTGTCGCACTATGAGAAAGACGCAGAGCTGATTGATCGGACGGATGGTATTAGCATTGAGTTTAGTCAGTGGCGCTTTAATCTTCGAAAGTCTAACACTGAGCCTGTGGTTCGATTGAATGTTGAAAGTCGAGCTGACCATGCTTTGATGGAAGCGAAAACCAAAGAACTGATTGCTTTGCTATCTGATTAAATGAGTTCGCATCGTGTGATGATAAAGGCCGCCTTCTGAGCGGCTTTTTTAATTGCTTTGTTCAGGTGGTCCTTCAATCTCTTCGTCTGTGTCTTCGCGACCATCTGATGTGATGCCTTTAAACGGATCAGAATATCCAACCCGCTGATACTTCTGACTTGAGCGCCGACTTTTACCGAATTGTAATTCAATGCCAGCAATCAGAACGCCATTGGTGTTGTAGTTGTATTTTCGTGGGAAGGTCAATTGGGGTTCGATTTCAAAGAAAAACCAAGGGCGCCAGACGCTTTTACGGAAGTTAAAGCCAATTTTGTATGTTTCGGAAGGATCATCAACTGGATCGCGAGACGCACCCTCAACGGTAGCAAAATAAGCTATCGCAGCCCGGTTACTGATTTGATCAACGCGCGCGGCTGTGAGTCGCCACTCCATGCCATCTGTATCTCGACCATACTTACCTTGGCTATAAAATCGGTACACGGTGTTATAGTCAGCGAAGTGGTCTAAGGTAAAGCGACTTGTTTCATACCAGCCGTCTTTCGATTCCACGGTATAATCTTGGGTGAACTTACCCACAGTCTTCTTATTGAAAGCGTGAAAAAATCGCGCGCGGGCCCGTGTATACACACCGCCACTGAAATTTGCCCCTACATCGAAGCTTACATCCCAATTATCAATGCTAAAGGCACTATATCGCACAGCAGCGGAGCCTCTATCTGTATTGCTGTCGGATACATTATCCCCGGTGCCTCCAATGGTGCTTTCATCATTGCCTTCGATAATAAGCTGCAAACGTTTTTCTGTGTTTGGCAGATACATAGCTGCCAGTACCCTAGGGCGGAACCGATCGGCCTCGCGTTCGGTCACCACGTACTGCATGTTTACGCGAACCAAACTCGAAGCGAGATCTTGTTCTACGCCTGGTTCGTCGCTACCAAAGAAGTTATCAAACCATAGTGCCTGTTGGCACACAGAATCTGATAACAACAAGTGGGCCTTATCAAACCATGGGTAGTCTTCCTGCGCGGAGACCTCACAGGGGCGTTTTTTCTCCAGCGCAGCTTCCCACTCATCTTCGAGCTGCTCGTCAGTTTTGTCTGGCGTTTCAATCTCGGTAAGCGCAGGGTTGGTGCTGAGGCCTACGGCAAGGACTAATATTTCCAACATAAACGATATGGTTAACACTTCACTCACGAATCACACTCTTAGTAAACATCAGAGTGGCTGAATTGTCATGAACTTAATTGAACTAACTATAGGGGTTGCGCTGTATCTCGTATTGTGTATAATACGCCTCCACCCGCACTTGTGTGGGGGATAAAAAGGGGCTCGGAACAATTGAGTCGCCTTATACAGCAACTTCGATTTGAAGTTGAATGAATTGTGATACACATCCACCACCTCATTAGTAGGTAGGGCGGTTTTGTGTATTTGTGTGTCAAACATTTTTGGAGCGTTGGTCTGATGCAGAACCAAAGAATCCGTATCCGCCTAAAAGCTTTTGATCATCGTCTTATCGATCAATCTACTGCAGAGATCGTAGAGACGGCGAAGCGCACGGGTGCCCAGGTACGTGGTCCGATTCCGCTGCCAACCCGCAAAGAGCGTTATACCATTTTGACTTCGCCGCATGTAAACAAAGATGCACGAGATCAATATGAGATTCGTACCCACAAACGTATGGTCGACATTGTTGAGCCTACTGATAAGACTGTGGATGCGTTGATGCGTTTAGATCTTGCCGCGGGTGTTGATGTTCAGATCAGTTTGGGTTAACCCCAAGCAGATGACGATAAGAGGTTTGTAAACCATGGCTATCGGATTAGTCGGTCGTAAAGTAGGTATGACTCGCATCTTCAATGAAGATGGCGTTTCAATACCTGTAACGGTTATTGAAGTCGAAGCCAACCGTGTTACGCAGGTGAAGACTCTTGAAACTGACGGTTACCGTGCAGTTCAAGTCACAACTGGCTCGAAAAAAGCCACGCGTGTCACTAAACCAAGTGCTGGTCACTTCGCGAAAGCAGAAGTTGAAGCAGGACGCGGTTTGTGGGAATTTCGCTTAGAAGACGGTGAAGGCTCTGACCTGGAAACAGGCAATGACTTAACTGTTAATCTACTCGCTGAAGCGAAAAAAGTAGACGTGACCGGTACCTCAAAAGGTAAAGGCTTCGCTGGCGTTGTAAAACGCTGGAATTTCAGTACTCAAGATGCCACTCACGGTAACTCTTTGAGCCACCGTGCACATGGTTCGATTGGTCAAAACCAATCACCAGGTAAAGTCTTTAAAGGCAAAAAAATGGCTGGTCACTTGGGTAATGAACGCGTAACAGTCCAATCATTGGACGTTGTTCGTGTAGACGCTGACCGTAACCTCATCTTAGTAAAAGGTGCGGTTCCTGGTGCAACAGGCGGCGATGTAATCGTCAAGCCTGCTGTTAAAGCGTAACTGGAGATTGTTGATGGAATTAGTATTGAAAGACGCTCAAAGCGCGCTTGAAGTAAATCCTACGATCTTCGGGCGTGACTATAATGAAGCGCTAGTTCATCAGGTTGTTGTCGCTTACGGTGCAGGGGCTCGCCAAGGTACTGTTAAGCAAAAAACTCGCTCAGAAGTGAGCGGTGGTGGCAAGAAGCCATGGCGTCAAAAAGGTACGGGCCGCGCTCGTGCTGGTACTATCCGCAGCCCAATTTGGCGCAGCGGTGGTGTGACGTTTGCAGCTCGTCCACAAGACCACAGCCAGAAAGTGAACAAAAAGATGTATCGTGGTGCTCTTCGCAGCATACTCTCTGAGTTGGTACGTCAAGAACGCTTGATTGTTGTTGAAAAATTCGGTGTTGAAACACCAAAAACTAAAGAACTTGTCAGCAAGTTGAAGCAGTACGAAATGAACGATGTTCTGATTGTTACTGACACACTTGATGAGAACTTGTTCCTGGCAGCCCGCAACCTTTATAAGGTAGACGTTCGTGACGTCGCAGGCATTGACCCAGTGAGCTTGATCGCTTTTGACAAAGTTTTGATCACTGCAGCAGCAGTTAAACAACTTGAGGAGAGCCTGGCATGATCAGTGAAGAACGTCTGCTTAAAGTTCTCTTAGCACCTGTTGTCTCTGAAAAGAGCACAATGTCAGCTGAAAACAACAACACGATTGTTTTCAAAGTTGTCAATGACGCTGATAAGCGTGAGATCAAGGCTGCTGTAGAGAAGCTGTTCGAAGTTGAAGTCACTGACGTTCGCACTTCGAACGTTAAAGGCAAAACCAAGCGCACCGGTGCCCGTTTCGGCCGTCGCAGCGACTGGAAAAAAGCCTATGTAACTCTTAAAGACGGCAGCGAAATTGATTTCGTTGGCGGCGCTGAGTAAGAGGAGTAGGAATTATGGCTATTGTAAAATGTAAGCCAACGTCTCCGGGTCGTCGCCATGTAGTGAAGATCGTTAATAAAGATCTTCACAAAGGCAAGCCGTACGCCCCATTGCTGGATAAAAAGTCTAAGTCTGGTGGCCGCAACAACAATGGTCGCATTACCGTGCGTCACATTGGTGGTGGTCACAAGCAGCATTACCGTATTGTTGACTTCAAACGCAACAAAGACGGTATTCCAGCAAAAGTTGAGCGCTTGGAATACGATCCAAACCGTAGTGCAAATATTGCACTCGTACTGTATGCAGACGGTGAGCGTCGTTACATCATTGCTCCGAAAGGAATGCAAGCTGGTGACCAGATTCAATCTGGTGCAGACGCCCCGATCAAAGCTGGTAACACGTTGCCACTTCGCAACATCCCTGTAGGTTCTACAGTTCACAACATCGAACTGAAACCTGGCAAGGGTGCTCAAGTCGCTCGTTCTGCTGGCGCATATGCGCAAATCATTGCCCGTGAAGGCGCTTACGTTACATTGCGTTTACGCAGTGGTGAAATGCGTAAAGTGTTTGCTGAGTGTCGTGCGACACTTGGTGAAGTAGGTAATGCCGAGCACATGTTGCAGCAGTTCGGTAAAGCAGGTGCCTCCCGCTGGCGCGGTGTTCGTCCGACAGTTCGTGGTGTAGCCATGAACCCGGTAGATCACCCACATGGTGGTGGTGAAGGTCGTACATCTGGTGGTCGTCATCCTGTGACGCCATGGGGTGTTCCGACTAAAGGCTTCAAGACGCGTAAGAACAAGAGTACTGATAAGTACATTGTTCGCCGTCGTTCTAAGTAACTGAGGTAGATATCCATGCCACGTTCTCTCAAGAAAGGTCCTTTTATTGACCTGCACTTGCTGAAGAAGGTAGAGAAAGCGGTGGAAAGCGGGGATAAAAAACCAGTGAAAACCTGGTCCCGTCGCTCAATGATCATTCCAGATATGATTGGTTTGACCATCGCTGTCCATAATGGTCGCCAGCACGTTCCTGTCTATGTAACTGACGAAATGGTCGGTCATAAACTGGGCGAATTTGCACCGACTCGTACTTATCGCGGTCATATCGCTGATAAGAAAGCCAAGAAGCGTTAAGGAGTAAATGATGGAAGCACTAGCTAAACATCGGTTTGCAAGTACCTCAGCGCAGAAAGCTCGCTTGGTAGCGGATCAAATCCGCGGCGAATCTGTAGCATCAGCGCTGGACATTCTTAACTACAGCACCAAGAAGACTGCTGTTCTGATTAAGAAAGTTCTCGAGTCAGCAATTGCAAACGCCGAGCACAACCAAGGCGCAGACATTGATGAGCTCAAAGTTGCCAAAATCTTTGTAGATGATGGTCCAACGATGAAGCGAATTATGCCGCGTGCTAAAGGTCGTGCAGACCGCATCCTGAAGCGTACCAGCCACATTACTGTGGTTGTGTCCGACAGCTAACGGAGACAGGTAAATGGGTCAGAAAGTACATCCAAACGGTATCCGTTTAGGCATTGTTAAACCATGGAATTCAACATGGTTTGCTAACAAAGCCGATTACGCGGATAACCTACACAGTGATTACTTGGTTCGTAAATTCCTGACTGAGGAATTGAAGAACGCTTCAATCTCACGCATTGAGATTGAACGTCCTGCGAAAAGTATTCGTGTGACCATTCACACTGCCCGTCCAGGTGTTGTGATTGGTAAAAAAGGAGAAGATGTTGAGAAATTGCGTCAGAAGGTCGCCAAATTGGCTGGCACTCCTGCTCAAATCAACATCTCAGAGGTGCGTAAGCCTGAACTCGACGCACAACTGGTAGGCGATAGCATCGCTAGCCAACTTGAGCGCCGTGTTATGTTCCGTCGTGCTATGAAGCGTGCGGTACAAAATGCTATGCGTCTCGGTGCCAAAGGCATCAAGGTAGAAGTAAGCGGCCGTCTGGGCGGTGCAGAAATTGCACGTACAGAATGGTACCGTGAAGGTCGTGTTCCATTGCATACATTGCGTGCGGACATTGACTACGCAACTTCTGAAGCCTTGACTACTTACGGCATCATCGGCATCAAGGTATGGATCTTTAAAGGTGAAGTCCTTGGTGGTATGGAACAGGTCGAGAAGCAGGCGCAAAACCCGCGTCCAGCTAAACGCGGCCGCAAAGGTACTAAGTAAGGAGTAAGCAATGCTACAACCGAAACGTACTAAGTTCCGTAAGATGCACAAAGGCCGTAACCGTGGTGTTGCGATTGCCGGTGGTAAAGTAAGCTTTGGTTCTTACGGTTTGAAGGCGGTCGGCCGTGGTCGTATCACAGCGCGTCAGATTGAAGCTGCGCGTCGTGCGATGACTCGTCACGTAAAACGTCAAGGTAAAATTTGGATTCGGGTATTCCCTGATAAACCAATTACCGAAAAGCCGTTGGAAGTTCGTCAAGGTAAAGGTAAAGGTAACGTTGAATATTGGGTCGCCCAAATTCAGCCTGGCCGTGTACTTTATGAGATGGATGGTGTTCCAGAAGAGTTAGCTCGCGAAGCTTTCTTGCTGGCATCACGTAAACTTCCAATTAAAACAACCTTTGTTATTCGGACGGTGATGTAATGAAAGCGAGTGAACTGCGTGAAAAAAGCGTGGAAGAGCTGAATGCTGAATTGCTAGAGCTGTTGCGTGAGCAATTTAACTTGCGCATGCAAAAGAGCACTGGCCAGCTGGCTCAGACTCACACGCTTAAAGTCGTGCGTCGCGATATAGCGCGCGTTAAAACCATCCTGAACGAAAAGGCAGGTGCGTAATGAGCGAAGCTAATATTCGTACGCTGCAAGCTAAAGTAATCGGTAACAAGATGGACAAGTCCATTACTGTTGCGATTGAACGTAAGGTGAAACACCCAATTTATGGGAAATACATCAAGCGTACTACTAAGCTGCACGTGCACGATGAGACTAACCAATGTTCTGTTGGTGACGTGGTCAGCATTAAAGAATGCCGTCCATTATCTAAGACTAAGTCTTGGACGCTAGTAGAAGTGGTTACTAAAGCTTAATTTTATTAATGCTTTAGAGAATAAAAGGCTCCCTCGGGAGCCTTTTTTATTATTGGACTATCCATTATCAAGAAACGTTGGTATAATTCCGCGCCCTTGATACAAGGGAGTCCTGATTTGTACTCATGAAGAGTATGAATTTTTCTTTTAAGTTAAGAGTAGCGGAGCACTGAAATGATCCAGATGCAGACCCTGCTGGACGTTGCCGACAACAGCGGCGCGCGCAGCGTGATGTGTATTAAGGTTCTCGGTGGGTCTCACCGCCGCTATGCCGGTATTGGTGACATCATCAAAGTCAGCGTAAAGGAAGCAATTCCACGCGGCAAAGTTAAGAAAGGTGAAGTCCTTAATGCTGTTGTAGTTAGAACCAGAAAGGGCGTTCGTCGTCAGGATGGTTCTCTGATTAAATTCGATCGTAATGCAGCCGTTCTTTTGAACGCGAACCATGCGCCGATCGGTACTCGTATCTTCGGTCCAGTGACACGTGAACTTCGTAATGAAAAGTTCATGAAAATTGTCTCACTGGCTCCTGAAGTACTGTAAGGAGAACTAAAATGGCAGCGAAAATCCGCAAAGGCGATGAGATTATCGTGTTGGCAGGTAAAGACAAGGGCAAGCGCGGCGAAGTCGAGCAAGTTCTAGTTGAAGCTAACAAGGTAGTTGTAAAAGGCGTTAACCTCGTCAAGAAACACCAAAAGCCAAACCCATACCAACAGGTAGAGGGTGGCATTATTGAGAAAGAAGCACCGCTTCATATCTCAAATGTTGCGATCTATAACGCCGAAACTGGCAAAGCAGATCGTGTTGGATTCCGAGTTGAAGATGGCAAGAAAGTACGTATCTTCAAATCGAATGATCAAGTAATTAGCTAATTCGGAGTATTTACGATGGCGAAACTGCATGAGTACTACAACGAGACTGTCGTACCAACTCTTCAAAAAGAGTTCGGTTACAGCAGTATCATGCAAGTCCCTCGGATTGAAAAAATCACACTCAATATGGGTGTTGGTGAAGCTCTTACTGATAAGAAAGTTTTGGAAAATGCTGTATCTGATATGGCAACAATTACAGGCCAAAAGCCTGTAGTAACCAAAGCTCGCAAATCAGTAGCTGGCTTTAAAATCCGTGAAGGCTACCCAATTGGTTGCAAGGTTACCCTGCGTGGCGAACGTATGTGGGAATTCTTGGAGCGCTTAATTTGTATTGCGATGCCTCGTATTCGCGACTTCCGTGGTGTGAGCGCTAAGTCGTTCGACGGTCGTGGCAACTACAGTATGGGCGTACGCGAGCAAATCATCTTCCCAGAAATCGACTTTGATAAGGTTGATAAGGTACGCGGTATGGATATTACTATCACTACCGGTGCAAGTTCTGACGAAGAAGGCCGCGCTCTGCTGGCCGCATTCAATTTCCCATTCCGCAAATAAGGACAGGGTTATGGCTAAGAAATCCATGAAGGCTCGTGAAGTTAAACGCGCCAAACTTGTAGCCAAGTACGCTGAAAAGCGTCAGGCACTAAAAGCATTGATTGCTAACCCTACGACTTCTGAAGAAGATCGTTGGGATGCAGTTTTGAAACTGCAAGCTCTGCCTCGCGACAGTAGCAAATCACGTCAACGTAACCGTTGTCGTGTTACCGGTCGTCCGCACGCATTCTTACGCAAATTCGGTTTAAGCCGTATTAAATTGCGTGAAGCAGCGATGCGCGGCGAAGTTCCTGGCCTGCGCAAGGCGTCTTGGTAATCCAGTCGTTCACGGGAGTATATTGATATGAGTATGCAAGATCCGATTGCGGACATGTTCACTCGAATCCGTAACGGCCAGGCGGCCAAGAAAGTTGCGGTAAAAATGCCGTCTTCAAAAGTAAAAGTAGCGATTGCGAAATTACTTCAGGAAGAAGGCTACATCTCTGGTTACCAAGTAACGAGCGATGTTAAAGCAGAGTTGGAAGTAGAATTAAAATATTTCCAAGGCAAAGAAGTTATTGAAACCATCCAACGCGTAAGTCGCCCTGGTCTTCGTATTTATAAGAAGAAAGGTGAATTACCTAAAGTATTGGCTGGTCTCGGTGTTTCTATCGTTTCCACTTCTAAAGGCGTGATGTCCGACCGTGCTGCTCGTAAAGCAGGCATGGGCGGTGAAATCATCGGCTACGTAGCTTAATCGGAGGTAGAGAATGTCTCGTGTAGCAAAAGCTCCTGTTCAGCTCCCTGCCGGCGTTGAAGTTACGCTTAAAGGCCAGGATATCACCGTAAAAGGTGCTCAGGGCTCGCTGACTCGCACAGTAAACGCAGCAGTTGAAGTAAAGCAGGAAGATAATGCTGTTACTTTCGCTGGTCGTGAAGGTGTAAGTGGTAGTTGGGCGCAGGCAGGTACTGCGCGCGCACTGGTAAACAATATGGTTACTGGTGTTAGCCAAGGGTTCGAACGCAAATTGGTACTGAATGGTGTTGGTTACCGTGCAGCGGCTAAAGGTAAGGTTGTAAACCTCGCTTTGGGCTTCTCACACCCAATTGACCATGAATTACCAGAAGGCGTTTCGGCAGAGTGTCCATCCCAGACTGAAATCGTGCTGAAAGGCGTTGATAAGCAGTTGGTTGGCCAAGTTGCGGCAAACATTCGCGCATATCGTAAGCCAGAGCCTTATAAAGGCAAAGGTGTACGTTACGCTGACGAACATGTTCGTCGTAAAGAAGCTAAGAAGAAGTAAGGTACTGCGATGGACAAGAAAACATCTCGTTTGCGTCGTGCTACTCGCGCTCGCAAAAAAATTCAAGAGTTGGGTGCTACCCGCTTAGTTGTACATCGTACAGCTCAGCACATCTACGCCCAACTGATCGCGCCGAATGGTTCAGAAGTTATCGCTGCTGCCTCAACAGTTGAGAAAGCAATTGGCGAAGAACTGAAATCTACTGGTAACGTCGAAGCAGCTAAAGCAGTGGGTAAAGCCATTGCAGAACGCGGCTTAGCAAAAGACGTTTCTTCAGTAGCGTTTGACCGCTCTGGTTTTAAATATCACGGTCGTGTAGCTGCTCTTGCTGATGCAGCGCGCGAAGCCGGTCTGCAGTTCTAAGGAGTCGATCATGGCAAAAGCTGAATTGCAACAAGGCGAATTTCTGGAGAAATTAATCGCGGTTAACCGTGTAGCGAAAACCGTTAAAGGTGGTCGCATCTTCAGTTTCACAGCCTTGACTGTTGTTGGTGATGGTAAAGGTCGCGTAGGTTTTGGCTACGGCAAAGCCCGCGAAGTACCTGCAGCTATCCAAAAAGCGATGGAGAAAGCCCGTCGCAACATGCAGAATGTTGAATTAAATGGCAACACGTTGTGGCACCCTGTAAAAGGTCGTCACACAGGTTCGCGCGTTTATATGCAACCTGCATCTGAAGGTACCGGTATTATTGCCGGTGGCGCAATGCGTGCTGTATTGGAAGTGGCTGGCGTACAAAACGTACTGTCAAAAGCTTATGGTTCTACGAACCCAATCAACATCGTTCGCGCAACTATCGATGCTCTAGTGAACATGCAGTCACCTGAGCAAATCGCCGCTAAACGTGGCTTGTCTGTAGAAGAAATTCTGGGGTAAGACATCATGGCGAAAAAAACAGTAAAAGTGACTCAGGTAAAAAGCTCTATCGGCCGTTTACCTAAGCACAGAGCATCCCTGGCAGGTCTAGGTTTGCGTCGCATTGGCCATACCGTTGAAGTTGAAGATACTCCTTCAGTTCGCGGCATGATCAACAAGGTTTACTACATGGTTAAAGTGGAGGGTGAATAATGCGTTTAAATAATTTGTCACCTGCTGCTGGCTCAAAAACTGCTGGTAAGCGCGTTGGTCGTGGTATCGGTTCTGGTCTTGGTAAGACCGGTGGCCGTGGTCACAAAGGCCAGAAGTCGCGTTCTGGCGGTAGTGTTCGTCCAGGTTTTGAAGGCGGTCAAATGCCTTTGAAACAGCGTCTACCTAAGTTCGGTTTCACTTCACGTAAGCAGTTGGTACGTCAAGAGGTTCGCCTACATGAACTGGCTAAAGTAGAAGCAGAAGTAGTGGATATGAATGCTCTGCGCGCAGCTAACTTGATTAAAGGCACAACTAAGATCGTTAAGATCGTGCTTTCAGGTGAACTGAACAAAGCAGTTAATGTCAAAGGCATTGCTGTAACTAAGGGTGCACAGGCTGCAATTGAAGCAGCTGGCGGCAAAGTCGAGGAATAGGGATCAATGGCTACACCAGGATTGGACTTAAATAGTACGAAAGGCGGGTTGGGTGAATTACGCAGCCGTCTGCTGTTTGTGTTGGGAGCCATCCTTGTGTTCCGGGCCGGCTCATTTGTGCCGATCCCGGGTATTGATGCCTCGGTTCTCGCTGACTTATTTGCCCAACAGCGCGGCACTATTGTGGAAATGTTTAATATGTTTTCCGGTGGTGCTTTGGAGCGAGCGTCTGTTTTTGCATTAGGAATCATGCCGTACATTTCGGCGTCGATTATCATGCAGCTGTTAACAGTCGTTCATCCAGCGCTAGCTGAAATGAAGAAAGATGGGGAAGCTGGTCGTCGTAAGATTAGCCAGTATACCCGCTACTTCACGCTTGTACTTGGTACGTTCCAAGCCGTTGGTATTGCCACCGGCTTACCAAACCTGATGCCAGGTTTGGTTGTAGACCCAGGCTTCGGTTTTTACTTTACAGCCGTTGTGAGTTTGGTCACAGGTACAATGTTCTTGATGTGGCTCGGTGAACAAATCACCGAGAGAGGTATCGGAAACGGTATTTCTATCCTGATCTTTACCGGCATTGTTGCCGGGTTGCCTTCGGCAATCGGTCAAACGATCGAACAAGCTCGTCAAGGTGAAATGAACGCGATTGTCTTATTATTGATAACCGCAATTGTTTTCGTCGTGACGTTCTTTGTAGTGTTCGTTGAACGTGGTCAGCGCCGCATCGTAGTGAACTATGCTAAGCGTCAGCAGGGCCGTCAGGTGTTTGCTCAGCAAAGCACGCATTTACCGCTTAAAGTAAATATGGCTGGTGTAATTCCACCTATCTTTGCTTCAAGCATCATTCTGTTCCCTGCCACAGCTGCAAGCTGGTTTGGTTCTGGAGATGGAATGTTGGCTGAATTTCTGCAGCAAGTGTCAATGACACTGCAGCCAGGTCAGCCGTTATATGTAATGCTTTATGCTGCTGCGATTATCTTCTTCTGCTTTTTCTACACGGCATTGGTTTTCAATCCGCGTGAAACGGCAGATAACTTGAAGAAATCGGGAGCGTTCATCCCAGGCATACGCCCAGGAGAGCAAACATCGCGCTACATTGACAAAGTGATGACTCGACTCACTTTGGCCGGTGCACTGTACATTACACTAGTTTGTCTGGTTCCTGAGTTCATGCTCATCACCATGAATGTGCAATTCTACTTCGGTGGAACATCATTGCTCATTATTGTTGTTGTCATCATGGATTTCATGGCCCAGGTGCAGACTCATTTGATGTCAAGTCAATATGAATCTGTACTTCGCAAAGCCAACCTTAAGAACTATGGCCGATAAGGCCATGTTGTTGGTAACTCAACGGAGTTAAAGAATGAAAGTTCGCGCATCCGTAAAGAAAATTTGTCGGAATTGCAAAATCATCAAGCGCCGCGGCGTTGTCCGGGTGATTTGCGATGAGCCTAAGCACAAACAACGCCAAGGCTAATTCGGCATCTAAAGAGATTGACCTGCTGTTTGCAGGTCAATCGTATTTGCAAACAGGGCATCGGTTGAGTATCCTTACGGGCTTTTCAAATCGATGACCTATAAAGAAAGGAGTGCAGTTGATGGCCCGTATAGCCGGCATTAACGTCCCTGACAATAAACACGCTGTAGTTGCGCTAACCGCAATCTACGGCCTAGGCAAGACCCGTGCGCAAGCCATTTGTGCTGCCACCGGCGTTGCTGAAGATGCAAAAATCGGTCAACTGGATGAGTCCACGATCGATACGTTGCGTGAAGAAGTTGCTAAGTACACCGTTGAAGGTGACCTTCGTCGTGAAGTAACGCTGAACATCAAACGTTTGATGGATCTGGGTTGCTACCGTGGCATGCGCCACCGTCGTAGCCTACCACTTCGTGGTCAGCGTACTAAGACTAACGCCCGTACCCGCAAGGGTCCGCGTAAGCCGATCAAAAAGTAATCGGGAAGGTATAAACAATGGCTAAACAACCAACTCGCGCGCGTAAACGCGTCAAGAAGCAGATACCTGACGGCATGGCTCATATCCATGCTTCTTTCAACAACACCATCGTGACTATTACCGATCGTCAAGGTAATGCGCTGTCATGGGCAACTGCGGGTGGCTCAGGCTTCCGTGGTTCGCGTAAGTCTACACCGTTCGCTGCTCAGGTAGCTGCTGAACGTGCAGGCACTGCAGCACAAGATTATGGCGTGAAGAATTTAGAAGTGTTCGTAAAAGGCCCAGGTCCAGGACGTGAGTCCGCGATCCGTGCATTGAACGCTGCCGGCTACCGCATCACCAACATTGTTGATGTTACGCCGATTCCTCACAATGGTTGTCGTCCACCGAAAAAACGTCGCGTATAACGCAGCGTTTAGGGATATTGGAGAAAGAACATGGCAAGATATTTGGGTCCAAAACTCAAGCTTAGCCGTCGTGAAGGCACTGATCTGTTTTTAAAAAGTGGTGTTCGAGCGATCGACACCAAGTGCAAGATCGACAATCCACCTGGTCAACATGGTGCGCGTAAGCCACGCTTGTCTGACTACGGTGTTCAGTTACGTGAAAAGCAAAAAGTTCGTCGTATGTATGGCGTGCTCGAAAAGCAATTCCGTAACCTTTATAAAGAGGCTGCACGCCTGAAAGGTAATACAGGTGAAAACCTATTAGTATTACTCGAAGGTCGCCTTGATAACGTTGTATACCGCTTAGGTTATGCTGCTACTCGTGCTGAAGCACGTCAGTTAGTTAGTCATAAAGCTATCGTGGTTAACGGTGGTGTTGTAAACATCCCATCATTCAAAGTTTCTGTTGATGATGTAATTACCGTTCGCGAAAAAGCTAAAACACAAGCACGTATCAAAGCTGCTCTTGAGCTGGCTGGACAACGTGAAAAGCCGACTTGGCTGGAAGTGGATGCTGGCAAAATGGAAGGCACTTATAAGCGCCATCCTGAGCGTAGCGATTTGTCAGCCGACATTAACGAACAGCTGATCGTCGAGCTTTACTCGAAGTAAAGCGTAACGCTTAAGTCAAAGAGAGGACACAAATGCAGGGGTCTGTTACCGAGTTTCTCAAACCTAGGTTGGTGGATATCGAGCAAGTTTCTACTTCTCGAGCCAAAGTGACTTTAGAACCATTAGAACGTGGTTTTGGTCATACCCTAGGTAACGCTCTTCGTCGTATTTTACTTTCGTCTATGCCAGGTGTGGCTGTGACTGAAGTAGAAATAGATGGTGTACAACATGAATACAGCACAAAAGAAGGTGTGCTGGAAGACATCATCGAAATCCTGCTTAACCTTAAAGGTTTGGCCGTTAATATGGCCGGCAAAGACAAAGCAGTACTGACCTTGTCCAAGAGCGGTGCAGGTCCTGTAGTCGCAGGCGACATCACCCACGACGGTGATGTCGAGGTCGTCAATCCTGAACATGTCATTTGTACATTGACAGGTGAAGGCGAAATCAGCATGAGCATCACAGTTGAACGTGGTCGCGGATACGTACCAGTATCAGCGCGCGTAGACAACGACGAAGATGAGCGTCCTATTGGCCGTTTACTCGTTGATGCCTCGTTCAGTCCAGTACGTCGTATCGCTTACAATGTTGAAGCGGCTCGGGTAGAGCAACGTACTGACTTGGATAAGCTGGTGATCGATATGGAAACTAACGGCACTTTGGATCCTGAAGAAGCGATTCGCCGTTCAGCAACCATTTTGGCCGAACAACTTGATGCCTTTGTTGAGCTGCGTGATATCAGCGAGCCAGAGCAGAAAGAAGAGAAACCAGAATTCGATCCGATCCTGCTTCGTCCTGTCGACGATCTGGAGCTAACCGTTCGTTCTGCCAACTGTTTGAAGGCAGAAGCGATCCACTACATTGGTGATCTGGTTCAACGCACCGAAGTTGAGTTACTTAAAACCCCTAACTTGGGTAAAAAGTCACTCACTGAAATCAAAGATGTCTTGGCATCACGTGGTTTGTCTCTGGGCATGCGCCTAGAGAACTGGCCACCTGCTAGCATCTCTGATGGTGAGTAATCAGGTTCCGAAGTAACTAGAGTTAGAAGGATAAGATCATGCGCCATCGCAAGAGTGGTCGTCAACTTAACCGTAACAGCAGTCATCGCCAAGCTATGTTTCGTAACATGGCATGCTCGCTGATACGTCATGAAGTGATCAAGACAACCCTGCCTAAGGCCAAAGAGTTGCGCCGAGTGATCGAACCATTGATCACACTGTCTAAAACAGACAGCGTTGCAAACCGTCGCCTAGCCTTTGCTCGCACACGCGACAAAGAAGTGGTTGGTAAATTGTTTAACGAAATGGGACCGCGTTATCAAGAGCGTCCAGGTGGTTACACTCGTATTTTGAAGTGTGGCTTCCGCGCCGGTGATAAAGCACCTATGGCTTATATTGAATTAGTAGATCGCCCAGAAGTTGCTGAAGAAGCAATAACTGAAGCTGCTGCTGAAGAATAAGCAAAGCGTTGAATAGAAAAAGCCGGGTTACGACCCGGCTTTTTTGTGCGTGCTATTTAGAGGTCGCCCAATAGTTACGATCGCTTGTTGTCCTCTCCCGCGCGGTCATAAGGTAAGTACAAATGGCCGACTCGCAGTCCTAGCGTCGCAATGACCATAACTAGCATAGCCATCGCGATCCAAAACACACTCAGTGCTTCCATCTCTTTAGTTGCGAGTGTTAGATATCTAGATAAAGCAATAATCGCAATATAGATTGGATACCTCACGGGTACACGGCCCAGTTCAACGTAAAGGCGCGACATCGCCAGCACTTCTAAATAAATAAACAATAATAAGATGTCACTTAGATGAACGGTCTTCGCATCAACGACGTGTTGTATCTCAAGAGCAATTGCAACTAATGTTGCTAGCGCAATGAACAATAACAGCGCTTTTTCCACAAACAAAATGGCAAATCTGAAGTAATGTCTTAATCGACTACTTAGTTCCATGTATCTCTCCTTGAATTTGAAATCGAGTTACAGCGATAGAGAGGGACCTATACTCCTATACTGCCGTGGCATTATGAATAACTTATCAAACTCCGGAAGGAAGGCAATTTATGGCGCTAATTTAACCAATTTAGACGGTTTCTGTGCGTTAAATAATCAATTATAAAATAATGATCGAAATGATCGAAAAAGGCTTGATCGGATCTTAATGTTCCCTATAATGCGCCTCACTGAAACGGGCAAGGCGGCAACGTTAGAAGTTAAGGCTTCAGCCCGAAGCGGTGAAGAAAATCGGTTAGCAAAAAAGATTCATTGAATCGCTTGACACTAACCACCGGAAGCGTATTATACGCCTCCCGCAACGGCAACGCCGAAGCGACGCTCTTTAACAATTTAGCAAGACAATCT
>NZ_JAMQGP010000010.1 GCF_023703465.1 Echinimonas agarilytica | reverse complement strand
TCCCCATGCGAGAGTAGGTCACCGCCAGGCACCTTTTCAGAGAAAGCCCGATTCGTAAGAGTCGGGCTTTTTTGCGTTTACGGATTTCGTTATATGCACAGACGTCCTTGTCTTGGCGGCATACACGTTATCTGTGGCCTTAATTCCATTCCTTATTGGCTAAAACAATGACATCTGATAGCTTGGTTTGCACTTGGTAGTGCTTTGTAGTTGAGCCTTAGGAACGAATCCGATGACAACGACTGTGCAACTTCATCAAAGACTTGAACAAATCAGCGTCCGTTTTTCAACCTTAGAACATGCAGTCGCTTTAATTGGGCTAGGTTCAATTGGCTTAGAACACCAACGTTTTGACCAGTACTCGGATCTCGACTTTTTTGCAGTTGTTGAGCGGGGTTATAAATCCAGGACTTTGTCAGATTTGTCTTGGTTAACTGAATGCTCAGCGGTGGCTTATCAATTCTTTAATACTAAAGAGGGCTGCAAGCTCATGTTTGCAGATGAAGTATTTTGCGAGTTTGCTGTATTTGAAGAACATGAATTAGCCGACATTTCATTTTCTCCGGGGCGACTTGTTTGGAGCAAAGAAAACGCGTCAAGTACGTTAGCGTTTCCGATCAAACGGCCTCGTAAAGACGAAGCACCAGACACACAATGGCTCATTGGCGAAGCGCTGACTAATTTGTATGTAGGGATGCAACGCGAACTTCGTGGTGAACATTTATCAGCCATGCGGTTTATTCAGTGTTACGCATTGGATCGCGTGGTGGAGCTCTATTCCTTAACGCATGGTTCAAATAGTATTGATATTGACGACTTCGATATTAGTCGCAGGCTAGAACAGCGCTTCCCAGAATTGCTGGCAGCATTAGGCAGTATGCTTCAGGGCTACCATGGAAATGCCGCATCAACACTTTCTATTTTAAAACTCTTAGAAACCATGCAGCCGGTGAACGTTGCAATGGCTACTATTATACGAAGACAATGCGCTCTAGGCATAAATGACACAGAGTGACTCGTTGGCTCGCTTAAGGACGTAATGTGGATGACCCTATAATAATGCTAGTGAGCGTTGGATTACTTTCTATTTGCTGTCAGTATTTTGCATATCGAATTAAGATTCCAGCCATTTTGCCATTGCTTGTAATTGGACTAGTGGTTGGCCCACTGATGGGCGTATTGAATCCCGATGCTTTGTTTGGCGATCTGTTGTTTCCTATTGTGTCGTTATCGGTGGCCGTAATCCTATTTGAAGGTGCGCTGACTCTACGCTTTAGCGATTTAGCCGGTCATGGCTCTATGGTTCGTAATCTGTGTACGGTAGGCGCGGCGGTGACTTGGTTGGTTGTTGCTCCCGCCGCTCACTTTATATTGGGGATGTCGTGGCAAATGGCCTTCTTGTTTGGTGCCATTGTCACTGTGACAGGCCCTACTGTTATTGTACCTATGCTGCGCTCGGTGAGGCCGAGCTCTAAAATTTCTAATATCCTGCGTTGGGAAGGCATCATCATTGATCCCGTTGGCGCGCTGCTCGCGGTTTTGGTGTACGAATTTTTGATATCAACGCATGATGCGGTAACACACACGTTATATGCTTTTGGGTTGACGTTGGCTGTCGGTCTCGGCATCGGTGCTTTAGTGGGATATGCGTTGGGCGTTATGTTACGCAAAAATTGGATTCCACATTACCTTGAAAATACAGCGGTCTTGACGATCATGCTCGGGGCGTTTGCTGGTTCGAATGCAATTGCTCATGAGAGTGGCTTGCTAACGGTGACCGTGATCGGAATGTGGCTCGCCAACATGAAAGGTGTTGATGTTGACGATATTTTGGAATTCAAAGAAACCTTAAGTGTTCTTCTGATTTCTGCATTGTTTATTTTACTGGCTGCACGATTAGATTTTGGCGCGGTATCGAATGTAGGTTTGGGCGCAATCGGCGTACTCGCTGTCACTATGTTTGTCGCGCGCCCATTATCTGTATGGTTGTCGTCAGTCGGTACAGGGTTAAACTGGCGCGAGTTAGCCCTGCTTAGTTGGATTGCTCCGCGAGGCATTGTCGCTGCCGCTGTGTCGGCCTTATTTGCTCTGAAACTCGAAGCTGTGGGTTACGCAGAAGCGTCTGTTTTGGTGCCTCTGGTGTTTTTGGTGATTATCAGCACCGTTGTCATCCAAAGCTTAACGTCGGTGCGCGTGGCTACATGGTTGAAGGTACGTGCTCCGGAACCGAATGGGTTGTTAGTTTTTGGTGCCAACCAATTTTCGCGCTTATTAGCCAAAGAGCTCATCTCGTTAGGCTACTCTGTGCGTGTGGCGGACACTAACTGGGATTCTATTCGTTTGGCTCGGATGGATAGTATTCCAACGTATTATGGCAATCCAATGTCGGAACACGCAGAGCGAACGCTTGATTTGTCGGTCATTGGCAAAGTGCTAGTGATATCACCTTATCGCCAGTTAAATCCATTGGTGACCTATCACTTTGAACATGAAATGGGTAAAGGCTCAGTGCTGGGCTTAAGTGGGATCGATCAAGAGCAGCGCCCGAGTCATCAGATCTCAGAATCTTACGCGAAGAAGCTAGGGTTATTCTCAGAGGGGATCACCTATGGAAAACTTGCGGGTCGAGTGGCCAAAGGAGCCGTGATCAAAACTACTCGATTGTCTGATAATTTCACAATGGCGCAATATACGGAGACATATGGGGACAGAGCGTTGCCATTGTGTGCGGTAGATCCGCAAGGCCAACTGCATGTGTATACCATTACGCGAGATTTTAAACTCAAACCCGATTGGCAATTGATTAGTCTAGTGACGCCAGAAGGGGGGGGGGACGGCGGCTAATTCAACGGCTTTGTAAATGGTGACCTTGCAATGAAGAACTAGCCCTGTTTTATACAGGGCTTTTTTATGCGATACGGAAAAAGCATGCTGCTATCAAATGGATTTGAGAGCGATATCACCAATGTATAAATTTGTAACCCAATAAGCATATATTTAATACTTTTGTCTATAAAGAGCGTATCGGTCGCATTAATGCTTCAATAATATGATGTAAATCAAAAATAGCGCGGTTAAATCTCTTGAAAAATCGTGCTTATATGTTGCTGAGGCGAGTATGAAAAAGAGCGCAATATCCGATCCGTTTGAAAAAGCCAGACTTGAACAGGGTGTGAGTGAAATTGATGATCAAAAAGACCCCGTTAAAATGGTATTGGGTTTAAAAGATGTTCGTAAATGTGCTCACAATTGGAAGACTTACCAATCAGGGGCCGCGCCCGGACGAATTGTTGTTCCGTCTGAAGTTCATATTCGCGATACCCGACAAATTCCATTCGAAGTGGATCCACCTGAGCATAAAAGCTATCGGGATTTAGTGGAACCTTGGTTCAAACGTCCACTGCAGGATGAATACAAAATCTTACTTAAACAACAGATTGACGCCTTGGTTGACGATGTTCTTGCCCGCCCAAGTGTTGAGGTGGTTGAAGAGTTCGCATTGACGCTTCAATCACGCGCACTGACCTTGCTACTGAATACGCCTTATGAAGAATCAGATGTATGGATTGACTGGGGCACACACGTCTTTAGAAGTGAAGACAGCGACCTAGACGCCGACAAAGCCAATATTTTGTATGACTACATCGATCAGCAGATTGACAATGCAATTGCGTCTCCAACGGATGATTTGTATTCCATGTTGTTGTCTTCTGAAGTCAATGGCAAGAAGTTAACCAAAGAAGAGGTTAAAGGCGTCATGATCCTGACGTTTGCCGGTGGCCGAGATACCGTGATCAACGCCGTGACCAACACCATTGCTTATTTGGCTGAACATCCAGAAGCCCTTCGCCATTTGCAAGACAATCCCGATATGACGGGCAAAGCCGTTGAGGAATTGGTGCGTTATTTCTCGCCGCTCACGCATATGGGACGAGTAGCGACAGAAGACACGCAAGTCTGTGAGCATGCCGTCAAAGCCGACAGCCGAATCTCCCTGTGTTGGGCGTCGGCCAATCGCGATGAGCGCGTATTCGAGAAACCGAATGAGATAATGTTGGACCGCAAAGTAAACCCGCATGTTGCATTTGGTTTTAGCCACCATAATTGTCTGGGAGCCACACATGCACGGCAAATTTTGAGCACGTTGCTTGTTAGTCTTGCGTCAAAAGTGGGCTCGATAGATATTCATCAATATCACGAAAAAATAGAAGATTGGCAGCAATTTCAACGCAAGGTTGGCTACGACAGTATTCACGTCACCTTTCATGCTAACAACAAATAACACGACCAACCGAGGATAGAGAAATGGCAAAAGTTACCTTCGTAACACCCGACCAAGAAAGCATAACAGTAGAAGCCGATTCAGGCTCAGTCATGGAGCTTGCAGTGAACAACAATATTCAAGGCATTGATGGCGACTGCGGTGGCGTTTGCTCTTGTGCAACCTGTCATGTTCACGTGGCAGCTGGAGATGTGACTAAAGTTGGTGAAGCGAGTGAAATTGAGCAAGACATGCTTGAACTCGATGACAACGCTAATGAATTCAGCCGCCTATGTTGCCAAATAGAAGTTACCGAAGCCATTGATGGTGTTGTTTTAACAGTGGCGGGTTAAGGAATAGACATGACAGAGTTAGCTGTTGAATCCCAAACTTGTGTGATTGTTGGTGCAAGTCACGGTGGTGTAAATGCCGCCTTTGCTTTGCGAAAAGAAGGGTGGGAAGGTCGCATTGTTTTGGTGGATGCAGACCCCGCATTGCCGTATCACCGGCCACCTCTGTCAAAAGCATTTTTAACGAGCTCAGACGACATTTTGAAACTCGCGTTAAAGCCAGAAGAGAGTTACAACAAAGCCAATATCGACCTGTTACTTGGTCACACGGTGACCGGTTTATCGGCAACCGTTAAAACCATCGAATTAGATGATGGTACTGCGTTGTTTTACGACAAGTTAATTCTGGCCACCGGCGCTCGACCTTTTATTCCGCCTATTAATGGGCTTGATACGGCTCGTGACTTGTACCCGCTGCGTACGGCTCAAGATGTTGAGAACATTCGGCGTGCATTGCAGCAAAGTGAACACAAACGTGCAGTGATCATCGGCGGAGGGTACATTGGTTTAGAGACGGCTGCATCAATGAAAAAGCTTGGCGCTTCGGTCACTGTGTTAGAGCGCGAATCGCGTATCCTCGCACGTGTTACATCGCCTGAAATGTCAGAATTTTTTGATGGGCTCCACAGTCAGCACGGCGTTGCTGTAGACACCGACAAGAATGTGGTTCGCATTCGTACATCAGAACATTGTAATACCGTGGTTTGTGAAGATGGAACTGAGTATGTAGCAGATATTATCGTGGTGGGTGTTGGGATTCGAGTGAATACCCAGCTAGCAGAGGTGGCAAAATTAACGCTTGAAAATGGTATTCAGGTGGATGATCAGTTAACTACGAGCGACAAGAATATCTTTGCCATAGGCGATTGCTGCTACCACTTTAACCCAACCTATGAGCGCCATATTCGCTTAGAGTCAGTTCAAAATGCGGTGGACCAAGCAAAAGTTGTTGCAGCCAATATTTGTGGCAAAAATAGAGTGTACGACACCGTGCCTTGGTTTTGGTCTGATCAATATGATGTAAAGCTGCAAATGGTGGGGTTGCCCCAAGGTTATACTGAATGTTTGATTCGGCAAGAAGATGACGATTCAGGTAAGTTTTCTGCGTGGTATTTCCAAGGGGAGAGATTGCTTGCAGTGGATGCGATTAATCACGCCAAAGCTTATGTTGTGGGCACTAAGTTTATTGCATCAGGCCGTGTTCTGGATAAACACAAGCTTGCCGATAAGACGGTGGAGTTTAAACCCGCCAATTTTCTCGCTTAAGCATTCATAAAAAGCCGAGTTTGTTGCGGCTGTAGAACAACGTCTTTGCGGAATAATATTCCTTCGCGCAAAGACGTGTCTGGCGTTGTTATTCCTCAATACCTAGTAAATCAAAGTAGAACGCATATTCCAGTGCTAAGTCATGATAGCGTTGGAATCGTCCAGAAGCGCCGCCGTGACCGGCTTCCATATTGATATGAAATAATAGTTGGTTATCGTTGGTTTTCATATCGCGTAGTTTTGCCACCCATTTTGCAGGCTCAAAATATTGTACTTGAGAGTCATGAAGTCCGGTGGTGATGAGCAGGTGAGGGTAATGTTGTGCCTTGACCTGATCATAGGGGGAATAAGACAACATGTAATCGTAATAAACTTTGTCATTTGGATTCCCCCATTCATCATATTCGTTGGTCGTCAGAGGGATTGACTCATCTAACATGGTGGTCACCACATCCACAAATGGGACGTGTGCAGCAACCCCCAAATATAACTCCGGCGCTTGATTGACCACGGCGCCCATCAGCAATCCGCCAGCGCTACCGCCCACTGCAAATATTTTTCCTGGATCAGCATATTTCAATTCGCCGAGGCTCTTAGTCACATCAACAAAGTCATTGAACGTATTCTTCTTATTCAATAATTTGCCGTCGTCATACCAAGGGCGTCCGAGCAATTGACCACCACGAACATGAGCAATGGCATAGATGATGCCGCGGTCGAGTAGGCTTAAGACAGACGCTGAAAAGTAAGGGTCGCGAGTTGAACCATATGATCCATAAGCATACAAATAGAGCGGATTTGCTCCGTCTTGCTTGAAGCGATCAGCGCGATACACCAAACTCACAGGAACGGATGTGCCATCTCTGGCTTCAACATAAATACGCTCACTTTGATAATGGCTTGGCGTAAAGTCACCGAGGATTTCATCACGCTTGAGCAGCTCTTTTTCTGCAGTGACTAAATCAACATCATAGATAGACAAAGGCGTTGTCATACTGGTGTAGTAGAGACGAATCTTATCGCTACTTATTTCTTCATTGGCAGAAAAGCCGGCCATATAAACAGGATCATCAAAAGCGACGGTTTGGCTCGACTGATCTGTGAGGTCAATAATTCTGATTTGAAGCTGGCCATTTAAGCGTTCGCGCAGCACCAAGTGAGACTGAAACACAATAAAGTCATCCAGAAAGGTATCTTGACGATGTGGAACTGCATCAATCCATTTTGATTTGTCACCGATATTTTGTGTGTTGGCTTTCATCAATTTAAAATTCTGAGCGTTCCAATTGGTGCGAATATAAAATTGGTCGCCCAGTGATTGAACACTGTATTCCAAATTGTCTTCCAGAGGGTGGAGCCTTTTAAACTCACCTTCAGGCGAGTCTGCAGGCAATACTGACACGCCCGTAGAGGCTGTACTGTTGTGAAAGATCTCGATGTATTGATGATCCATCGATTTATAAATACTGGTATAGAAGCTTTTATCGTCTTCTTGATAGACCAAAACATCGTCGCGTTGAGGTGTTCCAAGAGTGTGTCGAAAGACTTGATAACCGAGCAGGGTTACGGGATCTTTCCTAATATAAAACAGTGTTTTATTGTCGTTGGCCCAAACTACACTGCCTTGAGTTCCTTCGAGTTTGTCGGGAAGCATTGCTCCTGTATCTAAACTTTTAAACTCGATGGTGTAGATGCGTCGGCTCATCGTGTCGGTTGAATAGGCTAAAAGTGAGTTGTCGGTACTGACATCCCAATCACCTAGGGCAAAATAGTCTTGCCCTTGTGCCAGTTTATTTTGATCGAATAGCACTTGTTCGCGGCCTTCTTCAACATCGGCCCAGCGAACTTGGATCGCATATTCTTGGCCATCTTCAAAACGGCGTTGATACCAGTAGCCATTGCGCTTGATGGGTACGCTGTTGTCGTCTTTTTTCAGTCGCTCTGTAAGCTCTTTAAACAAGGCTTCTTGTAGCGGCTTAGTATGCGCCAGCTTAGCTTGAGCATAATCTTCTTCGGCTTGCAGGTGAGCCAATATTTCTGGTTCGGTTCGTGAGTCGTCGCGCAGCCAATAGTAATTGTCGATACGAGTGTCACCATGAATGGTCATCTCGTGCGGTACCTTTTTCGCCATAGGCGCTTCTGGCTTTAAGGTTTTGCTATGAGCAGATGGTGAAGTCGAGGTCATGTTAGGGGTGTCTTTTGGCTGGGTTGAGAGTGTTGAATCATTGTCACTGCATGCGCTTAAACAGAGTAAGAGTGGCAAAGCAAAGAAGAAATAACGCATGTTCAAATCCCTGTTTGGTCGTTATGAATATACCGCTTGCTCAGCGATGGCTACGAATGGAAACCTATGCACAGTTCGCTGTCATGATGTCGGTCACATTAGCTATGAGCGCGTTCGGATGATGAAGGCCGTACGTGCACTACATCATACATCCATAGATCATAATGCAGAGAGATTTTTATGCGGACGCGGGTTATGGCAAAGTGAAGGCGACAAAGCACAAAGCCCACATCAGTGCTGAGTGTGGGCTTTGAGGTTAACCTAATTAACGGTTACCGGACTGAGCGCCGCTGTTGTTTTGTGAGCGGTTTGGGTTGGGTTTGCGACGCCTATTGTTAGGTTTGTTTGCCCCGCTCTCCTGAGTACCACTGCGGCGACGTTGTGGCTTCTTGTGCCCAGAAGCATTGTCACCGGAACGTTGGCCGTCGCGATGATCTGTTTGCTGCTTGGGCTTTTTAGGCTTTTTGGGCTTAGCCGGCGGGCGCAGGCGAGATTCTGGCAAAGGGTTCACTGGCTTAAATTCGGCCAATTCTTGGCGATCAATCAGCTTTTGTGTCAGCTGTTCAATATCCGACAATTGCTTGTATTCGTCAGCACTTACCAACGACAGAGCTTTACCCGTTGCCCCCGCGCGGCCTGTTCTACCAATGCGATGAACATAATCTTCAGCAACATTGGGCAAGTCAAAGTTCACCACCTGCGGCAGTTGGTCGATATCCAAGCCTCGGGCTGCAATGTCGGTGGCCACTAAAGCACGCACAGCACCCGATTTAAAATCGGCTAGCGCTTTGGTCCGTGCACCTTGGCTTTTGTTGCCGTGAATTGCTGCGGCTGTGATGCCACGGCCTTCTAAGTGTTTGGTTAAGCGGTTTGCGCCGTGTTTGGTTCGCGTAAATACCAGTACTTGTTGCCAGTCGTGCTTTTTCACAAGGTGAGATAAAACCGCAGACTTCTTACTTTTATCAACGGGATAAACCCACTGTTCGACAGTTTTTGCTGTTGCATTGCGGGGGGTGACCGATATTTCAACTGGATCGTTGACCAGACCTTTGGCAAGGTTGCGAATATCTTCTGAGAAGGTCGCTGAAAACAATAAGTTTTGACGTTTGGCTGGTAATTTGGCCAGCACTTTTTTGATATCATGAATAAAGCCCATATCGAGCATTCGATCGGCTTCATCCAGCACCAGCACCTCAACTTGAGAAAACTTCACTGCACCTTGGTTGAATAAATCGAGCAAGCGGCCAGGGGTCGCAACTAATACATCAACACCGCGTCGCAAACGCATCATTTGCGGATTAATCCCAACACCGCCAAACACAACGGTAGAGCTCAATCGAAGATTTTTGCCATACAGCGCTACGCTTTCGCCGACTTGCGCGGCAAGTTCACGGGTGGGAGTTAGAACTAATGCGCGAATATGGTTGGGTTTTGCGCGTTGACCTTCACTGAGTCGTTGAAGAATCGGTAAGGTAAAACCGGCTGTTTTCCCTGTTCCGGTTTGGGCTGCTGCCATCACGTCTTTGCCTTCGAGTACCGCAGGAATGGCTTGTGCTTGGATGGGCGAAGGTGACTCGTAACCTTGTTCGGTTACAGCGTCTAAAATCGGTTTAGATAATCCGAGTTCGGTAAATAGCATCAACAGCTCTCTATCATGGAGGGATTGACCAGCGAAGCTGGTGGGCGGCGAAGTATAGCAGTATGCCTGCGGCGATAACAGCTAGGGTTATACTGCTCGCCCTGCATTGAGTTTAGCACTGCCTAAGAAGTTGTTAGTGTGAGAGCTGGAGTTGAGTGTATATGGGCGGCCTGTCAGCGCGCCCTGGTGCCCTGTTTCTTTTAAGCGCTGCAAAATAGCGTGCGGCGCAGTCCACTTTTGGCTACACCATTGCGGTGCGATAAGTGTTGGTGGGCGGGCATGAGCAGAAATGCGATGAAAGATCACATCACTTGGCGTCATCTGAATCATGGTGGTTGCGGTGTCTACATATTCATCTAATGAAAGCGTTTTGAGACGATTGGCATGCCATGCTTTGGCCATGATACTGCCGTCGACCACATGCAAAGGGTGAATTTTTAAGCCATCAACACCGCAATCTAAAACGTTCGCCAGTGTGGCCAATGATTCTTCCCGAAGCTCTCCGGGCAGCCCCACAATCAAGTGTGTGCAGACTTTAATACCGTAATGTTGCGCCCTTGTGATTGTTTTGCAGTAGTCAGCAAATGTATGACCCCGATTGATGCGCTTCAAAGTCTGGTCATGCGCCGTTTGAAGGCCCAGCTCCAACCATATTTCTTGCCCCTGGTGCTGATAATCAGCCAGTAGTTTAAGTACCTCGTCAGGCACGCAATCAGGCCGAGTGCCCACGGCAAGGCCTATGATCCCGGGTTGTTTTAGCGCATCGTCATACAGTGCTTTGAGCCGGCTAACTTCTGCATAGGTACTGGTATAGGCCTGAAAGTAAGCCAGGTAGCCATCGGTTTTTCGCGTGAGTTCATGGCGCCGTGTAACAATTTGCTCCGATATAGTTTGCCGCTTAGCCGTTGTGTCTACAAAGGAGCTCACATTGCAAAAGGTACAGCCCCCTTTGCCGATCGAACCATCACGGTTTGGGCAGGTGAAATCGCCGTGCAACGAAAGTTTGCGGATCTTGCGACCCCAATGTTGCTTTAGGTAGTTGCTAAATGTGTTGTAGTAAAGGTTCGATTGCATCCGGTGGATTGTAACTGCGTGTAAAAAGTGAACTTTGAGAGGGATCAAACACCGAGTCGATGATCGATATGAGGCTTGCCTGAATATTTGGTTGATCGCGGCAATAAAAGTATCGCTTTCGGCTGTTCTGCGCGTACCTAAACTTTTTATCTCCGACTGAGCAGAGCTAAAACCGTTCATGTATTTGAAGGGAATAGGTGAATCATGGGCTTGCTTCATGGCGCCAATATCCAACATAAGTAATCACCACAGCGGAATTAGTTCCAACCTCAGTTTGTGCCATATCAAAACTAAAATCGACCTTTGTTCGGACGAAGCATTCTTCTGTTCTGCATACCTTTCTATAGCTTGCTCCTATGAAGTAAAACGAATCGTCTCATTCGAAGGCGTGGCTGCGTTTAGAGCAAGTGAGGGCGAACATGGGGGGATTGAGGCTCACAGCAAGAGGCCCGCACTCTATGTGTCGTAAATTATTTTTAAAATAGATACGAATCCTCAAGGGTTCGGAGAATCAACATGGAACAGCGAAAACGAATTGGACTCTCAATCTTTCGTCCGAAAAAAACATGGTACTTGGCTTCTGCTATCTCTCTGGCTTTTATTCCTTTGTTAACCCATCAAGCTTTAGCTGATCCCGCTGAGTATCCGTCTCGGTTTGATGAGTTATGGGCAGAGATTCATGATGATGCGAATGGATATTTTAGTGCCGATGGTGGCCCCTACCACTCGATTGAAACCTTTGTAGTTGAGGCGCCTGATCATGGTCATGAATCAACGTCTGAAGCATATAGTTACTGGCTGTGGCTGGAAGCGGTGAAAGGCAAGCGTTCGGGGGATTGGTCGCACTTCCGGAATGCATGGCAAAAAATGGAAGAGCAAATTATTCCAACCGATCAGATGCAGCCTACCGGCTGTAGTTATGATCCATCAGCCCCTGCGACCTATGTGCCCGAAGGGCTTCTGCCGAGTGATTATCCTGG
This sequence comes from Echinimonas agarilytica, assembly GCF_023703465.1. NCBI lineage: Bacteria > Pseudomonadati > Pseudomonadota > Gammaproteobacteria > Alteromonadales > Echinimonadaceae > Echinimonas > Echinimonas agarilytica. The sequence goes on along the minus strand of NZ_JAMQGP010000010.1, from coordinate 169,548 downwards.
GCCTCTCAAGGCGAGCGTATCGGTGGGAGAAGATCCGATTTCAGCTGATCTCAGAGCACAATACGGCACATGTAGTATCTATGCTATGCATTGGTTGCTGGATATGGATAACGTTTATGGCTACGGCAATTTTGGCGATGGCACCAGCACGCCTTCATACATCAATACGTTTCAGCGCGGCCAAGAAGAGTCGGTTTGGGAAACTGTGCCGCATCCATCGTGGGAAGACTTTACATGGGGAGGGGAGTTCGGCTTCTTAGATTTATTTGTTAAAGAAAGTAATGATCCTTCACCCCAATGGCGTTATACCAACGCGCCTGATGCCGATGCGCGTGTATTGCAGGTTATGTACTGGGTTCTTGAATGGCTAGAAGAGCAAGGCAAAGATCCCAATGAAGAAATTCCGGGACTGGTTGAGAAAGCGACCAAAATGGGAGATTACCTTCGCCTCGCCATGTTCGATAAGTACTTTAAAACTATGGGAGCGCAAAGCGAATCAGCGCCAGCAGGGCAAGGGTTTGAAAGTGCTCACTACCTCATGAGTTGGTATTTTGCATGGGGTGGACCGATCGACGAATCTCAAGAGTGGGGCTTTCGGATTGGTTCGAGTCATGTTCATTTTGGTTACCAAAATTTAATGGCCGCACATGCTCTAACTCAGATAGATACATTGAAACCACAAACGCCGAATGCTGTTTCAAACTGGGAAACATCTTTGGAGCGCAAGTTAGAATTCTATCAATGGCTGCAATCTAAAGAAGGTGCCATTGCAGGTGGAGCAACGAATAGTTGGAACGGCAAATATGATGCATTTCCGGCAGATCGAGCCGATCGCACTTTCTACGGCATGGTGTATGACGAAGATCCTGTGTACCACGATCCCGGTTCAGGAACATGGTTTGGATGGCAAGCTTGGTCGATGGAGCGCGTGGCGGAATATTATTACGTCACAGGAAATACCACAGCCGAAGATATTATGGACAAGTGGATAGGCTGGGTGATGGCAAACATTCATTTGCTGCCCAATGGTGAAGTTGAGGTGCCGGTAGGGTTATCGTGGAGCGGTTTACCGGAAGCATGGGATCCGCAGAACCCAAAAAAGAATACCGAACTGTCGGTTGAAATCACCAGTTGGAATCAAGACATTGGTGTGATTGCTAGTATGACCAAAGCTCTGATGTACTACGCAGCGGCAAAACGTGAACATACAGGCTCTGTGGATGTTGCTGTCCGCGATATGTCAGTTGAAATCCTCAATCGCATCTGGGATAGCTTCCGAGATGACAAAGGGTTAGCAGCACCGGAAACGCGAGGAGACTTTGGTCGACTGACTGATCCTGTTTATATTCCGGACAATTGGAATGGCGTCATGCCAAATGGCGATCTTGTCAACAAAGACTCAACATTCAGTAGTATTCGCAGCTTCTATCAGGACGACCCGGGCTATGTGGCCACCATGGAAGCGGTGGAAAATGGAGATGACCCAACCTTCTATTACCATCGTTTCTGGGCGCAGGTGGATGCCGCCGTTGCTTATGGCTTGTTTGACGATTTGTTCCCCAATATTTGCAGTGAAAACTGCGTTCCAATCGCACAGGCAGTGACAGCAGGTGTATTGGTGGGAGAATCTGTTGTTGTGACCTTGAGCGGCAGTGATAGTAATGGCGATATTGTCAGTTATAGCGTGACACCGCCAGCAGCAACCGAAGGTTCGGTTTTACAAAATGGCACGCAGGTAACCTTTACTCCAGCCGCTAACTTTGCCGGTGACAGTCTCTTTAGCTACACAGTGACTGATGACGAGTCACTCACATCTGAGCCTGCAAGTATCACGATTAGCGTGGTAGACCCCGCTCAAAACCAGGCTCCAGTGCCTTGTTTTGTGGTGGATCCAACTTCTGGTATTGAAGGCAAACCCTTAAGTTTTGACGCGTCGTGTTCAACTGATGCTGAAGACGATTCATTGCTATATGAATGGGACTTCGGTGATGGTGTAACCGATGTGGGTAAACAAGCCAGTCATATCTTTGATGCGGTCGGCAATTACGCGGTCACGTTGACCGTTCGCGATTTATACGCTGGCACTGTACTTCATACGGAAACAACAACTGCATCTGTTGCGGTGGCACCGCAACCCGAAGGGACGTCCTGCGCAATTGGTGACGCCAATGTGTGGGGCAATGGCTTTGTGTTGAATGAGCTTTCTGTCGTGAATATTGGCACGCAACCATTAAATGGTTGGACTGCGACGCTTGAACTTGACCGTCCGGTTCAAGTGACGGGGTCATGGAATGTATCCATTGCTCAAGAAGGCAACGTACTCACTTTCACTAATCCTGTGCCAATTACGTTGCAGCCCGGAGATACCGCTCCGTTATTCGGATTGCAGGGCGCTTATACCGGATCGCAAATGACGATACCGGATTGTATGGGTTCCGCGGAAAGTGGCGGCGGTGATATCAATATCGTCCCACAAGGTGAATTCACCGCTATAGTCGGCGGGTTAGAGGTGTCTCTGGATGCGAGTGCTTCAACTGATGCCGATGGTGACTCAATGTCGTTTAGCTGGGATTTAGGTGACGGTCAGAGTGCTTCAGGCGTGTCACTTAATCATACCTATGCTGCGTCGGGTAGTTATGAGGTAGTACTTACCGTGACAGATGGTCAGGGTGGTTCCGATCTAGTGAGTCAAATTGTGAATGTTAGCGGTGGCCTCTCAAGCCCGCCGAATGCCATGTTCTCATCTGATGTAAATAACCTCAGTCTGTCGGTCGATGCGTCGTCCTCAACAGATGCAGACGGAGATATTGCGTCTTACCAATGGGACTTTGGCGATGGTACTACGGCTTCAGGTATGACGGCTTCTCACAGTTACAGCGTGGCTGGCTCTTATTCCGTGACGCTGGTGGTGACCGATGAGGAGGGGTTGTTCGACACCGAAATTGGTGAAGTGGTAGCGCAAGATCCGGTGCAGCCTAAGGGGAACTGCGAGTATTCGATTGATAACCAATGGGGCGGTGGGTTTGTGGCATCTATTCGTATCACCAATACCGGAACAACGGCGGTGAATGGCTGGCAAATCGGTTGGGAGTATTCCGACGGTAGTACGGTTTCGAGTTCGTGGAACACCAATCTCAGCGGCTCCAATCCATATATCATTACGCCTTTGTCGTGGAATTCCACCATTCAGCCGGGCCAAAGCATTGAGTTTGGTGTGCAAGGCAACAAAGGCATTCTAGACAGCTCTGCTCAAATCCCCGTTATTACCGGAGATGTGTGCGATTAATCGGTCAATCAAGACTGATACGGGTGTATTGGATTCACGTCAATAGTGTGGTCGCCCGAACTTTTCCCGACCATTCCGGCTGGTGGCTTATTTGGCCAGTCGGAATTTTTCATCCAAGCTTCAAGCGAAAGAGAAAGACAATGAAATATAAGTCGATTTACTCAATGAGTGGCCTCGCTCTGGCGTTATCTACACCGATGGCGGCAATGGCGGCGACTTCCGATTTTCAATGGCCTTACAACCAACCGACCAATGTGCAATTTAATCTTGCCGATGTTGAGTCCTCTTATCAAGTGTGGAAAGCAGCGCGTATTACTGCAACCAACGCTGGCGGCAATGGTCGCTATCGAGTCATGGGGGGTGTGAACGATTCGAGTTCGGTGTCTGAAGGCATAGCTTACGGCATGATTTTGACCTCTATCTTTGATGACCAAACCGAATTTGATGGTTTGTGGTCATTTGCCAAAGACCATTTTGACGACCAAAACTTGATGCACTGGTACATCGGCGCCCCGCAACAATATTTAGGCACAGGAGCTGCCACTGACGGTGATGTGGATATGGCCATTGCGTTAGTGAATGCCTGTGTGAAGTATCAACAAGGTGCTTGGACTCAAAGTGCTCTGAATATTGATTACTGCGCCGATGCGCAAGACATTATAAATAATATTTACGACTACGAAGTGGATTTGCCGGGGCAGGTACCGTTCTCCGGACTCGATGATAATCTGGGCAACGAGCTAATGCCCGGCGATCAGTGGTTACTTCAGCCTAATTATCCCGATGGAATCGTCAACCTTTCCTATTTCCCTCCTGGATTCTTTACCGTTTTTGGCAAGTTCACCGGCCAGTCGAACAAATGGGAAGCGGTGAATCAGCGTAATTATGACTTGGTGAATTTAGTGCAATCGAAGCCCGATAACTGCTCGGGGTTGGTGCCAAACTGGAATAAGTACAACGGTGATGTGCAGGTGGTGCCCTGGCAAACCCGCAATTCTGGCTGGTGGAGTTATGACGCGGCTCGCTTCGGTTGGCGCATTGCCGTGGATGCAAAATGGTATGGAAGCGACAATGCCATCGAAACGGTGAATGAACTCGGCAGCTTTTTTGCAACCATAGGTGTCGACAGAATTGCAGGCGAATATACCATGAGTGGTGCTCGTGCAGGCGATCCCGCATGGACCTTCTTTATGGCGAATGCCGTCGCTCCAATTGCTGCTGCAACCGCGCTCAGTTCTGTTGATTGCGGCGAGGCATCAGGCTCGGTGAAAAGTGATGCGCAAGATGCCTATAACAAATTGCTGAGTGTTGGCGATGGCTCAGATTATTATGGCTCATATTGGCGCATTGTGAGTTTACTGCTGATGTCGGGCAACTTTCCCAACTTATACGAAATGGCGAACGATGGTAGTCCGTCAGTCGTCATTACGTCACCCGCTGATGGCATGCGACTTGATTCCGGAAACGGCATCGAATTCATCGCATCTGCCGATGATGATCAGGGCATTGCAGCGGTCGAATTCTTTGTGAATGAGGCGTCAGCGGGTGCAGATACCAGTGCTCCGTATGGTGTGATTGTTGATTTAAATGATGGCCTAAGTGTTTTCACTGCGCTGGCAACAGATATCGATGGTAATCAGTCTCAATCGTCTTCGATTACGGTCAAAGTAGGCAATACGGCACCTATTGCAGTGGCCGAATTAGTCTCTGTCAATGGTCTTACCGTGAACGTGAGTGGGGTGAACTCATCCGATGCGGATGGTGACGACCTTGCGTACGCGTGGAACTTTGATGGCAGGCAAGACATCTATGATGCAACCGCGAGTTTCACCTTTGCTGACGCGGGTGAATATAATATTTCGCTACAAGTGAACGACGGTCTTGCCACCTCTGTGGCCGATGTTTTAACGGTGACGGTTGAAGAGCCTTTAAGTCAGAACTGCGAATATGTAGTGATGAATGAATGGGCTTCTGGATTTGTGGCAGAAATTCGCATTACCAATCCGAGCGCAACGACCGTGAACGATTGGCAGGTTGCTTGGTCGTATGCAGACGGGTCTACGGTTAGCTCTAGCTGGAATACAGTGTTAACGGGAAGTGGGCCATATAATGCTTCAGGTTTGTCGTGGAATGCCAATATTCAGCCGGGACAGACTATGAGCTTTGGCGTACAGGGTCAAAAAAGTATGCTGAATAAGCCTGCTGAAATTGTGCTCGTCAGTGGCGCGGTATGCCAATAACGCAGGGTTTTATGAGTCAATAAAGTCTTTTTATAAAGCGCGACCCGCTGTCACCAGTGGGGGTGCTTTTCATGAAGGCCAACGATTCAATATTGAGCCGTGAGTGGGGCAAAACACATCGGTGACTTTTAGAAATCGGTCATGCGTACTAATCTACAACAGGAGCCAAAACCGAACATAGAAGAAAAATCATGCGTTTAGTCATTATAAGCCTCTTACTTTTTTCCTGCTCGCTGAATGCCGAGCAGTATTTGATTCATGCAGGACATTTGATTGATGGAGTCAGCTCAAAAGCCCTCGCAAAGCGCTCCATACGCATTCACAACAATCAAATTGTGAGTGTTGAAAAGGGCTATAGCAGCGCGAAAAGTAATGAGCAGCTGATCGATCTGAAAGACAAAACTGTCATGCCCGGGCTGATGGATATGCATACGCATTTGTCAGGTGTGTTTACCAAAAATTCCTACCATGAAGGTTTTTATATGGACCCACCCGACTATGCTTTTCGTTCTACTATGTACGCCAAAGATACGCTCATGGCGGGCTTTACTACGGTACGAGATTTAGGAGAGTTTTCCCCTGGTTTAACCACGAGTTTGCGTGACTCAATTAACAAAGGTTGGGTGCTTGGCCCGCGGGTTTATACCGCGGGTAAAAGTATTGCTACCACCGGAGGGCATGCCGATCCCACTAACGGAATGAATCATGAACTCACTGGTGATCCGGGCCCCAAAGAAGGTGTCATTAATGGCCCAGAAGATGCCTACAAAGCGATTCGCCAGCACTACAAAGACGGTACAGACGTGATTAAACTTACGGTGACCGGCGGAGTGTTGAGCTTGGCCAAAAGTGGTGACAACCCGCAGTTTACCGATGCAGAGCTCAGCGCCATCATGAGCGCAGCCCGAGACTATAACTTTGTTGTTGCAGTACATGCGCACGGTGCAGAGGGCATGAAACGCGCGATTCGAGCGGGTGTTGATTCTGTGGAACACGGTACTTACATGGATGACGAAGCAATGGCCTTGATGATCAAGCATGACACTTGGTATGTGCCCACGATTACGGCTGGTAAGTGGGTTGCAGAGAAGTCTGCAATCGAAGGATATTACCCTGATGTCGTACGTCCGAAGGCAGCTGCAGTAGGGCCCCAGATTCAAGGAACTTTTGAAAAAGCCATTCAACGAGGCGTTAAAATTGCGTTTGGTACAGACGCGGGTGTGTTTCCTCATGGTTTAAACGGTCGAGAGTTTGGATACATGGTAGACGCGGGTATGTCACCGATTGATGCAATTAAAACTGCCACGATAAACGCAGCACAGTTATTGCGTATTGATGACACGCTAGGCTCCATTGAAAAGAACAAACTGGCCGACATTGTGGCTGTGAATGGCAACCCGCTAGAGGATATTAAGCTGATGGAAAATATTAGCTTTGTCATGAAAGATGGAGTTATTTACAAGCAGTGATGGGCACAATAGACCGTAAGTAACGTCCTTGGGTGGAATATGATCCGGATGTAGCAGGTGGATGTTCATCGCTAGCACTCGCTCTAAGTCGCCATTGAGAAGCAGAATGCATTATATCAATGGCGCTTACTTGAAAGTGCTAAGTCAGGTGAGCGGTGCGATCAAGCGCGGTTGCGAGTAAATCCAAGTTACGGCAGACATAATCTGAAGAGTTCACATATACAGGCAATTTTCCGGGGACATATAAGCAAGCCAGCATGGCAGCGCGATGCGCGGCATACACGTCATACAGATGGTCACCAACGTAAAGTATGTTGTGAGACGCCATTTTCCACTGAGCGGAAATACGAATTAATGAAGTTGGATCGGGCTTTGCCGGAGCGTCTTCACGCGTGATTATTTGCTCAATTGGAATGCGATTACGTTTTATTTTAATGCGTGTTGCTTGACGGCAATTTCGGGTCACGATTGCCATAGGAATGCTTTGTCGCTTAAGTTGCTGCACTAGTGCTTGGGCGCCAGGCATCCAGTTCGATTGCTCGGCATCATCTAATTCATGTTGGGCAACAATAGAGTGAGCGCTTGCTCTCGCTTCTTGTGATGGCAGCTTTTGAATGTAATCAATAATATCTTCGTCAGCAGGGCAACCTATTTGAGCTTTCATTGCTTGAAAGTCGAGAGATGAATCAACCAGAGTTCCGTCTAAATCAAAAATAACGCCTTCAACCCCTTCTAAGGAATGATTAAATTGCGGGGTGTTTTCAAGGTACTCAGGTCTAAAGTTCATTTAAATTTCTCCAGCGTTCAGCTTGTTTAGTATTGCTTGCTAGACAATGACTCCCAGTGTCAATGATCTGACCGCCTAAAAGTAGAATAAAAATGATTATTTTATAAATAGAATTTATACATGAGGATAGTGGTAGGAGGAGTATTTATTCAGGTTGTTAAATTATTGTTTAATTAAGGAAAAATATTGTTTGTTATGGGAGGTTTAATTGTGAACTTGGGTAGCTTTACGTCAAAAAAATAGCGCTCGCCCCAATTTTATCTTTAGGCTCTTTTAGAGGAATTATTCAGCTGTAAATGGGGCAAATGCATCACTAAAGATTTGCTCGGCGAGAGCTCCAGACTCAAGGCTCTGTTTTTTCAGCGCGTGCACCATATGTTTGGAGCCACATAAAAATATGGAAAATCTGGAATAATCTGAATAATGATTTTGGAAGTAGTGAAGAATATCAGATTCAGTGGCAAACGGGGCGCGCCCCTTTTGCGAGACAAAACTCAAAGACAACTGGCTATATTGAGCAGCAAGCATTTGTAATTCGTCGACTAAATAAAATTCATCAGCATTTGTGGTGGCAACAATTAAATCAATCGGGCCGGTATGACGATGTTGGAGTAAGGCGTCACGCACCACACCATATATGGGAGCCAAACCTGTACCCATACCGCACAGCAGCAAAGGTTGTTGAGCTTGCCCCGGAGTGTAGTAACAGTCACCTTTAGGTCCTTCCAATGCGACATGTGTACCAACAGCAAGGTCGTCATAGGCCCAACGGCTGAAAGCTCCGCCTTTAACGCGTTTAATATGAAATTCTAAGTAGCGATCAAGTGAAGGAACACTGGCCAGAGAGTAGGGACGAGACAAGGCTCCATTGCGATAAATTGCAACGAATTGACCTGCTTGGTAGTCCATTTGAGCGTCAAGTCGAACTCGAACAACGGTTGAATTAAGGTGCGTTTTTTCAACCACTGTAGCAATGACTAGCTCAGCAGGTCGAGGAGGCAATTGCACCGTCATACCTTGTGCTGGAAAACATTGGCAACTTAAAAAACAGCCTTGTTGTTTTTGTGCAAATGTTAAGCCTTGCTGAGATTTTGGGGTGGGCGTGCCTTGCGTTGTTTGCAACAGGCATGATTGACAAGCGCCCGCGCGGCAACCATATCGAATAGTATGACCGCGGCGTAATAAACCATCTAAAACAGATTCCTCGGAGTTTAATACGAGGTCTTGACCGGCAAAGCTAACCTTCGTCATTTCTCGATATTTCAACTCGTTAGATTCGATTGGACACGGAGATAGTAACAGAAATCGTATGTGAATCGAACGCTTCAGTGAATGTTGCTAGCAATGACGGTGATAATATCGCATTAGTGAAAATCTATGCAATGGGGTAGATTAGGTCGGGTCGATAACGAGCAAAACTGGAAATCAATATGACCGATCAATTTAGTGGCATTGATGTGATTGAAGTTGTTGAAAACCAACTTGACGATCAGGCGCCTAAAATTGTGAAAGAAACACTCATGCGACTGATGATGACAGGGCATTCTCGAGAAGATGCGCTTGAATTGATTGCCTGTGCATTGACCGAAGAATTGGTGGCCGTAGCAGAACGGCAAGAGGCGTTTAATCTAACGCGATATACCCAAAACCTTTCAGGTCTGCCGGAAATGCCGTGGATTAGCGAGGAATAGCTGATGAATTTACTCATGATCATTGCATTGCTGATGGTTGGTTTATTTGTTGTGATTAAACTCACCGAACGCACGAGCAAAGAGCGGTCAATGGAACAAATGCAATCCATGAGTCGCTGGTTGATTCCACTCGTGGCGATTTCTTTGGTTGCTCAACTGATTTACATGATGGTGAAGTAACGCATTTTTGTGAAATGGGCGGCTTTCCAACAATGGAGAGTCGCTCCGCATTATTTTCTGGCTTTCTCGCGCGGATTGAGTCATAGGGCTTCTATCAAGCGTTCTTTTCAATGCCACCTTCAAAAACTCGTCTAAAAGATTTACTTCCAACGATCTGATTTTATTCAAGATTGAAACGTATTGATCAACGTCTCGGTCCTGACCTCAAAATTAAAGGTTATTTGATTAAATTCATCTGATCTTTTAAATTAGCAATATGGAGCTTTTAGCTCAATATCAGAGAATTTCAGCTAGTCACATATGTCGGCAAGTTGACCCATTCCAAACAGCGTGAATTTCTTCATGATGCTTTGAAAAGCTCATGTCAGCGTAAGCATGTGAGGAATTTACTCGATGTATGTTTTAGGTACGAACAATCATGAATAAGCGATTCGGGTTGCTATCGCTGGTGTTGGTGCTCGCAGCATGCAGCAACACGACAAATCCTTCCCCCTCTACAGCTTTGCCTGAGGCTCATCAGGCCACCCCTAATCAATGGCGTCAGCTCCCTTTGATGAAGCAGAGCGCTGCCCAACAATTATTGGTATTGCCTCAAGAATTGTCTCGCACGATTGAACAAGAGCTAAGTAATAGCCCCGATCTAGAGGCTGATTTGGCGCGCTTCGCTATTGCTCAGGCCAATTACGAGACTGCCCAAGCTCAACGTTGGCCCGAACTCGATTTTAAAATGGATGGCGGAGAAAATCAGTTTCTTGATGAGGGAAACAAAAAAAGCAGACACAGCTATAGCGCTCAATTTAGAGTGAGTTGGGAAGCCGATGTGTGGGGTAAATTGTCGGACCTAGAAAAAGCCTCAGAAGCGGATATGGACGCTGTGCTGATGGATTATCAGTCGGCACAACAAGTGGCTGTGAGCCAGTTGTTGTTGAGTTATTTTGATATGTCGCAGGCAAACCGATTGATAGAACTGACATTGCACAACCAGCGCAGCCAACAACGTCGTGTGGCCATGACCGAGTCGCGCCTTGATGCAGGGTTGCTCTCCAGTCATGATTTGCGCTTGGCCAAAAATAGCCTGTACACGATTGAAGCCACGCTGGTGCAGCATCGTCTCAATTTTCATCGCGCAAAACAGCGCTTCAACGTTCTGTTGGGACGGCATTCAGAGGCCGATCTGAATTTGGCGCTAGAGGCGTTTGAATTACCCCCTTTAGAACTGACCATTTCCCCAAGCACAGTATTACAGCAGCGTCCTGACTTAGTGGCATCTGAATCGCGCGTAATGAGTGCGTTTTATCGTAAATCCAACGCTGACAAAGGTAATTTGCCCGACATTACGGTGAATGCAGGGCTGCGCGCAACATCCCAGAATTTTAGCGATTTGTTTGATTGGCAGTATTGGTTGGGCAGCGTCACTGCTGGTTTGGTGCAGCCGATTCTGGACGGGGGCGCAATTAAAGCCAATAAGTCTCTAAATACAGCGCGCCAATCCTTAGCGCTAGCGCAGTATAAGATGGCGCTGCTCAACAGTTGGCAAGAAATAGAGCGCGGCATCTACAGTGAAGCCGAACTTAGATCTAAGCACCAAGCCTTAGAGCAGGCTTACCAACAGATTTTTGCCGCTGAACAGCGTTTAAGTCGCCAATATGAAGCAGGGTTAGCCAATAGCTTTGAGTTGTTAACATTGCAAGTAAGGCGCATTAATACTGAAACCGAGCTCACACGAGCGTACTACGAAATTTTGGCCAATCGAACGCTGTTAGTTTTGGCTTTAGGTGAGCGTTTTCCTGTGCAACTAAACGCGCCTTGGGAGAAGAAAGTCAATGCGTCTTAATATCCAAGCCTGTTCCAATTTTGTCATTGAACATCAGGGCAGATTTAAAAAATGGGTACTTAGCCCTTTGTTATTGCTGCTGTTAGTTTGGTGTGGATATCACTGGTTAGAAAACAATAAACCCGAGCCAGAACAACGCCCCAGTAAAGCAAAAAACGTCAAAGTTTTTGTGTTGAAATCTACTCAGCAAGACACCCAGATCATTGGCTATAGCCAAGGCACTGTGACTCCGAAAGATCAGCTAGAGCTCAAAAGCGAGGTGGCCGGTAAAATCAGTTATATGTCACCCAACCTGGTGCCCGGTGGAGTGATAAAAAAAGGTGAATTGCTTATTTCTATTGCCGACGAAGATTACCAGTTGGCTGTGATTCAGCGTCGCTCAAGAGTTGCTCAAAGCCAACAGCAATTAGCCAAGGCAGAGGCTGAAGCGCGAGCTGCCCAACAAGAACTGATGGAGCTGAATCGAATCGGCGCTTCTGATTTGGCAAAGGGCTTACCACAACTTCGTTATGCACAAGCGACGTTGGCTTCAGCGGAAGCGGAATTGGCTCAGGCTGAGCTGGCATTGCAGCGCACTCAAATTCACGCTCCTTTTGATGGTCGAGTCGCTAATAAATCAGTCACCATGACGCAGTACGTCAACAAAGCCAGTGTGCTTGCCGAAGTGTTTTCAACGGAAGTGATGGAAATACGATTGTCGATGACTCCCGAACAGTTTGCGCAAGTTGGTTTGCCGCTGGCGTATTACGAGCATTATGACGATTCAACATTTGACGTTCAGCTCGACACTGAGTTTGGCAACCATACCGCCAATTGGTTAGGGCGTGTAGTGCGCACAGAAGCCGTAATGGACCAACGCACGCGTAGTATTTATGCCGTGGTTCAAGTGAAAAATGGTTATTCATCGTCAGACACGCCTCTGCTGTCTGGGCTGTTTGTTCGTGCCAGAATTTTAGGCCGCGTCGCTGAACAAACAACGGTGTTGCCCAAGCAAGTGCTGAGGAATAATCAAACATTATGGCTGGTAGATAAAGCCAATAAATTGCGAGTGATTCCAGCATCCATCGTGCAGCGCACTCCTACTTCTATCGTGGTCGAAAACCTACCTAATGCATCGAAGGTCATTACCTCGGCGTTGGCCATCCCTACGGAGGGGTTACCGGTACAGGCAATTTTTCAAAATGATCCACCTGTCCCCGCCCTTCAAAACGCGGAAGAGGTAGAGCTTACCGAACAAATATCGCCTACGCCGGAGATTTCTCATGCAGGATAAGTCGGTTTTAGCGTGGTGGATTAAAAATCCAATTGCTGCAAACTTAGCGATGATTTCGTTGATCATCGCCGGCATCATGAGCTATTTGTTTTCGGTTGAAAAAGAGCCATTTCCGAAAGTAAATCTATCCATAATGGACATTCAAGTCCGATGGGCCGGAGCTAGTCCGCGTGACATCGAAGATCAAATTATGATTCGCTTCGAAGAAGCGGTGAAGAATGTAGAGGGCGTAAAAAGCATTGTTTCAAATGCTGGAGAAGGTTGGACTCGTATCTCCATTACCGGAGAAGAACGGGTCGACCGACGTAAGTTTGCCGATGATATTCGTGAACGAATTAACTCGGTTAACGGTTTGCCCGCCGATGCTGATCGCCCCATAGTGACTGAACGTACCAATCGAGACCAAATGATTCGTGTGGCACTGTATGGCTATGTGGATGAGCTATTGTTGAATAAGGTTGCACGAGAAGTACGTCGAGAAGTCGCTGCGCTTCCCTTGATCTCAAGTGTGGGGATTACTGGCGATATTGGCGAAGAGATCTCCATTGAAATTTCCGAACAAAAGCTGCGCCAATATCATTTGAGTTTTGATGAAGTGTCTAACGCCATTAAAAACAACTCAGTGAACACTTCGGCTGGCACCGTCCGAAGCGATACCGAATCATATACATTGAGTGTTCGAAGTCGTGCTGAAAGGCAGGCAGATTTTGAAAACTTGGTGATCCGGCATGCCGAAGACGGTGCCACGCTTTACTTGGGAGATGTAGCTCAAGTGGTGGATGGTCTTATGGCCAACAAGCGTTTTTCGTCGTTCGATGGTGAGCCGGCGGTGTTAATTGATGTGCTCAATTCCGACTACATGAATATTCCTGAAATGTCGGCCACCGTTCGTGAATACATTGCCCAGAAGCAAAGCCAATTACCCGATGGTTTAAAACTAACGGTTTGGGAAGATTGGAATGACACGTACCAAAGCCGTATTGATACCATTTTAACCAATGCGGTTAGTGGTTTAATATTGGTATTTTGTTTGTTGATGTTATTCCTACAGCCCAAAGTGGCTTTGTGGGTCACCATAGGTATTGGAACTGCATTTGCCGCCGGGTTTTGGTTGCTACCAAGCTTTGATGTGTCGTTGAACATGATGTCATTGTTCGCATTCATGATGGTGATTGGCATCGTGGTGGACGATGCCATTGTGATTGGCGAGAGTATTCACCGCAAGCACGAAGAAGGTTTTCATGGTGCAGAAGCGGCCTATCAAGGGGTAAAGGAAGTCTCAAAGCCGGTTTTATTTGGTGTGATCACAACGATCGTGGTGTTCGCTCCTATGGCTTTTTTGCCGGGCAGTACTGCTGAATTTACCCGCGCTATATCAATTGTGGTGGTGCTGGCATTGGGCTTCTCGCTGTTCGAAGCGCTGTTTATCTTGCCTTCTCATTTACGGCATCTGCCCGACGATGATCCCCATCGCAAAGAGTCTAAATTGGAAACGCTCCGAAAGCGTTTTTCCAATATCATGTTGTGGCTGGCGAACGCGGTTTATAAACCGACAATGCATTATGTGCTGAACTACCGCTACATTGTGGTGGCAATTTTTATAGTGGCTTTTGGTTTGTCGGTCAAATTACTCAACGATGGCTATGTGCTGGAATCCTTTGAACCTAAAATTGAGGCCGACACCATTCGCTTGAATGTCACTCTGCCTGAAAATGCCGCATTTGAGCGCTTACAGCAAGTGTTGGAACAAATGAATCGAGGCCATGAAAAGCTTGATGCATATATTGCAGAACATCATGAAGATGACGGCAGTGGGCAGCACTATGCGTTTGTAGAGCATCACTACAGTCAAATTCGAGGTAGCCGCATTGCCAGTTATCTCAAGCTGGTACCATACCAAGAACGAGCCATTGATACAGAGACTGCAACGCGACTTCTCACTGAATTTATTGGTGATATTCCCGATGCCGAGGAAATAGAATTTAAGGCCACATTAAACCAAAGAGATCCAAAAGTTGCTTTGATGATTCAAGGTGAAGATGTGGATGCAATGGCGCGTGCAGTGGCTGACTTAAAAGCGCACATGGCAGAATACGAAAATGTGTACCTCATTCGAGACAATCTCGACAAGGGCAGCAAGGAACTCGTGTTTAGCCTAAAGCCAGGCGCTGAATCTCTGGGTATTTCTTTGCGGGATGTGGGAACGCAAGTTCGACAAGCCTTTTTTGGTCAAGAAGTACAGCGTCTTCCCCGTGAAGGAGGGGACTCGCGCGTCCGGGTTCGTTACTCACGGTTGGAGCGTGAATCCATCGACTCTATTTATCAATTTCAGATTCGTACCCGAGACAAACGAGAAGTGCCTTTACTGAGTGTGGTTGATGTTGAAATTAAGCCAGGAGTTAGCCGGATCCAGCGCAGAGATGGTAAAAAAACGGTTTGGATCTGGGCTGAATATGCCGGTAATGACGCATGGAGGGTGGTTAAGAAAATAAAAGAAGACTTTATTCCTGAATGGCGAAAGCGTCACCCACAGGTGAACTTGGGTAAGCGCGATGGCTCTCACAATAAACAACAGTTCATGGAAACTGTGTATCACTACGAAGGGCTTGCGCTGCTCGTGTGTTACATGTTGATGGCCATTGCATTTAAGTCGTATTTAAAACCTTTGCTCATTATGTCGGCTATTCCGTTTGCGTTTAGCGGTGCCATATTTGGTCATTTGGGCCACAACGTTCATTTTGGCGCATTTTCAATGCTTGGTATTTTAGCGGCGGCTGGGGTGGTGGTGAATGACAACTTGGTGCTGGTGGACTGCCTTAATAAACTTAGAGCCAAAGGCTTGGGAGTGTTTGAGGCAGTGCTGGAAGCTGGTACGCTGCGTTTTCGCCCGATCTTATTAACCTCGCTTACCACTTTTGTGGGGTTAGTGCCTATGTTGTCAGGGGATACGGAACAAGCTAAATTCTTGGTTCCCATGGTGGTATCTCTGTCATACGGAGTGGTGTTCGCTACTCTGACAACTTTGATTTTTACCCCTTGTCTGTACTTGGTAGGAACGGATATTGTCAAAGGTTCCATTCGTCTATTTCATTATTGGCGCGATCTCGACAAAGTGAAATCATAACCAGTGTTTACAGCATTGGATTGCCGTTTTAGGATGTGGCGTTTACGAACTTTATAAAGTGAATAGGCGTCGCTGTGATGAATAAAACATTGCTGTTAGAACACATCTTGATGGTACTTACCCAGCGCCAAAAATTAGCCGAAGCCGCAGCAATGAGAGCCTATAACACAGCAACCGATGGCGACAACGTGGCCGAGAATAAATACGATACATTTGCCTTAGAAGCATCTTATCTGGCGCATGGCCAATCTCAGCGAGTGCTTGAATACAAAGCTCAAGTTGCGGAATATAAAGCTCTAGAAGGGGGGATGAATAACATACCTTCAAAAATATCGATGGCTAGTTTGGTTGAGCTTGTGGGTGCTGAAGATGTCACGCATCGCTTTTTTGTGGGGCCCAGCGCAGGCGGCTTGAAAATTGAATTTGAGCGTCAACATATCACCATAGTGACACCTCAATCTCCTCTTGGAAATGCCTTGATGGGGCGGCAATTGGATGATGGTTTTCAGGTGGATATTGCTGGAAAAATCACCGACTACGAAGTTGTTTCTGTTCAATAAATGGTTACATTTGTGCACGCTGAAAGGCTCTAACTATCGCGTATATAGTGCTATGATCGTGCCCGACCTGAGCTGCTATCGATGGATGACAGCTTACAACTCAATTATATAATGAATAAGGATGTTCCATGAGTTCTAAATCTGTTGTCATTGCGTTTGGAGCAGGCGTGGCTATTGCTGCTGGTTTAACGTTTTATACCCATCATAAATACGAAGAGACTCTTCAAGTCGTAACGCAAGATACACAGCAGCAATTACCTGAAACCGCACAATTTAGCTTTGAGAATGTCGAAAATTCATTCTTTTATCGTTCAGACCGTTTTGATTTTTCAGCACAATTTCCAAACGATGACAACGAACCTCAAAGCTTTCAAGTGTCGACTGTGGCTGACTGTTTAGTTCTAGCGCTTTATGTTAGCTGTGATGTCGACAGTGACTTAGCAATAGAAGGCGAGCATAACCTCGCTGATATGTTGCAATCTAAACCAGAAACGGAAGCTGGTGTGGTGATTAACTTTTGGACCAACAGCCAAAAAGGCTGGTTCACGAGCGAACAGTTTACACTGATGGAAGACGGAAATTCAGTGGATATTTTACCTGCGTCAATGACCTATTCAGGCGATGTTCTGTCTGAGCATTTCGTGTTTGAACTGGCCTTTGATGGGATCAAAGCACACATCAACGAGGCTGAAAATCCGGGCACGTTTGAAATGGCTAATGTCAAACTAACAGGGCAATCGTTCAAACAAGATGGCGTTTATTTGTTAGGCGATGGTCGTTATACCATTGACGAATTTCTCATTAATACGGATGACGAAACGTTAGAAGTAGACGGTATAGCGATAGATATGCTGGTGGCCATGGCTAACGATACGCAAGTGACCATGAATTACAAAATGAGTATCGATCAGGTGATTCACAATTCCCCAATGCAGAGCGTAGACGTTAAAGCATTTAACTCAGACTTCACAGTTGAGCAATTGTCTTACGCGGCAATGGCAGCTATGCAAACTTTAGGTCAGGTGAGCGACCCTGATGAAATCGGATCAATTGTCGATTCCTTGGGAGCCAATGGCGTTCAGCTGGTGCTGAATGACTTGAGTGCGAACTACAACGGACTTGTGGTGAGTGCAAAAGGTCAGAGTCAGGTCAGTGCATTTACGGCAGCAGATACGGTTGAACCGATGGGTTTAATTGCTAAAACTACTGCTGAGATTGAGTTGAATGCTGGCCCTGAGATGGCTGAAATGTTTCCTCAGCTTGCGCCGCAGCTGCAACAGTTTGTGAAAATTGGTTTTGTCACGCGAACGGCCGACAATGGCTATACAACCAAGTTAGGCCTTGCTGACGGAGTCGTCACTGCTAACGGACAAGTATTGCAGAAATTTTACTAAATTTGCGGGTGTCGGTCATTCATTCGAGTGGCCGACGAGTCCTATTCTGATGTTGATTTTATTAAACCTTTAGCCATGTAAATGTTGGCATCTTGCATCTGTTTTTAGCGAAATGTTAAGTGCTGTTGCAGAGTCGTGCGAGCTCATCTCAAATTTGATTTTGGTCAGCTTTTATTCAGTTCCAATCGTTACACTCCCCTCACTTTTAACTCTGACTTGAGAGTTGAAACTATCGCAATTGCTTTCTTATTGAGGGCACCGAACGTCATTGCATCAGAGGTATTGAACTTGCAACGTACACTTTTAGCGCTCACAGCGAGCACTTTCATCCTTCCGACCACAGTGTCAGCCATTGAACTCTATAAAGACGATACATCTGAAGTTTCTATGGGGGGCTATTTGCAAGCGCATGCGTTCGCAAAAGATGGTGACTCAGACATGAGTGATGGCGCATCCCGAATTAATTTTAACTTTAACTATGATGCTGGGAATGGATGGACCGCTGTGGGGGGTATTGAATGGGGTTTAAACCTCATTAGCAACAATGATCAACTTGGCATTGCTGATGGCGGAAATTCATTATCAAGTGACCCATATGATGACAGTACATTGACGAACCGTTTAGGCTACATTGGCTTGAAGCATGATGTGTATGGCGAATTTACCGTGGGTAAGCAATGGAGTGCGTACTACGATGTGACGCATGTGACGGATTACCTGATGGTTTGGGGCGGCGAAGGTTCGGGTACGTTCAACTACCACTCTGACGGCGGATTTTCGGGCACAGGCCGAGCAGAAAAATCGTTTATTTATCGGAATTCGGTGAGTGATTTTGATTTTGCAGTGCAATTGCAAGCTAAGAGTGGTGACACCATTCAGCTGTGCAATGTTGACGAAGGCGAGTCGCAAGTTAACTGTACTGAGCGCTTTGAGCAAAATGCCGACGCTGAGTTAGCGTATGACTATGGTTATGGCGTATCTATGGTGTACCACGCGCCGTATGAAATTGATTTAGGTGTGGCATATAATCGCACTGAGCTGGATGTCGACGGAACCGTGAATGTGGCAGGCTTGAATGATGATTACACCGATGCATTGGCATTTAGTGCAAATTACGGCAAATATGCAGATGCCATTTATCTGGCTGCTGTGTACTACAAAGGTACTAATCACGAAATTGACGATAGCGGAGAGATCTTCGACTCGAAAGGTACGGAGATTTATGGCCATTACATGCCGAATGAAGACTGGCGGTTATATGCGGGTTACAACCGGTTAAAAACGGATGACTCTAATTACGACGGCTTGTATGATCTTGAGTACTATGCGGTAGGTGCAAGTTACATTATGTCTAAAAATGTTGAATTGTTCACTGAACATCGTTTCGATTCAACCGTGTATGCCAACGGCGATAAAGCCGATGACATTTACTCGGTTGGTATTCGTTTGTATCTATAAAGGTATAATCATTGTGCATGAGAAAGCCAGGGCCTTGCTCTGGCTTTTTTGTGTGTAGAAAGGAACCTTGAGGTTAATGAGACGCGTAATCGTCAGGCGTCATCTGTAACACTTGGTCCAACTGTTGGTTAAAGGTTTTGAGAGTCTCAGCATAGGCTGGGTTGCGTGCTAGATTGGTAAACTCATGTGGGTCTTCAATCATGTCATATAATTCTTGGTCGCCATTAGCGAAGCGAATGTATCGATACTGGTCGGTGCGCAACGCATGGTTGTCGCGTAGGTGCGTATTCAGTACCGGTGGCTCCCATTGAGCGTCAGGTGAATCCAAAATAGGCGTTAAATCATACCCGTAAATACCCTGAGGGCGAGGTAAGCCAGCCATCGATACGATCGTTGGATATAGGTCCTGTAAACTCACGGTAGCTTGAGTGCGCAGTCCCTTAGTGGTGTTGGCTTTGCGCGGGTCGAGTACAATCAAATTGGTGTGATTTGCGCCTTCCCACAATGTTGTTTTGGCTTCTCGGTTTTTATCTCCAATGTGATATCCGTGATCGGCCCATAACACGACGACTGTGTTGTCTTTCTCTGAATTTCGAGCAATTGCGTCCACTAGTTCACCAATATTCCTGTCGCTATAAGCAACCGTGGCTAGATAGGACTGAAACGCTTCTCGCCACGCGTTGAGCTCGCCTTCATCGCCTTCTAATTGTTTGCCATGGGCGATGATGTCGACAAATTTAGACTGACTGGCAATTTTCAAACCGGTGGGTGACAAGTCTTGAATACTCTCATGGACCCAATTTAACAGTTCGCGATCAATCGCCATTTCATTCGTTGGGAATAAATCATGATATTCCTGTTCAACAACCCAAGGGAGATGAGGGGCAAACAAACCGATGGCCACAAACCAAGGTTGCGTCTTGGGGAGTGTTACGGTTTCCACATCACCGCGAACATTGGTGAGTTTTGCCGTGCCTTGGGTGATGAGTTCTGCACCAAATCGAGCATTTACATAGTCGTTTGAACGAGTGCGAGGTACTGTCGTGACGCCAAAACGGGTGAATTGCTTGTTTGCAGCTTCAGGTGCGGGCCAATACTTGGATACGGTTTCTGAGGCTGGTGTATCGCTTTTGCCATTAATGCCGGTACCTGAATGAACTTCAACCCAATGGTTCCACGAATATATTTGGTCGGGCCAATCGCTGAAGTAGCCGCGATCGAGGTACGAGCGTCCCTTGTGAAAGACCTTTCCTGCACCCGTTGTGAAATATCCTTGAGACTTCAAATATTGAGGCAATGTGGTGGCATTGGTAAGTGATGGATGGCCTCTAAAATGCTTTTCATGCGCGTAGTAATGCGACTGATGAGGCGGTACGCCGGTCATCAGAGCCGTTCGTGACGGGCCGCACAAAGGCGCTGCGCTATATGCTCGATTAAAGGTTAACGATTGCTCTGCAAGCCGGTTCAAGTTGGGGGTTAGCCGTTCTAGCACTGAATCTCGCACTTCAGGATTAGGGTAAACCTTGCGCAAAAAACTATCGGTTTCATTGCCTAATACAGTGTTGTAAACATTTAGGTCATCAACGGCAATGAACACAATGTTGGGCTTGTCGCGCTGCACCATGGGCGCGTTTTCCGGAGCCGGTTTGGCCTCAGTTGGTGTAGCATTTGACGGCTCTGTGCATGATGCCGTGAGCAGTATGGCGGGAATAAGTGCACAGGCTTTCATCGTAGCCTGAAAAATAGATTGGGGCATGGTGCATACTCTTCAACAATAGAGGCGTTATTGTGAAAGAAAAGTGATACCACGATGAATAGAGTTTTTGGCTGGTTTCGCGTGCGATCATACAGTGTTGCCCAAGTTGTGAACGTTATGACATGGGTAACACGTGAAACCACACCGCAAAGAAATGACACATAGCACCAGCCACGACAAAAAGATGCCAAATACTGTGCGCATAACTCAGGCTTTTTCGAAGATAGAAAATTACCCCAACGCTATAACATGCTCCTCCAGCTGCCAGCCATATCAGTCCAGCTTGACCAATCGCGTCGGTTAATGGCTTGATGGCAACAACAATAAGCCAGCCCATGACCAAGTAACTTGCGACGCGGAGAATTTTAAATCGATTACCCCAGCCGATTTTCAAGGTGATGCCCAATGCCGCCATGGACCAGACGATGCCGAATAACCACCAACCCAAGGTGTCGCGCATGCTGATGAGTAGAAATGGTGTGTAGCTACCCGCAATTAAAAGATAAATAGCGCAATGATCAAAGAGTTTTAAGCGCGTTTTTAGTTTTGTCCATGGCACCGCGTGATATGCCACCGATGCTAAAAACAGCAGAATTAAACTGCCGCCATACACGCTGGTGGCCACCACACGCCATGTGTCTTGCAGCTCTACCGACACCACCACCATCATGACCAGTGCAACAACACTAAGAATAAGACCCAACGCGTGGGTCAAGCTGTTGGCCCATTCTTCAGCGGGAGAGTAAGCAGGAATTGAAGGCATGTTCGGTAGCTCTTGGTTGTTTCAGCTAACAAGTGTACGCTGAAAAAATAAAGAATGGAACCACTGGTCTGATAAGAATGTGCTTTGGTCAATTCACCTTAAACAATGGATATTTCGTGAATCGTTACAAAAATGTTGAAAGTCGGTTGCCAACTACCGTTATAATCTCCCCTCAGCCAAGGGGCGACTATTGTGCGGTATCAATAGTCTGAGACATCTTCGAGATGAACCCTTTGAACCTGATCCGGCTAATACCGGCGGAGGAATGGCTCATAACGCATAATAATCCCATCCCCTGTTTGCACATGCTGGATTTCAAAAATTATATTTTGAGTTCCTATGAAACACTTTTCAAAACGTTACAATTTGATCATGACTGCGTTACTTGCATTGCCAGTAACCAGCACTCATGCCCAGGAAATTATAAGCCCAGCGTCTGATACGACGAATGATGTAGAAATTGAACGCATTGTTGTGCACTCCGACTTTCGTGCATCATCAGTAGAAGAAATGCCCGGCAGCGTGAGTGTCATTGACGCTGTGCAGCTTGAAGATGAGGGTGCACAGCACTTTTCAGATGTGCTCAATAGCATTGCCAATTTAAATTGGTCGGGCGGCAGCTCTCGTCCACGCTATTTTCAAATTCGCGGTGTCGGAGAGCAGGCTGAATATCAAGGTGCGCCTAACTCTTCTGTTGGCTTTATCTATGACGACATCGACTTGTCGGGCATTGGTATGACTACAAGCATGTTCGACATTGAGCAAGTTGAAGTGTTACGAGGCCCACAAGGAACTCGTTACGGCGCGAATGCTTTGGCAGGTTTGATTTACGTAAAATCAAATGATCCAACCGATACCTTTGAGCATGGCGTGCAACTCAGCGCGGGCGACGATAATCTCAAAGAATTCAGCGGCTACAGCTCAGGCCCGATCAGCGATCAATTGCAATATCGCGTGGCATTGCAGCAACATTCACAAGACGGTTTTGTGGACAACAAATACCGCAACCAAGACGACACCAATGAGCGTGATGAATTCACCGCACGTGGCAAGTTACGCTTATTGGCCAATGAAGATACCACCATTGATGTGACTTACCTGCATGCCAATTTCGACAATGGCTACGACGTTTGGACATTAGACAACAATGGCTATGACACGCTCACAGATCGACCCGGAGAAGACACACAAAGAACCAATGCAGCATCGGTAAGAATGACATTCAGTCAAGCTCAATCTTTTGATGTAACGAGTTTAACCAGCTACGCCAAAAGTAATCATAGACACGCTTATGATGGTGATTGGGCAAGCCCTGAATATTGGGCGAGCAAAGCCTGCGAATCCTATGATGACGATTGGAACGTGATTGGTTCTGAACCATGTGTGTACGACTATTGGTGGGACAAAGATGGCGATCGAGAAACTTGGTCTCAGGAAGTTCGCTTCACCTCTACCGAGCAAGGACGTATTTTCAACGACACAACCGATTGGTTGGTGGGCGTATATGGTATGAAATTGGATGAGTCTAACGACTTAACCGTTGAGCAACGTTATAGCCTCGAGGATGAATCGCGTGAAACCTTGAACTCCGAATACGATGCCACCAATTTGGCAATATTTGGTCAGCTCGACAGCGACTTAGGCTACGGATATGGTTTGAGTGTAGGAGTTCGAATTGAAAACCGTGAATCAGATTACACGGACTCCGCAGGAGAGTCGTTCGACCCCTCTGAAACCATGTGGGGTGGACACATCTCTCTGGCGAAAGAGTTTACGGCCGAACATCAAGGTTATGTGAAAGTGGCTCGTGGTTATAAAGCAGGTGGCTTTAACATGTCATTGCCAGAAAGCCTTAGCGATAACAAAGAGTTTGATAAAGAAACTTTGTACAACTACGAGCTAGGACTCAAGAGTTTGCTACTGAATAACTCTTTGATCAGTAACCTCGCGGTGTTCTACATGGATCGTCAAGATCAACAGGTTGAAAGCTCAATACAAGAGCAAGGTTCGGGCGACTTTTGGTTGTTCACCACCAACGCAACCAGCTCAAGGAGCTATGGTTTGGAGTGGGATGTGAACTGGCAAGCAACAGAAAATTTAACGGTATACGGAAGCTTAGGTTTGCTTGACGCGCAATACGACGACTACCAGTACGAAGATGATGGTGACATCATTGATCTGACGGATCGTGATTTGGCCCATGCACCGCACTCAACTTACAGCTTAGGTGCAACCTATTTGTTTAATAGTGGTTGGTTTGCCAACTTAAATGGCAGTGGTAAAACTCCCTTTTATTATTCAGATAGCCATGAGTCTCGTAGCGACACTTACACCATCGTTAATGCGCGTGTGGGGTATGAAACCGAACTGTGGTCAGTGTACCTGTGGGGTAAAAACTTATCCGATGAAGAGTATGGTGTTCGTGGTTTTTACTTCGGTAATGAACCTGATCAAGGTTGGACAGACAAACAATATATTCGTTATGGCGACCCACGCCAGATCGGTGTAACGTTTGCGCTGGATCTGGATTAATCGCCCTATCTATTCAACGTTAAATTCGCACTTGTGAAAGTGCGGAGAATCGTTTCAAAAAGGGGCTTTATGCCCCTTTATTATTGACCCAGAACCATTGGAGAAATTTATGCAGCTCACCGTTGATATCTCAATGTATCCCCTCAAAGACGACTTCATTACGCCTATTACATGGTTTATTGAACGCGTTGCTACATACCCCACCATACAGCGTAAAACCAATGCGCTTGCGACCCAAATTGTTGGCCCATATGACGATGTGATGAAAATGTTGTCGAACGAGATGAAAGCTTCCCATGAAAAGTTTGGGCAAGCGGTCTTTGTGTGCAAATTTCTGTGTGGAGCACGCGAGTTAGACTTTGACGACACCTTTGGCCAGACCCAATCGGATGCATGAATAAATGAATGAATGGTTCCAAAGTATTGGTGTTGAAGCCACAGCTATGACAGGGTGGGAAGCGGTGGCTGTTGTGCTCGCTATGGCTTATCTATTGCTGGCGATGAAGCGGAGTTTGTGGTGCTGGCCTGCTGCATTTGTCAGTACCTTGATTTATACCGTGTTATTTTGGAATGTTGCTTTGCTGATGGAATCGGCTCTCAATGTGTTTTACATGGTTATGGCTATTTATGGGTATTGGCAATGGCGGTATGGCGATCCGGATGACTTATCTGGCGAATCACACGGAGCTCAGATCCATACTTGGACTATCAAACGCCATTTTCAAGTCATGATCGCAACGGCTTGTGTCGCTGCTTTGGCGGGCTATTTGATGAGCAAATATACTCATGCCGATATGCCCTATTTAGATGCGGCCACCACATGTTTTGCCGTTGTTGGCACATTTATGTTGGCCTACAAAGTGCTAGAGACTTGGCTGTACTGGGTTGTGATTGACCTAGCTTCAATCGTTTTATACGTGAATAAATCATTCATGCTTACCAGTGCGTTATTTGTAGGATATGTTGTGCTTGCCGCCGTGAGCTATTTTGTATGGCGTCGAGCCATGCACGAGGAATCACATGCTCACGCCTGAGCAATGCCTGAAAAAGTCAGGACTCCAGGGCGATTGGGTGATCCGCTCCATTGATCAAGGGCTGAGCCATAGTCACTACAAAGTCGTTGCTCATGAGGGCCGCGAGGTTCGTGCGGTATACGCAATGAGAATCTATCAAACCCATGATCGACCTTGGCTCGATCATTCACATGAACTCAATGTATTAACTCAGGCGTCTAACTTGGGCCTTGCGCCCCAGTTGATTTATCGCTCAGCCGATGACAATTTTTTTATCAGTGAATTCATTGAACATCGGCCGTTGAAAGTTTGCACCGAAGGCTCGGCCTTGTCGTTTGAACAGGGGAGGTTGTTATTGGCGCAATTACGCCAGATGACGATTGAGCGCAAAATGTCGATGGCGGAGCGATACACACAATACGTGTTGAAAGCTCGGCAGTTGCGCCCTTCGGTGATTCATGATCCCAAGTTTATCCATGTGTGTTCTGTAGCAGATCGCGCACTGTCTGTTCTAAATCTAAGCCAATGGCAATGGCAGCCAGTGTTTCTCGATTGGCATGAACAAAATTTACTGTACACGCCCCAGAATTTGTATCTAATCGATTATGAATACTGCTGTTTGAGTGCCTTGCCGCTGGAAATGGCGAGTTTATATGAGAGCCGATTATTTGATGATCATCAATGGCATCAACTTAAGCAGTGGATGGAAGTCACGTACAACGAAACTGTTTCCGAATTGCAACTCCATGCCGCTCGAATTTTATACCTTGCCATGTGTTATGTGTGGTATATCGCCAGTGATGTCAACGCAGAACAAGACTTCCCTGAGATATTAGCGCGCATCGCACGGCTCACAGAAGATAAATGATTCTCATCTCGCTGTTATGTTACAAACTATGTGTAGGCGCTTTACTCTTAACATACAGCCGCTACATTGGTGGGTAACGAGATAATTTTTCAAGGGAATGATTTTGAACATAAATTCGCGAACCATGATTCGGCTGTGCTCGCTTGTCGCTGTTGTGACTGCACTGATGCCTGTTGGGGCGGTGCAAGCTGCTGACGATAAGCTGTTTAATTCCCTCTCTGTGCAAACCCCATTTGATATTACGCACTCGATTCTAGCGGTTGACGTATTGCCGGATGCGGGCAAAGAATTGCTGGTGTTCGGCGTTGATGGTGATAATAAACGCTGGATGTCCATTTATAAAAAAGACCAACAGAGTTACAAAATTAACGACAAGATAGCACTGCCGGATGACGCCTATGCATTCGATATCGGTGAATACGTTGACGGTCAATTGCAGCAAATCTATGTGCTTACACAAGGGCAGCTCAATCGGTTTGAACCGTCTCAATCAGAACAGTTTGGTGCGTTTATTGCGGTGTCACCGGTCAACGCAATTGCGATTAAATCATCAGTTGATTTCATTTCTAAAAGTGAATTTGTACAAGACGTTAATGGTGATGGGCGGGTAGACATCTTTATCACTGACTTTGCCAAAACGAATCTGTTATTGGGGCAGCAAGATGGCTCTTTTTTGCGGCAGGAATTGCCGATTAAACCCAATGTTTTGTTGTTTGAGGGCGGTGCAACTTATTCGAAACCTACGATTTATGTGGCTGATATGAATCTCGATGGTGCCACCGATTTAGTTACGATTGGGGAAGGTGAGCTTCAATTTTTTGCACAGGCAGAACAAGGCTTGTTTACAGAAAACCCATCAACCATTGCTGTGGAACCATCCATTAGTGGTTTAAATTGGTGGGATAAGCGAGATGCGTTTGGTGAAAACCTCGACCAAAGTCAACTCGTATTCCGTAGTGTTGAAACGCTTGAGGACATCAACAATGATCAGCTTCCAGATTTGATTGTGCGTTACACCCAAAGCTCTGGAGTGCTTGATCGGGTGAATGACTACGAAATCTATTTAGGCCAAAAAACAGTGGATGGACTGAGCTTTTCAAACACACCTCATACCGTCATTCAATCCGAAGGTACGCTCGCAGGATTCAAGGTTCTCGATCTCAATGATGATGGCCGTTCAGAAGTAATGGTGTCAGGCTTTGATATTGGCGTGTCGCAAATTGTAGGCGCTTTACTCTCAGGTAGTATCGACCAAGATATTCATTTATTTCAGCTGGATGCGAATAATAAATTCGCTGAAAAACCGAACTTCAGTGAACAAGTTGAACTGAGTTTTAGCCTAACATCTGGCCAGAGCGGTGCGCCAGTGGTTGAAGCCGCTGACATTAATGGCGATGGCATCAAAGACTTGGTGCTATCCGACGATGAGTCGTTAAAAGTATTTAACGGTATGACTGGCACTCGGATGTTCAACTCTCGTGGGGTATCGCAGGAACTTCAGCTGCCCAATAGCGGGAATATGCTTACCATTGATGACCTCAATGGTGATAATAAAGACGACATCATGATGAAATTTGGCCGTCAAGATAACGCTGAATTGCGTAGTACATTTACGATTTTAATCGCTCGCTAACCTCTTTTTTTATCTCATTAGTTCACGGTGCATGGATGCTGCTGTGAGTTGATGAAATGTTTCTAAATCTCCTCCTTTGTGATGCCATAAAGTTCAATCGTATGGTGCTTAAATGCTGGATATACTCGTGTTTTCGGCTGTTTCCTGAATGTGTTAATTAGCACCTGTACATCAATCTATATTGAATCCATTCTGCGCAAAAAATTTTATAGCTTTTTAAGCGGTGCTGGCCCGAACAGAGCTCGTTGTAGCACTTCTATTACAACAAAAAGTGCAGTGAGGAAATGGAATGAAAATAACGATGTGGAGTGGACTCTGTTCGTTGCTATTTTTAGCAAGTGCTGGAGCAGAGGTTGTGACTTACCCTTGGCCTGAAACAGCGCCAGAATCAGCGCGTTATGAAGTGAATATCTATCAAGATTGTGAGCAATATCAGCCACGTACTTTGTATTCAGAACCACAGCTTGAACAAGGGCCTGATGGTGACGGTGTAACGGGCTTGATTGAAGATCGAAGCTTGTCCTACACCCCATTTTCAGTCACTGGTGAAGTGTTGGTTGAAGCCACCAAATTATATGGTTCGGAAGCTCAGCGAGTTGAAATTTCGCCGTTGTCATATGGCATCTTACCAGAGTATTTTGATGGTCGAACGGTGCGATTCACCCTACCTGATAATCTTGACCCGGCTTATATCAGCGTGAATTTTATCAGTGCTGACAACAAAGATGCGGGCAACCTCAATGCCGTCAACGTCAAGCATGGTTTAGTGATTTTTGCTGATGCTCCTGAATCCAATGTGCCTGACTTAAATCAAGCAGGTGTGGTTGATTTTTCGATAGGAACACGCCAGCAAATTGAAAATGCCGATGTGATCTATTTTCCTGCTGGCGATCATGATTTACGCCAAAAATTTGGTCGCATTGATAATGCAGTGGGCACCGATGCGCGATTATTCTTGCAACGCAACGGCCAGCAAATCTACTTCGCCCCCGGGGCTTATGTTCGAGGGTCTATTGATGCCAATCGATATAATAACATTCGAGTGACAGGGCGCGGTGTGATCAGTGGCGGTGACTTCTATTGGCACTATTTCCAAGATCCCAACACCAGCAAAGGTAAAACAGCATATCTAGACTTTACCGGCAGTAATGACTCCGAATTTGAAGGGTTTATTATTGAAAACCCAACGCATCACACCATGCCATCTGGACTCAATTCAACCATCCGCAATATTAAGATTATTGGCTGGGCATCCAACCATGACGGTGTTCGCCCCGGTGGTGGATCATTAGTTGAGAAGGTATTTATCAAAACCAGCGATGACTTGGACTACGCTCGTGATCCACATGTATTCAAAGACAGTGTGATTTGGCCGATGCGCAACGGCGCTTTTGGCATGTTGGGCTGGAACAACCTCGGCACTGGGTTTACTGAATACGACAACATTCGCTTTATTCACTCTGAATGGGATATTCCTGCTGACGAAAAACGCAATACCGGCATGATTGGCTCGGTATTGAATCAAGGAATTTTCTTAGAGCAAAACACGCTCGAAAATGTTTACGCCGAGTTTGGTGCAGGCATGATCGCCAACATTAGTATTGAATTTGAGCAGCAGTCTGACGCCGCTAAAAATCAGCCCGTAAATGGCAGTTGGGGTGAACTCAAAGACTTCACTTTTAAAAACATTTTAATGGAGCTGCCATTCCAAAATTCAGGTCGCGAACTGGTTAAAAATCAGCTGAAAGGTTTTGAAAAAGATGGCGCGAAAGCCACCATTCATGACTTTGACTTTATCAACATTATCGCTGGCGACACAGTTGTTACCAATGCCAACGCCAGTGATTACTTTGATATCGACCCGAACACGACATACAACATTAACTTCACAACAGAAGGCAACATCTACACTGTTTTCTCATCAGCGAATGCGGGTGGGATTTTAAGCCCAGCGGGCAATCTACCCACACCAGAAGGAATGGACCGTTATATCAATATTGTGCCTGATGCGGGGTATCGCATTGCCGATGTTCAGATCGATGGTCAAAGTGTGGGGGCTAAGCAACTAGTGCTGCTGAAGAATGTTCAACGCGATTATAACGTCACTGTTCACTTTGAGGCGGGTCAATCGTCGGATGGCGAACCTCTCGATTGCTCGGTACCCGACCAAAACTTAAAGCCTTCATTGACTCTCACTTATCCACAGGTAGGCACAGAGTTTGAAACAGGAGCTAGGGTACCCATTGTGGTCGATGGATTGGATGTAGACGGTTACATCACCCAAGTGGAATTTTTAATCAATGGTCAAAGCATTGGTGTTGATTATGCGCGCCCTTACATGGCTCAGCTCCAGTCGCTTGCCAGTGGTGGTGAGACTGTGGTGGCGGTTGCAACGGATGATGATGGTGCGCAGCAGAGCTTGTCCATCGTGATTAACACGCCAAGTGCGCCAGTTGAAGTGATTAATATTAATGATCTGGCTGTTGTTCAGCTCGGTTGTGATGATGCTGAATTGACATGGAGTGATGTGGCTGGTGCTGATAAATATCGAGTGCGTCGGCGCCTCACGGCGGATAGTACTTATAAAAATATTGGTGATGTAACCCCAGGAGTGGGTTATTTCCATGACACCTCCAATCGAGAGGATAATGCCAGCTATGTCTACATGGTGCGGCCCATGCTCGATGGCAAGGCGGTCAAGATTTCAAATACTCCTACGGTTATTAACCAATGCAATTAAGCCGTGATTGACACGTATCTTTAATCAGTGATGAAAGGTTGAATATGAGCATGATTAAAACATCTATAGTGGCAGTCGCATGTGTGCTGTCGGGGATTGCGCAGGCCTCTGTGTTGTATGATTCGGCTGATGTTGCGCCAAACCTATTTGATATCGGGACAAGTGATAATGTTGCGATTGTGCCTCAACAACTTGCCGGCCAATTTAATGTGGCCGAAACCATTGAGATGACTACAGTTTCAGTATTTGGTGCGTACGCCGATTGGAGCCATTTTATTCCGGGGATTGCTGGGAATACTAGCGTCGACAATTTTAATGTTTCAGTGTTATCGGGTGACAACGGGGATGCGGTCGTCAGCTCGAATATTGCCACTTCGGTTACTCGAACGCTTGCCGCTACTGCTGCAGATATTGGTTGGTTTTACGATATTTACCGCTACGAATTCAGTGTTAACTCAACGGTGCTCGAAGGCGGCAAAGATTATTGGTTGGCGGTATCGAATACGACTCCGAGCCTTGATATTGAGTGGGGATGGGCAACTAGCTCTAACCCGACGAGTAGCTCGTTAGTGTCGTTGGACCAAGGCAACTCATGGCGTTATAACGGCGGTAGCCTTGCCTTTAGTATTGAAGGTGATGTGGTGAGTGTAGATGTTCCAGAGCCCAATGTGTTGGTGGTATTCATGTTGGGACTATTGGCACTACTAGCAGTGACGAAGCGTCGTATTCACGATTAGATCATGTGTCTGTTTGAAATGAAAAGGCCTTCAATATCGAAGGCCTTTTTTTCTTTTTAACCGTTATTTTAAGTGTTGCTCGAACAGTTTAAATATACGTTTGTATTCGTCTAGCCAGCTCGACGGCTCTTTAAACCCGTGAGGCTCAACCGGGAATATGGCGGTTTCAAAATTATCTTTTTCAAGCTCGATTAAACGTTGAACAAGGCGAACAACGTCTTGAAAAAACACATTGTCGTCCAGCATTGGAGCATTAATCAGCAAAGGCTTACTCAGTCCTTCCGCATGATAAATAGGCGAGCTGACTCGGTAGGCTTGTGGGTCTAAGTCTGGGGTGTTCAGTATATTCGAGGTGTAGGGAGCATTGTAATGTGCCCAGTCTGTCACGGGGCGAAGCGCCGCTCCCGCAGCAAATAAATCAGGCTCGTTAAACAAAGCCATAAAGGTTAAGAAACCACCGTAAGAGCCGCCATATACCCCCACTTTATCTTGGGCTACATTGGCATTGGTGGCCATCCATTGTACGCCGGCAGCCATGTCTTCCACTTCAGGGTATCCCATGTTGCGGTAGATGGCGGTGCGCCAATCTCGGCCG
Organism: Echinimonas agarilytica; assembly: GCF_023703465.1. Lineage (NCBI taxonomy): Bacteria > Pseudomonadati > Pseudomonadota > Gammaproteobacteria > Alteromonadales > Echinimonadaceae > Echinimonas > Echinimonas agarilytica. The sequence continues at coordinate 137,615 of NZ_JAMQGP010000010.1, read as the reverse complement.
TACCCAGCAGAAGCTCGGTAGTCAATATCCATCACCACATAGCCATGCTCGGTGAGAAAATTGTGAAACATATATTCGCGGAAATAGCCTGACCATCCGGCATGCACGTTTTGTAAGTAACCCGCCCCATGAACAAACATTACTGCAGGGTATTGTTCAGCGCGGGTTGCATCGTAATCAGTTGGGTAGAACACCTTTGCATACACAGGCAAAGTGCTGTGAGGGGTCTCGATCGCAATCGTCTCAGGCACTTGCCACTCCATACTTTTGAACGTGTCTGACGTGATGTGAGTCAATTGTTGAGGCTCTTGAGTCGGGGCGAGTTGACTGAAGAATAGCTCTGGCGGTTGGTCCATTTTTGAATGAGTTAATGCTAATGAGTCGTCCGCTGGACTGAGGATGAAATCGGTCATGCCGTTGAGATCTGTCATGGCCTCAATGCGACCACTTTCTATTGCCACTCGATATATTTCATAAATGCCGGGTGATTTCTTATTTGCTTTAAAATAGATATGTTCTTGGTTTGACGAGACTTTTGGAAACTGCACTTCAAAGGCACCCGACACTAACGTTGTCTCTGCACCATTGGGTGTTTTTAAATACAGAGCGCTATAGCCCGACTGCTCTGACAGGTAATAAATCGAGTCACCAACCCAACCAAAATTGTTAAAGCTATAATTGACCCACGCATCGTCATGCAATCGGTGTTGAGAGCGAATGTTCGCCTGTGTATCAACCGTTGCGATCCAGCGGTCTTTATTGTCGTTGGCTTCAACCATGATGGCCAGTTGATCGCGCGTAGGGTGCCACTGTAGAGATGGCGAACCATCGCCCCAATTGGCCATTAGCTGCAACGAGCGCGGTTGAGCTTCTGGGGCTTGGTACTGCTTGCCGTATGCTTTTTTATTGGCGTCTCGGACTGACTTAAAGACGTCATCTTTCATGCCCGGCAAAGCATCTAAATCAACAATATGCTGGCTGCCTTGCTGGGTATCAATTAGCAGCATTTTCAATGCTGCGGGTACATCATCGGCTACGCGAACTCGAACATCTCGTGCTTCGATGGTTCCGTTGGCTGTGATGTAGTTGGGCATAATATTGTCGTCTGACTTTGGTATTTGTTTGTTTTGGTATGCGACCACCAGCCAGCGCCCCGACGGTGACAGTGCCGAGTCGACCAACTCGTGATCTTCTCCCAAATATACCGGTGCTTTGGTGGCTGATGGATCGCTGCGTTTCCAGTTTTCATCGGCTTTGTATGCGCGAATGGCTTTGGTTTGATTGCTGGCGATCCATTGAATGAGTTCGGCTTGCTCCTGCTCTAAGTAACCTTGTGGTGAGGCTGGCGCCTGTGGTGTTTTCTCAAATCTAAAGTCAACAAGTTGATGTGATAAGCCTTTTACAGGGTCGATAGCAAAATATTGATTGCCTTGTCGGTAAGCAATACGTCCATCGGTTAAAAATCTTGGTTTTTTAACATGTTCACTGTTTTGGGTGAGTTGCGTAACGCTGCCGCTGGGCAACGATGCCACAAATAAATTACCACGGTGTACATAGGCCTTCAGTGTATTCTGAGGGTTGATAACGCCATTTTCATGGTCGGTTAAATGACGTTCCGCAATTGGAATAATGCGCTGCTGACCATCGAGCGTCACTTCAACACGCTGGGGATAGGTTTGCCCGTTGACCTTTTGATCGTAGTAAACCGCTTGCCCATCCAAACGCCAGTGCGATGCGTTTGGCGCAAATCCAATCCACTTGGGATTTGCCATGATTTGCTCAAGTGTTAACTGCTGCGATGTAGCTGGACGATGACTTTCAACCACAGGGAGTGGAAGTGAGTTAGACGATTGCTGAGGCGCACTCACGTGCTGGGCACAACCGGATAATACAAATGCAGCACCGATCAACAGAGCTGAAATGGAACGATTTGGCATACGAAAACCTATGTGACTTCGCGACTGACGGAGGTCGGAGTGGGAATAATTTTTCAGATATTATACAACACGCGATAAATCCGCAGGGGGCAGGATCAAAAGATCGTGGTTGAGTTATGGAAGGGGAAATGAACAGTTGCTGATTCATCCCTGAATCAGCTTTGCGCTTTAGAATTTGCCCTGCAATGCTGAAGGGGTTACATCAACCGTTGTGTCTTCATTTGAAATCATAAATTGGTTGTCTTGACGATTGACCGACAAATGCATGGTACGTTGTACAAGTTGCTCCAATGCATCGCAATCTTCATCACTGATTTGAATCACTGTGAGGTTGTCAAAAGCTGAAAATAAACGCTCATTTTGTTTCCACCAAACCGACACGGCATTGTCTCCGTAACAGAGCAATATTGCTTGTCGCGCTCGGCTACAGGCTTTTTTTATGCGCTTGGTATCGGGCGTTCCTAGCTCGATCCATATGTCGATGGTGTTGTCGGGTTGAACGTGCCAAAGTTCTGGTTCATCATCCGCGCACAAGCCCTTAGTAAAGCTTAAATCGTCGTGAGCATAAATGGCGTAAGCGAGCACGCGCACCATCATTCGGCGCAAGGTCTCGCTTGGGTGTTGAGCAAGCGTAAACGAGTGATCCTGATAGTGGTGGCGGTCCATGTCTGCTATTTGTAAACTGGCTTTGTAAATCGTCGATTTAAGCGTCATATCAGGCTCCTTTCATAAAGAAGGCGCTACTATACCTGAATGTTCGGCAGAGCGAACAAGTCATTTATACAGATTGGTTTGCGCTTAGGTTTGTAGCGCTCCTTGTTTGGCTTATTTCCCTGCAACCTTCACTTTATGGCGCTGCATCAATGCCAAAAATCCTTCAGCAGCAAACCCATGCATATGACGGCCAATATGCCGCTGAGTGATTTCCAGAACAAAACAGGGTCGCGCTTCATCAATGGCGCGGCCTCATGCTGGTCGAGCAATTCGGGATTGGGGTGATTTAAATCTTGTAGGAATTCTGAATAAGAATCCGGACGTATGTCAGCCACAGGAGAGCAAGCACGTTCGAGCGACAGGTCAATCCATTTTGGCAAGTCGGGACGCAATTGACGCAAGGGGCGGTAGTTCCATGCACCAATATCATTGGGGATTTGATAGCGGCTCGCGCCCGTTTTAAATGGCAAAGCACCAGCCAACATTTCGTACATGACCACGGCCAATGAGAACATGTCAGATTTAAATGTGGCGCTCTGATTGAGCAAGTATTCTGGCGCAATATAGTCGGCAGAGCCTTGCGGGGCCGCATGTTTTTCATGGCCCTCATGCTCTTCAAGACCCGATGCTTGCACAGTGCCAAAGTCGATGATTTTAACGTGGCCGTTGGTGTTGATGATGATATTTTCTGGCTTGAGATCGCGGTGCAACATATCGTTGCGCTGAAAAGCCCGAACCGCTTTGGTGGTTTCACGAATAATATCGCGCACTTGATTCAGGCTTGGTTTAGGGTTATCGACCATCCATTGGCGTAAATTCTGCCCCGGCAAGTATTCGCAAAGATGATAAATAAATGGACTTTTTTGCGGACGATCGAAAATTCGCATGATGTTGGGGTAGTTCAACATCTTGCCAATCCATTCTTCTTTGACGAAGCCTTCTAAGTAACTCATGTCCCCTGCAAAATGAGCCGAAGGGGCTTTTAGTACAAATTGCTCTTCATCCTTATTTTCAACCACGTACACATGGCTGCGAGTGCCTGAGAATAAAATATGTTTTACCGTAAGGCCGTCAATCTTTTGCCCCGGCTTCATCACCGGCGGGATGACACCCTCTTGTGCAGCTTGGCGGGCTTCGGTCATACCGGCTTCGGGGACTTCGTCCACGCGCAATATTAAACAGCTAATATTGTCATCAGAGCCATTTTTTTGAGCACGTTCACAGAGTGTTTGAGCAAATTCTTCAAGGTTATTGCCTTGTTCTAATAGCAGCTCAGATAGGTAATCTTGCGTGTCTAAATAGCGGTAAAACCCGTCAGTAACGAGCAAGTAGAAATCGCCCTCTTCAAGGCTGAATTGCTGCGTATCGAGTTCTAAGTGCGAATCAATACCTAACGCTCTTGAAAGCGCCTCATGGCCACCAAACGGTTGTATGTGATCACGCGTGAGGCATTGAGCTTTGCCTGCTCGAATGCGATAAAGACGGCTGTCGCCTGCGTGAAAAAACCAACCGTTTCTGCCTTTGGCAATAAATGAGGTGAATGTGGTGACATAGGCTTGGCTGCGTTCATGGCGCTGGTTGTGGCTAAAGAACCATTGATTGAGCGGAGACAATACGGCTGCTGCTGATTTTCCAACACTCCACGATGCTTTGGTATTCAAATAGTCTTGAATGAATTGAGTGACGGCAGTTTGAGACGCAACTTGAGACTGATCGCTGACGCTGACACCATCAGCTACCGCCGCGACAATGCCTTTACGCGACGAAATATGTTGTGCAGGAACCTTGGCTGCAAATGCGTCTTGGTTGATGGCTTTAACGCCTGCGGTGGAAAAACCACCGACGGTCATGCTCAGTTGTTTCATAAGTCTCTCAACTGTTTCTCAACTAAAAAGCGGACCGAGGTCCGCTTTATTTATTCTTATTGTTGTAGGGTATTCAAGCAATGGCCTATTTCAAGGCCACTGTATTAGTTCACTTGAATCAGTTCTACTGTGCCGTCTTCACGGATTTCAGTCATATGTCCTTCAGGCTCTTCCATCAGTAGCAGTGTAATGAAACCAAGCACTGCAGTTGCGGCAATTACCAAGAAGAAAGTAGACGCAGGTACGAGGCTGAAGATGGTTAAATAGACAACCGCCCCCACATTACCATAGGCACCTGTCATTCCCGCAATTTGTCCGGTTAAACGACGTTTAATCAGTGGCACTACAGCAAATACCGCACCTTCACCTGCTTGCACGAAGAATGAACATGCCATGGCGCATACAATGGCAATCCAAAGAGGCCATGTCGCATCAATCAAGCTCATTGCAAAGTAACCTGCTGCCAAACCAGCCGTCAAAATAAGTAGGGTCTTTTTACGGCCAAACTTATCTGAAATTAAACCGCCTCCTGGGCGAGACATTAAGTTCATGAATGCGTAAGCCGAAGCGACTAAACCTGCTACAACTGGGTCTAAACCAAAGGTGTCGGCGAAGAATAATGGCAACATTGAGACCACAGCAAGCTCAGAACCGAATGTTGCGAAGTACAAGACGTTCAATACTGCCACTTGCTTGAACTTGTATTGATGCATAGGCTCTACAGGCTTCACGAACAATTCTTTGTTCACGCTATACGCTTTGTAAGAATCGTAAATGAATAGCAATGCTAAGCCGACATAAATGCCAAGCGCTGCATTCTCGCCAATCAGTGAAACACCGTTGGGTGATAACTTCCAAGTTAACAGCGCAAGAGCTAAGTACATTGGCAGCTTCATGATGATAAGGAACAATAAGTCGCCTTTGCTCGTCACTTCCATTCCGCCAATTTGTTTTGGACGGAAGTAAGTTGAACCTTTTGGCGTATCTGATACGTTGAAGTAGTACACCACCCCCCAGATGATACTTAATACACCTGTAGTTGCGATGGCATAACGCCAGCCGTCATCCCCGCCGTACCAAAGCGCAATGAGTGGCAATAACATTGAACCCGCAGCTGAACCAAAGTTACCCCAACCACCATAAATACCTTCGGCAGTACCGAGTTCATTGTGTGGGAACCATTCACTGACCATGCGAATACCAATCACGAAACCTGCGCCAATAAAGCCCATGAGCAAACGTGAAATAGCCGCCATTTCAAATGTTTCGGCAAACGCGAACATGAAACAAGGAATTGAGCACAGCACTAATAATGCAGAGTAGGTTTTGCGCGGACCAAAGGCATCGGTGAGCATGCCAATAATGATCCGAGCAGGAATCGTCAACGCAACGTTTAAGATCAATAGAGTTTTGACTTGGCTCCCTGTTAAGCCTAGGGAGTCTCCAATTGCTTTGAGTAGTGGCGCGTGGTTAAACCAAACGAAGAATGTGATGAAGAACGCAATCCAACTCATATGCAAGATTTTCATCTTGCCTGTGACTGAGAAGATATTGAGTTTTGTTGAATTATCCATGTCTAAGGGCCTCAAAAATAACTACAAATTTACTTATTTTTATGATGGGCTGACGCTTATGCGCCAACCTCAATTTTTCCGTTTTCAACGCGAACAGGGTAAGTTGCTAGCGTGACAGATTCGTCGTCTAAACAAATCCCGTCTTTCAGTCGAAAGCGTTGTTTTAATAGTGGAGAAGCAACGTAAATTTCGCCGTTGGCATCTCCCAGCAGTCCTCGCGACAACACGCTCGCGTTGCCAAATGGACAAACATTAGAAACGGCATAGACTTCGCCATCTGCTGCGGCTTTAAAAACCGCAACGTGTTGGTCGCCAACTTTTGCACAGATGCCTGTATCAGGCACCAATACAGCTTCTTCGCAAACAGGGGTCCATTGTTGTGTCATTTGAATCACTCCTCTTAATCGACCAGTTCAACACTGGAGATAGACTCTCCGCCATGACGTTTTGATTGTTTTTCAACTTGACTCGCAGGACGACGTTGACCACGTTCTTCAACGAAAGCGAGGTTGTCATCGGTTGCGTCAGTGTTGATGAAGTGCGCAAAACGCTTAAGGCGCTCAGGGCTTTCGATGGTCTTTTTCCACTCACACTCGTATGTGTCAACAATGCGCTGCATGTCTTGCTCTAGGCTTTCGTTTAAGCCGAGTTTGTTGTTGATGACAACATCTTGAAGGTAACCTAAACCACCTTCCATATTCTCCATCCATACCGATGTGCGTTGTAAACGGTCGGCCGTGTGACAGTAGAACATCATGATGCGGTCAATGTACTTCAGTAATGTTTCGTCATCTAAGTCGGTTGCAAATAAGTCGCCATGACGTGGGCGCATACCGCCGTTACCACAGACGTATAGGTTCCAACCTTTGTCGGTTGCAATGACTCCAATATCTTTGCTTTGTGCTTCGGCACATTCGCGGGTACAGCCTGAAACAGCCATTTTCACTTTATGCGGTGAGCGCATGCCGCGGTAGCGCATTTCTAACAGTACTGCCATCGATACAGAATCGAGCATGCCGTAACGACACCACGAGCTACCCACGCATGATTTCACGGTACGTAGTGATTTCCCGTAGGCGTGACCTGTTTCGAAGCCCGCATCAACCAAGCGTTTCCAAATGTCTGGCAATTCGTGTAGCTGAGCTCCGAACATATCGATACGTTGACCGCCGGTGACTTTGGTATAGAGGTTATAGTCGCGCGCCACTTCACCAATGGTAATCAGACCTTCGGGTGTGACTTCACCGCCTAACATACGAGGTACAACGGAGTAAGTGCCGTCTTTTTGCATGTTGGCCAAGAATACATCGTTGGTGTCTTGAAGCGGTAAATGGTCGTCTTTTAAGACATACTCGTTCCACTGGGTGGCCAGCATAGAGCCAATGGCTGGTTTACAAATTTCACAACCATGACCTTGGCCGTGGTCGGCTAATAGATCTTGGAAGCTGGTGTATTTCTTCGCGCGGATAATGTCGAACAATTCTTGGCGGCTGTAGTCAAAGTGCGCACACAGGTTGTTATTGACCTCGACCCCCATTTTTTCCAATTCACAGTTCAATACTTGGCCGACCATGGCCACACAACCGCCACAACCTGTGCCTGCGCCCGTACAAGTTTTGAGGTCGCCAACGGTTTGGTTGCCGTCTTGAATGGCGGTGATCAAGTCGCCTTTGGTGACGTCTAAACACGAACAAATTTGTGCTGCGTCAGGCAGTGCTTCAACGCCCATGCCTCCGCCGGCTTCGCCGTCGATTGCAGGTAGAATTAGGGTTTCCGGATTTTCAGGCAAATCCATACCGGTGAGCATGATTGGCAGCAACGTACCGTAGTTGCTGGTGTCGCCCACCATCACTGCGCCGAGTAGTTTCTTGTTGTCAGAAGATACGATCAAGCGCTTGTACACTTGCTCAGCACCGTTGCTATACACGTAGCTTAAGCTGTCTGGTGTGTTGCCGTGAGCATCACCAATACTACCTACTTCAACACCTAGTAGTTTGAGCTTGGTGCTCATGTCAGCACCCTCAAAGGATTCGTCGCCACCGGTAATATGTGACACAGCTACTTTAGCCATGCTATAACCGGGAGCGACCAGACCAAAGATCCTACTTTTCCAGAGAGCACACTCGCCGATGGCGTAGATGTCAGGATCTGAGGTCTGGCACTCATTGTTGATGACGATGCCGCCGCGCTCACCTATTTCAAGGTCGAACTGACGTGCAAGCTCATCCTGTGGACGAATGCCGGCTGAGAACAGAATCATATCCGTTTCTAAGTGGCTTCCGTCCGCAAACTCCATGCGATAACGATGATCATCACCGTCCGAAATATTCTGTGTTGCTTTACCTGTGTGTACTTGTACACCCAGATCTTCGATTTTAGAGCGAAGTAATTGCCCACCCGCTTCGTCGAGTTGCACCGCCATTAAGCGTGGCGCAAATTCAACAACGTGAACTTCTAGCCCTAGATTTTTCAATGCATTGGCTGCTTCAAGGCCGAGCAAACCGCCCCCCACAACAACACCTCGACGACTTTGCTTTGCAGAGGCTGTCATTGCTTCTAAATCTTCAATGGTGCGATACACTAGACAATGAGGCTGATCGTTACCTGGAATCGGCGGCACGAACGGATAGGAGCCAGTGGCTAAAATGAGTTTGTCGTAAGACTCGACTTCACCATTTTCTGTGGTGATTGTTTTGTCGGTTTTGTTAATGCCTACGACTTTGTCGTTTAACAGATAACGTACACCGCGCTCGTCATAATACTCAGGTGTTGTCATCGCCAAATCATCAGCAGTGCTGCCTGAGAAATATGCGCTCAGTTGAACTCGGTCATAGGCTAAACGCGGTTCTTCTGAAAAAGTGACGATATCAAATTGGTCGCTAGCATCATCGCTTACTAAAGTATCGATGAATTTATGGCCGACCATGCCGTTTCCGACGACGATGATTTTTTGTTTGCTCATTTCTGGCCTCTAAAATTTGGTGTCTGAGGTATTAATTGTGTGCTGGCTCACTTAAGAATTTTGAATTTCACGTGCCGAAGCGAGGTGAGGGGTAAGCGGGTTGCATCATTGGAACCTGGGGGAGATAGAGGAGTAATCCCCATATCAATCGCACACTATTATTATGGTTAAAGCAAAAAGGAGGCCAAACTTATTTGGTGAGTCTGAATTAATATAAATGACATTAAAATTAGTCGTTTATATTGATTTCAAATGACTGGCAGCAAGCTGTCTGAGCGGACTTGCCTGCACAGTAAATTGTGATTTGTATTGTTTTGGTGCATGCGCTTTGCGTTGCGGTTGCACCAATGTGGGGATATTCCTTATCGGTGCAACCCTTGTTTATGGGGGAGTAGTATTGATTGAAGCTGTAAATAGCGCGAACTTCCCCTCACACAGAAGGTTATATTGAGTCGGCAGTGCAACCACAGCCTACAACGTCTTCGAGGCTTCCATTCACGTAATGTCCTTTTTGTGCACTATCAGCGCCATTGACCGAAAGCTTTCCTCCACCTGCATGCTGTGCTGACAGATTCAAATAAAATGGCGAGCTAGGTTCAATATTGAGTGTGACTTTTGAATCGGACTTGGAACGAATATAAACCCAAGGAATGGATAGGTTTTTACCTTGATGCGTGATCTTTGTGTCTGGCGTGTAGTCAGCTGCAAGGCCACTGATGAATATGGTTGGAGCCACTTTGCCGCGGGTATTGCTGAACAGTGCTAAATTGAAACCGCCCCGGTGCTTCTCGGTACCACGTTTTACCAATACGTTCTTGAGCGTAAATTTGGCAGGCTTTTTATTTGACCACCCTAATTGGAAAGGCGCGCCATTGCCGTTGTGTATGATGGTGACGTTTTCTACCTGCATGCCATCACGGTAGAGTTTGATGCTGTCGTCCCAAGTATTGATATAGCTATTGCTGATCCGACTATTGATACCGCCGCCAAAACCGTCGGAGTTACTGCGCAGATCCCGATCGCCACGCGTATGGATAATTTTAACGCGGTCTACATCTAAGGTGTGATTAATGGCTGTAATTGCGTAGGTTCGGGCATTTAAAATTTTCAGATTTTTAACTGTGTATATGGATTTCTTTGATGCTCTTGGCTGCACAGATATCGCCCCGTATTGCCATTTTTCGCAATCATGAACACGGTCGTCACCAGCCGGTCCTGATTTACAGCTAGTGGCTTTTTCGGGTTTTGCATTGGGGCCATGTGCCCAGCCAATCGTGCTGGTACCTTCAATAATGCTAGTATTCCAATCTTCACCTGCGATTACGCCTTCAGCGGTGAAGCGTAAGTGGCCATTCAGCGTGACGTTTTTCTTAATGAGTACTGTTTTTACCTGTGAGGGAATGTTCCAATAAAAATCGTCAATGATTGAATCGTCGCCGAATGAAACACTTTTGGTGATACTCAATGTTCCGGTGGCCTTATCCCAATGAGAATTACTGGCATTCAGTGCAGGGTGAACCCAACTGGGCGAAGCGAATGCCGATATCGAGACCAAGCTCATGATGACCAATAGGACTAATTTGTTCACAACTAAACTCCAAACAATACAAAGATGACAGTGAACGATCATCGGCGATCAGCGCGATGCTTGGCAGGGAACAATTGGGTGAATTAATGCTCTGAGAGCTTAGTTCTTTATAAATATAAGGTTCGGCCTACTTTTCCATCGCAGAATCGTAGCCCGAATGAAAGAAGCGGATATTAATGGCTACATATTTTGTCGGAATGAGTGGTAAAGCCGCCCTCTGTTTCGACAAACTTACCTTTGTGCGTCAAAAACTCAATGAGTGCATCGGCATCCATATTTTTCATTTTGCAGGTATGAAATACCGCATTGGCGCCAAAGCGTTCAACCATGGCTGATTTAAGGCTGTGTTGCGTATAGGTTGTGCTTGATTCCAACATCATTTGCATCACTTGATGGCCATGAATCGATTCGCTCATGTGCAGCTCCTAGTATTGTTCATAAATAACAGTCACCAGTGTGATGGACAATTACTAGCCGCGATATGATCTATCGCAACTCAAGTGTCGGTGCTGAGAGGGAATTGCACCCACAAAAAAGCCCCTGCGAGCAGAGGCTTTTGAATTCAGGTCACACCATGCGAAGTTTAGGCACCGATGTAATCCAAGATGCCTTCAGCAGCGTTACGACCTTCAGCAATTGCTGTGACTACAAGATCAGAGCCACGCACCATATCGCCGCCAGCAAACACTTTCTCGTTGCTGGTTTGATATGGGAAGGTTTGCTGTTCCGCAGCGACCACACGGTCCCATTTGTCGAGGTTAATACCAAAGTTGGCAAACCAAGGCGCAGGACTGGGTTGGAAACCGAATGCAATCAGAACCGCGTCAGCATCCAGAACGTGCTCAGATCCTTCAATTGGCTCTGGGCGACGACGACCGTTGGCATCTGGCTCACCTAATTGGGTTTTCACCATTTTAACGCCGATCACTTGGCCTGCGTCATTGCTGACGATCTCTAATGGCTGCAAGTTGAACATGAACTCCACACCTTCTTCGCGAGCGTTTTGTACTTCGCGGCGAGAGCCTGGCATGTTTTCTTCATCTCGGCGGTATGCACAAATGACTTGTTCTGCGTCTTGACGAACGGATGTACGAACACAATCCATTGCCGTATCACCCCCACCTAACACCACCACCTTTTTGTTGGTCATGTTGATGTAATCGCTCTCATCCTGTGGGTAGTCCATGACTTTGTTGGTGTTGGCAATGAGAAATGGCAGAGCGTCGTAAACGCCTTGCGAATCTTCACCAGGGAAACCACCTTTCATCGAGGTGTAAGTTCCCATGCCTAAGAACACTGCATCGTAGCCGTCGACCAAGTCTTGGAACTGAACGTCTTTGCCCACTTCTGTGTTCAAGCGAAATTCAATGCCCATGCCTTCAAAAATCTCGCGACGTAACTCCATCACAGATTTTTCCAGCTTGAATGACGGAATACCAAAAGTGAGGAGTCCACCAATTTCTGGGTACTTATCGAATACCACAGCTTGGACACCGTTACGCGCGAGAATATCCGCTGCTGCAAGACCCGCAGGCCCGGCACCAACAATGGCGACTTTCTTGTCTGTCTTGACGACCTTAGACATGTCCGGACGCCAGCCCATTTCGAATGCTTTATCGGTGATGTATTTTTCAACATTACCAATGGTCACCGCACCGAACTGTTCGTTTAGCGTACATGCACCTTCACACAAACGATCTTGTGGACATACTCGTCCACAGACTTCAGGCAAGCTATTGGTCTGGTGACATAACTCCGCCGCTTCCATGATGCGACCTTGCTTCGCCAGCTCTAGCCAGTTCGGAATATAGTTGTGAACTGGGCACTTCCACTCACAATACGGGTTACCACAATCCAAGCAGCGATCAGATTGATCGTTCACCTGCTCTTGGGAAAAGGGTTCGTAGATCTCCACGAACTCTACTTTGCGGGTATCGATGTCTTTCTTAGTCGGGTCAACTCGATTGACGTCGAGGAATTGAAAGTTATTACTCATTTCAATCTTCCTTCTTATTGAGCGACGACGCGCAGTTCAGGCTCTTGACGGCTGGATGTTCCCAGCAGATCTTCAAGCTTAGCTGCGATAGGTTTGACCAAGTAAACTTGGCTGACCACATTGTCAAAGTCAGCGAGTAATGTCGCTGCGCGCTCAGAACCTGTGAGTGCTAAATGCTGCTCTAAGGTTTCTTTCAAGTGTTCTTTATGAATTGCCAGTTCGCTGACACTCAGCGCTTCTACCAATTCAGGATTCAAACGTTCGTTAAAGCGACCGTCTTCGTCATACACGTACGCAAAACCGCCGGTCATACCTGCGCCAAAGTTGACGCCGGTTTTGCCGAGTACAGTGACAATACCGCCTGTCATGTATTCCAAACCGTTATCACCTACGCCTTCAACGACAGCAATAGAGCCTGAGTTACGAACACCAAAGCGTTCACCGCCGCGGCCAGCTGCATATAAACGCCCGCCGGTTGCACCGTATAAACAGGTGTTGCCCACGATGGTTGATTTGGCGCTAACAAACTCGCTGCCTTTGGGCGCTGCAATCACCAACTTACCACCGGTCATGCCTTTGCCTACGTAATCGTTGGCGTCGCCGGTTAAGAACATTTCGATGCCGCCAGCATTCCAAACACCGAAGCTTTGCCCTGCAGTACCGGTTAAGTTAATGCGGATGGGATCCGATGCCATGCCTTGGTTGCCCCAAAGCTTAGCAACTTCACCGCTAATGCGAGCGCCAACAGAACGGTCAGTATTGCGAACAGAGTAAGAGAAGGTTCCCCCTGACTTGTTTGCAATCGCTTCTTTCGCATCGGTGACGATTTGTTCGTTCAATTCCGCCTTATCGTAAGGGGTATTGACGTGCTGCCAGAAAACTTCTTTGCCTTCTGGAGACACTGGGGCTTCAAGCACATCGCTCAAATCAAGCTTAGCTTGTTTGGCGGTGGTACCTTCGAGCGCTTCGAGTAGATCGGTACGGCCAATCAAGTCGGTGAGTTTTGCCACGCCCAATGAAGCCATAATTTCACGCACTTCCTGAGCCACAAACTTAAAGTAGTTCATGACCATTTCAGGCAAGCCGATAAAGTGCTCGTCACGTAGTTTTTCGTTTTGAGTTGCAACACCTGTCGCGCAGTTATTGAGGTGACAAATACGCAGGTATTTACAACCTAATGCAACCATTGGACCTGTACCAAAGCCGAAGCTTTCAGCACCTAAAATGGCGCCTTTGATGACATCTAAACCTGTTTTCAAACCGCCGTCGACTTGTAATCGGATCTTGTCGCGAAGTCCATTTTCAACCAAGGCTTGCTGAGTCTCCACAAGACCCAATTCCCAAGGCGAACCTGCATATTTGACAGATGTGAGAGGACTTGCGCCAGTACCACCGTCATAACCTGAAACGGTTACTAAGTCGGCGTATGCTTTTGCAACACCCGTGGCAATAGTGCCAACACCGGGTTCAGACACAAGTTTCACAGAAACTAAAGCGTCTGGGTTTACTTGTTTCAAATCGAAAATAAGCTGAGCTAAATCTTCGATTGAATAGATGTCGTGGTGCGGTGGTGGGGAAATAAGTGTCACACCTGGAACAGAGAAGCGGAGCTTAGCAATACTTTGGCTCACTTTCTTGCCCGGTAATTGACCGCCTTCACCTGGTTTTGCACCTTGGGCCACTTTAATCTGAAGAACTTTGGCATTCACTAAATAGTGTGGTGTGACACCAAAGCGCCCTGATGCAATTTGTTTGATGTTAGAAACGCGCTCAGAATTGAAGCGAGCAGGATCTTCTCCGCCTTCACCTGAATTTGAGTTTCCGCCTAAGCGATTCATGGCAATGGCCAACGCTTCGTGCGCTTCAGGGCTCAATGCTCCAATGGACATCGCAGCGGTGTCAAATCGAGGATAAAGGGCTTCGACCGGCTCAACCTGATCAATGCTGATGGGCTCGATGTCTGATTTCAGCGCCAGTAAATCTCGGAGTGAGGAGATAGGTCGATTATTGACCAAATCAGCATACGCATCGTAATGCACACGGTCACCAGAGGTGACGGCTTTCTGGAGCGTATTCACCACATCGGGGTTGTAGGCATGGTATTCGCCGTTATGAACATACTTTAGCAAGCCGCCTTGTTCCAAGCTCTTACGTGGAATCCACGCTAAGCGTGCAAGATTCACTGTATCTTGCTGGAAGTCTTCAAAGTTGGCGCCTTGAATGCGAGCAGTCACGCCTTTAAAGCACATTTCTATCACGTCATCGTGAATACCAACGGCTTCGAATAATTGCGAGCAACGATAGCTGGCAATAGTGCTGATGCCCATTTTTGACATGATCTTGTAAAGGCCTTTATTGATACCTTTACGGAAGTTCATCAATGCTGTGTGCTTGTCGACAGACAATGTACCTGCTTCAGCGAGTGCTGCGAGTGTTTCGTAAGCCAAGTACGGATAAACCGCAGTGGCACCAAAACCAAGCAATACAGCAAACTGATGAGGGTCTCGTGCTGAACCTGTTTCAACCACAATGTTGGTATCGCAACGGAGGCTTTCGTCAACTAAACGTTTTTGTACTGCGCCGGTTGCCATTGCTGCTGGCACAGGCAGTTTGCCTTGTTCAAGGCCGCGGTCAGATAATATGACTAATACGGCATTGCTGCGAGCATGAGCTTCTGCTTCATCACATATGCGAACCACGGCTTGCTCTAATGACTCTTGTGCAGGGTCGTAGTTCAAGTCGATCACTTGATGATAATAATGCTCTTCGCCTAGCTGAGTGAGTTGAAGTAAATCGCTGTACAACAGAATAGGCGATTCGAACAATACACGGCGAGCGTGGCCGAGCGTTTCATTAAAAATATTTTGCTCAGAACCAATACAGGTGGCTAACGACATCACGTGGTTTTCACGCAATGGATCGATAGGAGGGTTGGTCACCTGTGCAAATTTCTGGCGGAAGTAGTCATAAATGCTTCGGTTCTTGGAACTGAGCACCGCCATAGGGGTGTCGTCACCCATAGAGCCTGTGGCTTCTTGGCCTTGTTCACCCAATACGCTAATGACCTGATCAACTTCTTCATTGCTGTAGCCGAACATTTTCTGATGCACTTTGAGGCCATCATCGTCCAAGCTACGGCGATCGGTTTCTTCAGCGTCAAATTGGTCTGCTGGAAGCAAGCGTTTTACGTGCTTCGACAGCCAATCTTTGTATGGCATACGGCTCTTAAGATCTTCGTCGATCTCGTAGCTGCGCCACAATTTACCGGTTTGGGTATCTATCACCAGAAGTTCGCCAGGGCCAACTCGGCCTTTTTCACGAACTTCATCAGGTTCATAGTCCCAAATACCTACTTCCGAAGCCAAGGTGATGAATCCATCACGGGTGATCACGTATCGAGCAGGGCGAAGACCGTTCCGATCGAGGTTACACGCTGCATGACGACCATTACTCATAACGATGCCCGCTGGACCATCCCATGGTTCCATGTGCATAGAGTTGAAGTCGTAGAATGCTTTGAGGTCATCATCCATGTTCGGATGCGCTTGCCACGCAGGTGGCACAAGTAAGCGCATGGCACGGAATAAGTCCATGCCGCCTGACAAGAACAGCTCGAGCATGTTGTCGAGGCTAGAAGAGTCAGAGCCAGATTCGTTCACAAATGGCGCAGCATCTTGCAAGTCAGGAATCAATGGCGATGTAAACTTGTAGCTACGTGCACGGGCCCACTGGCGGTTGCCTTCAATGGTGTTAATTTCACCATTGTGCGCAAGGTAGCGGAACGGCTGAGCTAATGGCCATTGAGGAGACGTATTTGTTGAGAAACGCTGATGGAACAAACAAATCGATGTTTGCATGCGTAAATCAGCTAAATCCAAATAAAAGTTCGGCAAGTCCACCGGCATCATCAAACCTTTGTAAATTGTTACAAGGTTAGAGAGGCTACAAATGTAGAACTGCTTATCTTCAGCGAGGCGCTTTTCGATACGACGACGTGCCATATACAAGCGGCGCTCAACGTCTTCTTTACGCCAACCTGGATTAGCGTTGACGAACACGTGCTCAATGGCAGGCATGGTCGATAATGCAATTTCGCCCAATATGTCGGTATTGGTTGGTACTTCGCGCCAACCTGCGACTTCAAAGGTTTCTTTTTGCAATTCTTCGGCAACGACTTCGCGAGAATATGCTGCTTTAATTGGATCGGTGCTCAGGAACATCATACCGACGCCAAAACGACGGCTTAAATTCCAGCCATTTTCTTCGGCAACGGCTTTGAAAAATGTTTCGGGTTTGGACATTAACAGTCCGCAACCGTCTCCTGTTTTACCATCTGCTGCAATCGCGCCGCGATGCTGCATACGATCCAGCGCAGAGATGGCCGTTCGGACCAAGCGGTGGCTTGGTTTACCTTCCATCTGCGCAATCAAACCAAAGCCGCAATTGTCTTTGGTAAGTGTTGGGTCGTATAGACTCATGTAACTACTCCTCGCTGGCTAAGCAAGCTTACTGATAAATCTCTGTTGAAAGTCTTTGAGGCTGTCAAATTTCAGACGCGCGGAAAGACCCATCAAGGAACCCGCTAAATTAATCCTAAAGTTATCTCAGGTCAATAAAAATGTGATCAATAACCACATTTTGTATTGACTAAAATTTCATTACTTATAACTAAATATGCACATTTGTAACTTTGGGGTGCATAAAAATACGGTTCAGAGGGGTGGGAAGTTAGCGTAATGTAGGATTTGGCATACGACGAATCGCCAGACAACAAATGCTTTGCTGTTGCGGTTCACCAATGTTTGACGTTTTTTAAGAAGAAATAAGAAAGAAGGATGAGGAGATCCTCATCCTAAAAATTAGGCTTGGTAACCGTTCTCAAGCCCCTTCACTGTGACGGCGCTCGCGTCATGCGCATGGAGGCTTTCTAAGTGATCCACGCGAAGCCAAAAATCGCTGACGAAGGAAATTTGGTTCATGGCAAATTTGAGTCTGCGGGCAGCATCTTCACAGAACATAAGGTTTTGGCCGTTCAGGCGAGCAAACTCTTGCTCATCTTCTCGTTTCACGGCGGCTTGAACAGGAGTTTTAAGCGCGTCCTCTACACTATCGATGATGGCGCAGACTGGAATTTGTTCGGACTCAGAGTAGAGCTTGACCTTTATAGTGGCAAGGCTACGCTGACTATGAGGCGTAGCAATGATACCTTGCGTTGTACCAAGCCACTGATGCACTTCAGTACTGTCTAGTGCATCGGTTGTACCAAATTTGTCAGAAAACGCTTGTTGAATTAACTGTCGGGCAAGCGCCGCTGAACAAGGGCACGTTGAGGAATACGGCACTGTGATCTGTAATTCAGTGGAGAATTGACCTTTGTTAATGCGGCCTTCAAGTACTACGGGGTATGCTTTCCACCCTTTTTTACCACTAATAAGGCTGGCACGCTGAAGATGATAATCAAAAGAAAAACGAACTTTTGCTGCATCACTGAGGTCATCATGACTAGTAATGAAGTCAGCCAACAACTGATTCAACGTTTTTAACGTGAGCGTAGATTCGTTCGATAATTGCTCGAGAAGCAAGTAGAGCCGAGACATATGAATGCCTTTTGCTTTGGGTTGGATCAAGTTGACCATGGCTTCTACTTTTGCGGACACCTGTCGAGGTGCGGCCTCATCGGCTTGTACCATCATAGGTACTTCGATCTGGCTCATGCCAACCCAGTCCAGCGTCCCTTCTTGACTGGCGCTTGTTTGATGGGCTACATCCGGCATTACTTTTGGCATTGATTGCTCCGATTGTGTTTCGGTCTTCAAACGGGTTGGATAAAAAGGACGCACTTTATAACACAAATGTGTGAGCAACTTCATGTGTTTTGGCGCATGTCTGAAGATTTACAGGTTTTTATACGGTCATTAGTAGTGCTACGTATACTGATGGCCATCAACAGAAGTCAGGTGATTATTTATGCCAGTATTGGCGAATCGAGTATTTGAGTTAACCACACGGCTAGGTGTTGTGCGTTTTGCGCTGCTCATTGCTGCATTTGAGATTTTGCTTTCAATGGTGGTGACCGTGGTGCTACGGGGCATTGTGGTGGGCGAACTCCATTGGGTGGATTATCTAAGGCCCGTTTTATTTGGTTTAATCATTGCGCCATGGCTTGCGATGTTTTTCACATACCTGATTAAGCAATTGGGTGAGTCGCGTGCAAAACTTGAAAGCGCCCACCGTAAACAGCAAATGCTTAACACCGAGCTGAAGCGAAAAGTTGATGAACTTAACCGCGAGATTGAAGAGCGCGAGCAAGCTGAAGAACAAAAGCATCAAGCCATTCGTTATCTGCAACGTGAGGTCGCGGATCGTCGCGAAACTCAGTTACGTTTTAAAAATCAAGCGGTGCAGCTGAGAAGCCTTATCGATAGCTCTCCAGACCTCATCTATTACCGTAACAAAGACAGCGTGTTTTCCGGCTGCAATGCTGCATACGAGCGTTTGGTCAACCGTACCGAAGCTGAAGTCATAGGACTGACCCCTAAAGATCTTTATGCCGAAGATATTGCGATAAAAACGATGGAAACTGACCGATACGTGTTGGACCGACAAGAACCGATCAATTATGAGCAATGGATGACATTTTCGGACGGCTCGAAAGCCTTATTTGAATTCAGCAAAGTGCCCTTCTTTGATGCTAGAGGCGCTCTATTGGGGTTAATCGGGTTTGGCCGTGATGTGACGGAGCGTAAGCAAGCTGCAGATGCCATCGAAAAAGCTGCACGCGACAAAACTACATTTATCTCCACTATTTCTCATGAGCTGAGAACCCCATTGAATGGCATTGTCGGATTAAGCCGAATGCTGCGTGATATGGAGCTTCCGGAAGAGCCTCATCGTTACATCAACACTATATTCTTAAGTGCGGTGACGTTAGGAAATATTTTCAATGACATTATTGATTTGGATAAGTTAGAACGTCGTCGACTCGAAGTGGCTCCCTCTGGGCTTAAGATGCCTGAATTGATTGCCGATATTAAGGCACTTTCAAGCCTTATGTGTAACGAAAAAAACTTGAGCTTTCGATATCAGCAAGAAGGCGAGCTGCCTTCTGTGGTTGAAGCTGATGGAACTCGCTTACGCCAGGTACTTTGGAACCTACTAGGCAATGCAGTTAAATTTACCAAAGATGGCTTTGTTGGGCTCGCAGTTAACATACAACCGATTCAAGATGATTGTGTCACCATCAGCTTTTGCATTCAAGATACAGGGCTAGGGATTGCTGACAGTGAACTGAATAGAATTTTCGAGATGTATTTCCAAGGTTCAGAGCAGGGTAAATCAAAAGGAGTTGGTACAGGAATTGGATTGTCGGTATCGCAGCAATTGGTTGAAGCAATGGGTGGTGATATTCAAGTGCAAAGTACTGTTGGCGAAGGTAGCGAGTTTAAGGTTCATTTGAGTTTTCCTGTCCTTGAAAGCGTCGAACAGTTGGATCTCGATAATATTGAGTTACCAGCGCTTTACGTACTGTTGGTGGAAGATATTGAGCTCAATGTTGTGGTTGCTAAGGCGGTTTTGGAAAAGCTCGGGTTCACGATTGATGTGGCTATGACCGGACAAGAAGCGTTGACCATGGCTCAGCAAGAAGAATACGATCTGTTTTTTTTAGATATTCAATTGCCTGATATGACCGGTTTTGACATAGCGGCTGAACTTGCAGTGGATCCCCAGTTAAGTGGCATCCCTCGAATTGCATTAACAGCTAACGTGGTTAGTGATCGTCAAGAGTACATCGATAAAGGCATGACTGATGTGGTGAGCAAGCCAATTGATACCAATATATTAATCCAAAGTTTAAGTGAGCTGTTTGATGTACAAACCGTCTACAAAGACGATGATGCTCCTGCTGAAATTGAGCCTGCACTCGTTCAAACAGAGTACTTAGACGATGATTTTGTACAGCAGATGATTGAAACTTTGGGCACGGAGTTGTTTGCCAAAAGCATTGCGCTGTTTGAAGCCACGATGCCGGAATATCTCGACGATCTTCACGCCAGTATGACGCGCAACGATGATAAGGAAACGGGTGAAATTGCGCATAAGATCAAAGGTGCCGCGGGCTCCATTGGACTTCAGCGAATCCAAGGTATTGCAGGAAAAGCACAGTATTCAGAGAACAAAGGTTGGAAAGAGAATATCGAAGCTTGGGTTGACGAGATTGAGAACTGCTACTCATCTGATATTGATCTCATTAAAGAGCAGTTGAAGGGCTGAGGCTGCGCAGCAACCTCAGCTAAAGTCCTAAGCGACCTCGAGTTCACCTGTGAAGCGGTATCCTTCACCATGAATGGTCGAAATAATTTCTGCCGTTGAAGGCACTGATTCAAAGTGCTTGCGAATGCGACGGATGGTGACGTCTACAGTACGGTCGTTTGGACGCAAGTCGCGGCCTGTCATTCGTCGCAGTAAATCTCCGCGAGTTAAGATCTTACCAGGGTTTTGAATGAACATTTCAAGCGCGCGATATTCGCTGCGTGGAAGCTTAAAGGATTCGCCACTCGGTGAATTAAGTGAGCGACTGTTCACATCGAGCTGCCAACCGTTGAATTTGTACTCTGCGACTTCTTCATCCAATTGATGACTATGACTAGTCATGGTGCGTGTGAGCAAGTTGCGTGCTCGAATCGTTAATTCGCGCGGGTTGAATGGCTTAGTGATGTAGTCATCTGCCCCAATTTCCAATCCAAGAATTTTATCCACTTCGTTGTCGCGTCCTGTTAAGAACATTAAGGCGACGTCTTTTTGCTCACGCAATTCGCGAGCCAGCAACAAACCATTTTTACCGGGTAGGTTGATGTCCATAATGACCAAGTGAATGTCTTTATTTTTTAGCAACTGCTGGTGCATCTCTTCGCCATCGGTTGCTTCAAGCACGCTGTAGCCTTCGGCTTCAAATAAATGTTGAAGGGTAGTGCGTGTAACTGTTTCGTCTTCAACAATAAGAATGTGTGGCGTATCCATAACTAATCCTATTCAAATAAAATTCAATTCAATTGACCAATTCAAAGTGGTCCTATTGTTACTTTTGAGTCACATCAATGCGCAAAGGTTCCATCTACTGCCGCTCGATGTGAAATAACGTCGATAATTGAGGGGGGCTTTAGATTCATTTCACTTCAAGATTAGACAACAAATGTTGATTTGCATTGGTGAAAGTTAAAAAAATGTTTTTAAGTGGTAAATTAGTCGTTCTTTTTGGTCGAAAAGCCACCAAAAGTGTTTATTTTTCTTTGCACTTACAACGTCCCATTAATGACTCTTTTTTTTCATGAAAAATTGAAACATGTTGTTTATGCTTCAGTATCTTAGTGTTAAAAGTTCATTTCAGGTGATGTTGAGCCTCGCTCATTTCGCGGATAACCAAGCTCAAATACCGACTTAAATATTGTGTTTTTTGTAAGTTTAGAGCATAAAAAAGGAGCGCTTGTACGCTCCTTTTTTATTCAGCAATATGATTGGCTCAATGCGAGTGAGTTAAAACATCGTTATACATGTCGATGTATTCCGCAGAGCTTTTCTCCCATAAAAATCGGGTTGCCATCGCGCGCTGTTGAATTTGAAGGTAGATCTCAGGGGATTCGTTGTATAAATCTGTTGCGGCGCGCATGGTGTAGTACAGCGCGTCTGGTTCAGGGTTTAGGAAGGTAATCCCATTAGCTGATTCCAAGTTATTGCCGTTATAGCCAATGACGGTGTCTTTTAAGCCGCCAACTTCCCGCGCGACAGGGAGTGAGCCATAGGCAAGACTAAACATTTGCGTGAGGCCGCAGGGCTCGAAAATGGAGGGCATAAGAAAATAGTCTGCGCCTGCTTGTGCTTGATGGCTCAATGCATCGCTATAGCCGATAAATAGGCCAAATCGATTGGGGTAGCGTTTTGCTAACGCGGTGAGTGCGTCACAAATGGCTGTTTCTCCACTCCCTACAATCGCAACCTGTGCATCGCTGCTGGCAAGGAAGTCAGCCAATGCAGGTACGAGCAAACTGAAACCTTTTTGGTCAGTAAAACGACTGACCATTGCAAACAAAGGTAAGTTGGGATCTTCGGGCAAATTTAATTGCTGTTGCAGATCTTGCTTGCACTTCGCTTTTCCTGACAAATCCGTTGCGCTGTAGTTGGCGATGAGATGCGGATCGTTTTCAGTATCCCACTCCCCATAATCACAGCCGTTTAAAATACCCACCAATGCGTCTTTCCGGCGTTGGAAAATATGGGACATGTAGTGTCCGCCCAACGGTGTTGTTAATTCTTCGGCATAGGATTTACTCACCGCGTTTATTGCGTCAGCGTAAAGCACTCCACACTTTAAAAAGTTAAACATGTTGTAGCTGTCGTACATGCCTTCTTCGGTGTATTGGCTAAACGTGTGTGCAAAAGGAATGCTGTTGAGATCGTACGAGCCTTGATAAGCGCCATTGTGGATAGACAGTACTGAGCGAGTCTCGGCAAAGAAGCTATTATCGGCCAATACGGTTTTTATGAAGAATGGAGCCAGTGCAGTGTGCCAATCATTGCTGTGCACAATATTCGGCTTAAGGTTTAACATTTGGCATGCTTGAAGTGCTGCCAGTGTGAAAAAGGCAAAGCGCTCGCCATTATCGGCATAGCCATGGTTGCCATCATCATAAGGACGGTCACGATTAAAATAAGGTTCATAATCAATGGCGTAAACTGGAACTTCTTGACCACTGATTTTGTAGATTCGGTAGATGTAATGTTGCGAGCCCAGGTGCATGGTGAGTTCTATAGGAGCTTCACCAGGTACAACCAAAGCTTTGACTTGTGGGTAGCAAGGGAGCATGACAGAAACATCGATGTCGCGTTTTTGTAGTTCTATGGGAAGTACTTTCGCTACGTCAGCCAGACCTCCAGTTTTAATTAAACCGTCTACTTCACTGGCTAAAAACAAAACCCGCATATAATCCCCGCATTCAGATTTACAAGCAATTACCGATTCAGCCCCCTACTTTATCGGCTTTCAATGGAAGATCAATAAATTGATGTTTTATTTACAACTTCAAATCATCATTGTGGTTGCGCGGTACAGCGATATATAGCGAATTTCTGCGTTGAGGCAGGCACCGCTACTTGTTTGAATGAGGCTTCAAGCAAGGGAACATAATTGAGGAAGCGATTTGCCACCACTCGCATTTCACCATGACGCTTTAATAAACGAGGTGCTTGGCTAAAAAGCTGCTCTGTGATCTGATAATGAGTCTTAACGCCTTGATGAAATGGGGGGTTGGTGACAATGCAGTCCAACGATGCTTGTTGGATATCTTGCACGCCTGTGACGGGGTAAACATTGGCCTTAAGGCCGTTTTTTGCAAGGCTTAATTGAGTTGCGTGAAGAGCAAACGCGTTGACATCAACGGCATGAACTTCGGCTTTAGGGTTTAAATATGCAATGGCATTGGTGATGACGCCGCAACCGCAGCCAAAGTCGAGCACTTGATCATATTGATTGTTCGGCAGGTGTTGGAGCAGTAAGGCAGTGCCGTCATCAAGGCGTCCAGAACTAAACACGCCAGCAAGAGTTACAAGCACGATAGTTTCTGTATTTAAGGTGACTTCAAATACACGAGCAGACGCCATGATGAGGGCGTTGTCATCCACTGAGGTGGCCGATTGCACGGGGCAACAAAACAAACTGCAATGACGCGCTGCGTCAACCTTATTTGCTGGCAGCTCTAATGCCTTAGCGACTTGAGGCGCACTTTTAATACCACCTTTATTTAATCCAACACAGTAAATAGCAGCATTGTTTGCGACTCTAGCCATGGCCATTTGCATGAGTAATTGGCCGAGCGCTTTTTCTTTGGGCCAATAGATGATGATGGTATCAAAGTTATTCCACGATTCTGGAATTTGAGTGCCGAAGGCTGCTCGCTCTTCCGTTAGCTGTTGCACATATAATTGGTGATAACCGAAGTGATAGCTAAATGTATATGTGTCTGAACCGTGCTCTGACAGGTATTGAGGAAATGTATCGCCAGGACCATTGATGATTAAACAGCGTTGTTGTTCAAAACACTCGATATTTCGAGCGAGTACGGTGCTGGTGTCTTGAAGTGAAGAATTGGACATGATCATTTCCCATTTTGAATCGGCGGGAGTATATCATGTCCATTTCAAAGCAACGTAGCCTGATCAAGCAGCTTGGCGTCGTTGTGCACGAATTTGTTCGCGCCATTGTTGTTTTAGTTGTTCTTTAACATAAGTGGGGCGAGCGGCTTTAAAATAACGAATATCATCTTCAGTCAAGTCATTCACCGGAAGACGCAAGTTCTTGCTAGTAATATAAGAACGAGCTTCGGTGGAAATACTAAAGCGATAAAACCCCGTTCGCAGACCTTCTTCTTGCGTGTGACGATGCAAAATATGTGCATCAGTTAAACGCTGAACAGCTTCTTGCTCGATGGGTAATATCAGTGAGCTTGTCCGCTGAAGAAAAAACTCGCGTAAGATCGCGCGTTCTTCGTTGTCCAAACAGTTGGCTTTGAGAGCAGCTTGTTTTTGAGCTTTTTGGCGATTCAATCGCTGCATGACAACACGCGCCATCAAATTCAGAGCTAAGACTACAAAATAGCTCAAGGTCACAATATAAATTAACGCGACCAAAGCTCCATAGCTATCGAGTATTTCGGCCAAACGAAGTTTGAGCATTATATGGTTTGGTGCAAATAACAGAACACCACTAGCGATTAGTGAAACTAATAAAAAGCGGTGGAGCCGGTCGCGCTTGGCATCGGATTTATATTCAGTCACATTCATTGCGTTACTCGTCAGGCAATTGACACTACCTACGAAATTAGCAATAACTGTGCCGAGTTATCTAACGGGTATAAGGTTCGAGCTGCAGACTGTTACCGCTGTAAAATATTTTACTTGGGCCATAGTCTCTTGAGGTCGACAAAGCCCATTGATCGCTCAAGCTAAACTCAAGCCCACTAAAGGCATTTTTGCTCACAATCACTTCAACGCTTTCGGCCACTCTAGAAAGCCTAATGTTGGCGGTTTGAACGCCGAACTCGCAGGCTTCAGTGGTCGTTTTCTGGTCGCGTAAAAATGATTGGCACATGTCGAGCTGAACTTGGAGTTCAGGGCTTATTTGTTGTTCTTTGATGTGGTTAAGTTCAGCTGATAGCTCTCGTTGTGCTTCTTGTTCAGTGGCTAATCGCTCGCGAGATTGTTCCAATTCTAGCATGGCCAAGTCGTATGCATGCGATAGGTTAATTGCGGTAGATACGCCTGCAGGAGCACCTAACTCCCCGCAATAAAGTCCTTTGCCAACATAAATGTGGCCACCTATCAGAGTACCTTCATTAGGAGTTTGCAAGCCAATAAATACACTATCAGCCGCTGATAGCGTGCAATGCAGCGCCTGCTTCTTGATATGAATGCTCTTGCCTGCGGTAATGCCTGCGTTTTGAGCCATCGTTGCAACGACATCGCCTCGGGCAGATAATTGACACGAGGATATATTATTTTCATTCAGGTGCCCGTAAGCGCCTTTTTCAATGGTAATGTCGCCTTCGGCTTCGATGATACATCCTTCGATATTACCCATGATGAGGACGTCGCCACCGACTTTAATGCGCATACTTTCGGCCACGTCGTTTTTCACTACAACATTGCCCAAATATTCAATATGCCCTGAGCGGTTATCGACAGAGTCTAGCTCTAAGGTATCAACGACTTTCATACCTGTGTCAGTCAATACAGGTATGCCTAATCGTGTTGCAACTAACAGGTTTTCGTCGCCGTCTTTTAAGTCGGCACCGTCAGCGGCTTCTAACAAGTTGTCCTGAACCGGTGGTGCTGGAATCACATTGCCAGTGACGGTAATACCGTCTTTTCCCTGTATAGCCGGTGTTCGGCGTAACAGCGGTGACCCCTCTGACACGGAAATAATAGCTCCGAAATCACGAGGATCAACTTTACCTACACCGGCCGACTGAGGTCGCAATACTCGATCTTTTAGCGTCGGTGTCAGTTGTTCTAATTTTCCATCTTTGCCAAAAATAGGAGGGGTTGCCTTTGCTACTGTGCATCGGATCTTGCGTGCGCTGCTATTTTTTTTGGAATGTTCACTGAGAATATCAACGGCCCTAGGGTTGAGACCGTGTTTAATGCCTGCCTTAGCAAAAATACGAACAATATCGGTATGACTTAATGATTTTCCACCACGTGCTGGACGCAACTCTGCCACGGCTATCATGCCACCATCTTCAATGTGAATGGTGAGTTCTGCATCACTTGCTTTGCCTATGATAACCAATGCAGGATCGCTTTTTGCTTCAATTGCTTTGGTTAAAGCTTGGTGCAATTGATTATTATCAAATAAGCTTGATGCGTATCGAGACTTTGACAATGTTGCAACAATAGAATCTAAGTCGGCTTCTTGAAGACGGCTCAGTTGCATATGCAATTCAATGTTATTTGTCTCTTGATTCAGTAGCAGCTTGTCTTTCAGCACGGCAGACATGGTCCCGTTGGTTTGTTCCGCTAACAATATTGTCAGCGTCTAACTTTATTATCAAGATTATGAATTTTTCTCAGTGACCTTCGTCAAATGCGAGTGAAATGTCAATAAAGGTGACAGATAAATGCGAATTTTAGTGATTGGAGCTTTTGGAACCATCGGCAGAAAACTTGTACCTGCGTTGGTTGCAAAGGGTCACACTGTGTCGGTTTCAAGTCGCAATGCACGCAAAGAAATACCATGGCCAGAGTTAGGCTGTGAGCGCTATACACTGGACTTGCTCAGCGCTTCGAGCATTCCACCTGCACTCGAAGGAATCGACGTAATCTATTATCTCATGCATGGTATGAGCGACGGAGAACAGCACTCTGAGCGCGAAGTTCGAGCGGCTCAAAATTTAGTGGCTTCAATTCAACAATCGACAGTTAAACGTATCATATATATGGGGAGCTTGTTGTCGGATACGCCACAATCCGAACATATGCAGGCTAGACTGGCGACCGGAAAAGTGTTGGCATCATCGCCCATTGCCGTGACTGAACTTCGCGCGGGTATCATTATTGCGCCAGGTTCGGCCGCTTTTGAAGTCATGAGAGATATGGTTGGGAATTTGCCCTGGGTGGTTACTCCTAACTCCATTCATACGTTAGCACCGCCCATTGCTCTAAGTAATATTGTTGTATACCTCACTGGTTTTCTTGACCTTCCAGAAACTCAAGGAAAAACTTACGAGGCAACAGGGCCAGAATGGATGAGTTATCGAGATATGATGGAGCGCCTTGCTGCCCATATGGGCTGGCGTTGCCGTATTGTTTCGACCCAGCATTTACCAATGTCATTGGCTACCGCAGTGCTTGGAATAGTCACATCTGTACCTAAATCGCTAGCCAAAGCTTTGATCGAAGGACTATCCGAGAGACTACAAGCTAACCCTGCTCCTTTACAGACGCTCATTCCGCAGACTTTAGTCGCTTATGAAGATGCGCTATCTCAGCTTCTAGAAGAGGAGACTGTTGAGGTTTACCCCAAGCGTTGGGAGGACGGAGTGCCTGCTTTTCGAAACTTTTCTCATCGGCATGGGTTTTATTCCAAATGCGCGAGTCAAAGCATCACAGTGCCAGCTTCGGCCAAAAGTGTGTGGCAGGTTGTGAATTTACTCGGTGGTGAGCATCGCTATTTTTACATGGATATATTGTGGGCCATGCGCGAATGGATGGATTGGTGCATGGGGGGAAATGGCCGTGATCATGGCCGAGATGATCCCACCATGTTGAGAGTGGGGGAGCGGGTCGATTCTTGGCGTATTTTGAGTGTGGAACAAGAAAGCTTGCTGGTGATGAAGTTCGGTATGAAGGCACCAGGCGGTGGTGGCATGCAAATTACCATAGAGCCCAAGTCTAAACAGTCGTGTGAACTCAACGTAGAATTACTTTGGCATCCAGCGGGTTTTATGGGCTTAGCGTATTGGTATTTCTATGCCCCGTGGCATCAATTGCTACTCAATGGCATGACCGAAAAGATGTCGCAACTTGCGATGGATATCGAACAAGGTCAAACGCCCTAAACCATCATTTTGGTGTATAGTGTGCGGAAAATTTTACATCTAAATAAATACTTCAAAGGATTTGCCATGAGCCAGGTCAAAACAGCGCTTAAAATCGATGCCAAGCTCGGAGAGTGCCCTCGATGGGACGAGCAGACTCAAACTTTATTTTGGGTTGATATTGATAACTTTCGTTTAAACCAATTTGACCCTAAAACTGGCACAAACAAGGTGCTGCAGCTAGACGAAGAAATCGGCTGTTTTGCGCTCCGTGAAAAAGGCGGTTTTGTTGCGGGTTTGCGCTCAGGTTACGTCACCATCGACAGTTTGGAAGGCGGCATTACCCCAATTGCAGATCCTGAAGCTGATAAAGATTGGCAGCGATTTAACGATGGCCGCTGTGATGCAGCAGGTCGGTTCATCGCTGGAACATTGAACCCACGTAAAGATGCTTACAGTGGTCACTTCTACAGCCTTGATCAAGGTACCGTCAAAAAATTGGTAGGAGAAAACTGGACATCAAATGGTTTGGCATTCAGCCCTGATTCAAAAACCTTATATTACTCAGACACTCCTCAGCACAAGATCTTTGCATGCGACTATGACTTAGACACAGGTACGGTCGGTGAGTCGCGTATTTTTGCCGAGTTCCCTCTTGGCTGGGGGCGTCCCGATGGAGCGTCAGTTGATGCGGATGGGAATTACTGGTCAGCATTGTATGGTGGTGGCCGAGTTGTTCAGCTGAATCCGCAAGGCGAGATTATCAATACCATTGCGGTACCGGCTAAAAACCCAACGATGGTTGCATTTGGCGGTAGCGATTTAAAGACACTTTATATCACGACCACTAAGGCGGGATCGGAGGAAGAGGCAGAACAATACCCATTATCTGGCTCGATCTTTGCCGTTGAGGTTGAAGTGGCAGGTGCGGTTGAACCTCGCTACAAAGGCGAATGACAAATTAGGCCGACGCTCGTTGTTGAAATTCGACTTCAGTTGAGAGCAGGCGCTGTTTTAGCGCTTGTTTTCGTTCAGCGGGCGCAAACGATGCGTCGATGCTGTTATGTGTGAGCTGAATCCACTGTGGTTGGGTAAGCTCAAAGGCATCTTGTATTGCTAGCATATTTTGAGTGAGATAGCCGCCAAAATAGGCCGGATCATCACTATTCACGGTGACACAAAGCCCCAAGTCTAACAGTTGCTTAAAATTGCTTTGAGCGATGTCTGGAAATACGCCAAGTCGAACATTCGATAGCGGACAAACCGTTAAAGGCACTTGGTGCTTGACCAAGTAATCAACAAGTTTAGGGTCTTCTACACAACGCACTCCATGATCAATGCGGCGTATTTTTAGTTCGTTGAGTGCTTCCCAAATGTATTCTGCAGGGCCTTCTTCGCCCGCATGAGCAACACGATGCCAACCATATTCGTCTGCAATTTCAAATGCAGTACGGAATTTCCCTGGTGGGTTCCCCTTTTCGGCAGAGTCTAATCCAATACCAATAATTTCGTGTTGCCAAGGTTTGGCAAGCTTGAGTGTTTCGAGTGCGTCATCCACCGGTAAATCGCGCAGTATCGACATGATTAACCCGCTGCTTGCGCCATAGTGATGCCAAGCATCTTGTTGAGCGCCAGTAAGGCCGTCCATGATGATATCCATGGATATGCCACGCCTGATGTGTGCTTGCGGATCGAAAAACACTTCGTAATGAAGAATATGCTCTACATCGCAGCGAGCAAAGTAAGCCATCGCCAGATCGTAGAAGTCATTGGCGGTTTGAAGTACCGAGGTGCCTTGATAATAGAGATCTAAAAATTGCTCAAGGTTATGAAAGTCGTATGCGGATTTAAGAAGATCAGGGCTGGCGTAAGGCAAGTGAATACGATTACGTTCAGCAAGTATGAACATAAGCTCAGGTTCAAGCGTCCCTTCAATGTGAAGGTGCAGCTCTGCTTTAGGTAACGCGCTTAAAAACTCGTTCATTGCCATTCCAATTGGGCACTATTTATACACTAAGTATTGCTGAGTTTTTAAATGGAGCAAATGCGTTTGATCAAAAATGACAAAGGCCCGCAACCTTAATCAAGGTGCGAGCCTTTTAATGTGGTGCAGAAGGGGAGACTTGAACTCCCACGACCTTACGGTCACTAGCACCTGAAGCTAGCGCGTCTACCAATTCCGCCACTCCTGCAGTTGCGCATTTGAGCGCGCGCGAATCATACTGTATTCGTTCGATATCACGCAAGTGATTTTAGCCAAAAACCACAAATCTAAAGCTGTAGTATTTAGTTTTGTCTTAACTGGCGTAAGGTATGTGGCGTTAACATTCAATAAGGAGATAAGAGTGTCTCGAAGCATCATTATTGGTTTTGCAATACTTGTGTCGAGCTTGGGCCAAGCCAGCAGCTGGGATCTCATCGAAAAAGATCTGAAGTCACCATGGTATGTTGGTGCAGGAGGCGGCTATGGAAATGTGTCGGGTGAAGACGATGAAAACTGGAGTAGCACTTGGTACGGCTATGCAGGATACAGATTTGATCGTGTGTGGGGAATTGAGTTTGGGCTGACGCAACCCGGTGAACTGGATATGGACTTGATTGAAGGACAGTCTATTGCCATTGACGGCAATTGGAGTACTTCAGCGAGCTTGTTAGGGTTTGCTTACTATCGTGACTTTAGCGCGTTTTACCGTGTCGGTGTGCAATATGACGATTATGACACGGTGGCATTTTTAGAACGCGAAAAGGGAGAGTGCCAAGCGCTAGGCGAAGCATTTGTATGCCAAGATTCAGCCCATCAAATCAGTTGGTTGCTTGGTCTTGGGGGGGAGTTCCCAATATCTGATGCAGTGTTTATCCGAACCGAGTGGATCAGCGCTTGGGGGCAAGACGACTTTGACCATCACCAAGCTTTGATGAGCTTGGCGGTGGCATTTTAAGTTATCGCTTTAAATTGGAACGCATGATTTGAGTGATTGCCCGAGTGCTGCCATGACATCGGAGCGGCTAATCACACCAATGACTTTGCCGTCTTCAACAACTGGATAGATTTTGGGTTTCTCGTGAACCATCTGCTGTGCCAAGTCGATGAGTCCCATATCAGGTGATACCGATAGTGGTTCGTTGTTCATCACATCATCAACTTTCAGCGTGGTATCGCAAAAGTAAGAGGCGCTGATAAGAACACGGATACAGTCTTGTTCAGACACGAACCCTTTTAAATTCTTATTGGCATCCATCACGGGGGTGCCTGTAATTGCGAATTCGCGCAATAAGTCCACAGTTTCAGTCAGCGGTGTACCGACCTTCATGTGTGGAAAATGTTTATGCATGAAATCACGAACTTGATGGTTATGTGGCATAGCAGTTCCTCCCTAAAGCACACACGTCCAGTATGTGCAGGAACCGGCTATTCGGCCAATTGTTTTGTCAAATACCCAACATAGGCCACAACTATTAATCCAACGGTAAGCTTTATCTACGCACTCTTCACGAACTTAACAGTATCGCACTCAGACGGTTTGGCAGGCATACGCCGACGTGACATAAACAATCGGCTGCCGGTTAAACGTTTGGCTTCTTTTTTGGCGTCAGCGGCTAACGCGGCCACTTCATGATGCGAATGGCAGTGGTTAGGATCGGGTTGTACCGCGCCAATGGCTAATCCAAGTAGTGGGAAAA
Source organism: Echinimonas agarilytica (assembly GCF_023703465.1). Classification (NCBI taxonomy): domain Bacteria; kingdom Pseudomonadati; phylum Pseudomonadota; class Gammaproteobacteria; order Alteromonadales; family Echinimonadaceae; genus Echinimonas; species Echinimonas agarilytica. Next base: position 105,213 of record NZ_JAMQGP010000010.1, on the reverse strand, counting down.
ATTGTTCTACGCCACTGCGTGCACGCGCTACAATTCCATTGCGTTCAATATCGACTGCTTCATAATAATTTGGGATACGGGCAACAAAGTCTTTCAAAATAAGTTCGCACTGCAGTTGCCAATTGTCATCGGTGAAGATAGCTACGAAATCGTCGCCTCCCACATGACCGATGAAATTTCCCGGTGCAGAGGCATGGCTTTTTAGGAGCTCAGCCACCAGTTGGATGATCATGTCCCCACGACCATAACCGTACACATCGTTATAGGGTTTGAAGTGATTTAAGTCGAGGTAGGTAATGACAAATTCTTGCTTTTTCTTGAGCAACCGTTCGACTTCGCGATAAATGGGAACGTTTCCCGGCAACATCGTAAGAGGATTGGCGTAACGGGCACTTTGAATACGGGATTCAGTGATCCTGCGGAGCAAACTCCGTACTGACCCTAGCCCTCTATATTCGCCCTGCACTGTAATCACAAAGTGAGTCCGAACATCAAAGCTTTCTTCATCGGTCACAATGCGACTGACATCTTCGAGTGAAATATCTGATTCCACTATCACAGGATTCAGCTGCATGACTTGACCGATATGACGTCTTTCGTTGAGCGCTCTGCCATAGGGAGTTGAAAATAGTTCAAGAATATTCGCTCGTTGTACGATTCCGACAGGCAGCGGACCGTTTGTTACGGCGATGGATTGCAAATCAGGCGTTCGCAGGAATCGGTCGACAACTTCGCCTGATGCTACGAGGTGATCCACAGGTTTGCTGGGTTGCAACAAGACCACTGCCGTATCTTGGAGGCTGTGCAACAAGTTAGAGCTGTCATTTCTAATTTTATACGCGCCAACGGCTGTGTCGACGATAGAGCGCATTGGGCGACCGAGTAAATAGCCTTGACCATAGTCAATGCCAAGCTCTTGTGTTTGAAGAAGTTCTTCGTCGGTTTCAATGCCTTCTGCAACGACTTTGGAACCTGTGGTTTGGGCGAGTGAGACAATACTGCGAACAAATTCTTTTTTAACCGGATCAGTATGAATTTGACTAATAAAATAGCGATCGATTTTGATAATGTCGGGTTGAATCTCGCTCCACAAGCGAAGTCCGGAAAAGCCTGCACCGAGATCATCAATGGCAATCAGAAACCCAAGGTTACGATAGTGATTCACTGCTTTTAGAAGCGTCTGGGGATCATCTACTTGATGCTGTTCGGAGAGCTCAATCACCACATTTTCAGGCTTAATGTTGTGATGCGCCAACCATTGAACGGTCATTCCTTTGGGGTGATCTTCGTTCAGCAAGGTGACTGGACTGACATTAATAAACAGGAGCGCATCAGTGTTGAACTCATTGTAGCGTTCAATGGCGCAATGCCGACATAGCAAATCCAACTGCGACAGACGTTGTGACTTTGACGCAACTTCAAAAAGAGCGGCTGGCGAATGAAGAGGGCTGTCCGAAGGACCCCGTGAAAGCGCTTCGTAGCCAATCACTGTTCCGCGTCTAAGATGAACCAAAGGTTGAAATAGAGAGGTTAAGGAGCGGTTCTCTATAATACGTTCTAACTCTTGCTCAAGCGGTGAGGGCGCCATGATCATACTACCTAGTTTGCGTGAAGCGGTTCACGGTGACATAGGATTATGTCAGTAGCATGACAAGATTAAAGATTTGTTAAATTTTTGAAGTGTGACTTTACCCTATGTTTTGTAAGGAATTGTAAGCAGAACGTTATGGCATATTGCGCTTAATTCTAGAGCCTTTAAACTATTTAAAAAAACATAAGAGACAACGTCATGAGCCACGAACAAAAATTTCATCCCATGGTTAAGCTAATGCATGGGCTAGTTGCCATCGCGATGATAGCGGCCATCGTCATAATTCTCATTGCTGGCGAAATGCCACGTGGGCCAGAAAAATTCGAGCTGTACTTCTGGCACAAATCACTGGGTGTATTAGTTGGGGGGCTTGTTTTATTTCGCATTTGGGCTGTGGTATCAAAAGGTAAACCAAAGCCTTTGGGAAAAGGAATTGCCCGTTTGGCAGCTCAATGGGGGCATCGCTTACTTTATGTTGCCATGATTCTCATGCCTGTAAGCGGTTTTCTGATGTCTTGGTCAGGAGGGCGTGAAACACCTTTCTTTGGCCTTTTCACCATTCCAGGTGCGAGTGAAAAGTTAGAATGGCTGAATGAGATCACCCATGAAGTTCACGAGATTGCAGGAAATGTAGTCATCGGGCTGATTGTACTTCACGTGCTGGGCGCGCTCTACCACCACTTTATTGTGAAAGACAAAACGTTATCAAGAATGTTTGGTCGTTGATTCAATAAAAAGAAACCCGCATCAGGCGGGTTTCTTTATGGTTATTTGAAGTACGGACTTTGAAAGTTATGCAACGACTTCATGTAATTTAGCCGCTCCAACGTGTGACTATCTGCTTGACGTTGCTCGGTGAGCAATCCAACTAAGCTTTGAATATCGTCACATTCATGATGATTCATCCAATCTTCCAAACCCTGATTTAGGCTTTTCAGATAGTCGATGCCGTTACGAATTAAGCAGCTTGCCACTTGCACCGAAGATGCGCCAGATAGCAAGTATTGAAGTGCTTGCTCTGCATTCTCAATACCACTGTTGCCAATAATGCTGCTGGATATTTTGCCGTATAGTAGTGACGCCCAGTGAATGCTCCATTGGCTATCTTCTTTGCGAGATAACTGAACACTTTGGTGAATATTCATGTTTTCAGTATCCACTGACGGTAAATACAAACGGTTGAACATGACTAAACCGTCTACACCAATACCATCGAGAATGAGTGCCAAATTGCCTGGAGAACTCAATGTCGGCATTAATTTCAGGGCCATTGGTTTTTGGCAAATAGCACGCATTTCTGTGGCTAGCTCAACGAGTTGTTCTTCAATATCGCGGCCGCTCTGAGTCAAATCAACCGGTAAATGATACGGGTTATATTCGACGGCATGGGCGCCTGCATTGGTGGCGAGCATGGTCATCTGGCTTAGGTGATCGAGATTGGTGCCGTTTAAACTGGCAATCACAGGAATATTAAGCTTGCTAGAAGCGTCGTCTACTAGTCGCAAATAGTCGTCACTCGACACGCGGTACTGCGAGTCGGGTTCGCCATTATTGCGCCTCCCCTCTTCAAATAAAGAAAACAGCACAACAGCTCCGGCGCCAGCATCTTGCATGCGCTCCAAATTTTCCAATTTAGTTGAAAGCGGACACGCCGCAACAACAATCGGGCTGGCGATTGAAAAGCCAAGGTACTGGCTCGAAAGAGGATTCATTTGCATAGGCAGACAACCTTTATTGTGAGGTCAGTAATCAAAAACGTCAGAATTCAAAGTAGCAAACATTTTTGACTTAAACATTACCAAATATCAATCAAGTACGTTTTTTCAAATAGTTAGCATAATCGGGTACGCGAGTCTCATATTCGCAATTGAGCAATGGTGACTCAATTAAAAAGTCTGCAGATGCAGGATTACACGCGACCGGAATATTCCACACCGCCGCAAGGCGTAACAGTGCTTTTACATCTGGATCGTGCGGCACGGCGTCGAGGGGATCCCAAAAGAAGATCATCATGTCGACTTTGCCTTCGGCAATTTTAGCGCCGAGTTGTTGATCGCCCCCCATTGGGCCACTCAACATACAAGACACATCTATACCCGTTGCTTTTGCAACTAAAGTACCTGTGGTGCCGGTGCCAAACAGTTCGTGTTCAATTAACTGCTCTTTACGAATTGATACCCATTCCATGAGAGCAGATTTCATGTGGTCATGAGCAACTAATGCAATACGTTTGCGGGCAGGGATAGTTCGGCTAGTAGTTTCCATCGCGCGTAGGCTCCTAAATTTTTGTTTAATCTGGCGATGAGACTACCCCCCGATGGTCAGTGGTGCAATGGTTTTTGGAGTTAGATATCTGCTTGAGCGTAATAGTGATACCCTGATCGAAGAATATATTTAAGGAGCATCGGCGTGAGTGCAATTGAACAAGTAAGTGGTTACTGGAAAGAGTTTTTTGAAGACCAGATGAGTCAAGCGTATATGCAGCAACTCAGCCAATTCTTGCGCGAACAAAAGCAAGACGGGCAGCGTATTTTCCCCACGAGCGAAAACATGTTCAAAGCCTTTGAGCTGACACCGCTGGAATCAGTTAAAGTTGTCATTGTAGGGCAAGACCCGTATCACGGAGAAGGTCAGGCCCATGGTTTATCTTTCTCAGTACAACCGGGGGTGGATAAGCCGCCATCGTTGAAGAATATTTTTAAAGAGTTGAATCGTGATTTGGGCATGGATATCCCGCAAACTGGATGCTTACAGGCGTGGGCCGAGCGCGGCGTGATGTTACTCAATAGTGTGTTGACAGTGCCTGAAGGCCAAGCGGGCGGACACCAGAAAAAGGGTTGGGAGCAATTTACGAATGCGGCTCTAAGCGCCATAAATGACCGTACTCAAAATGTTGTGTTTTTAAGTTGGGGTAAGTTTGCTCATGGCGTGTGTGAACACATTGATACGCAACGTCATTGTGTGATTAAAACCTCGCATCCAAGCCCCTTAGGCGCCACAAAAGCAGGTAAAGATTTTGTATCGTTTAACGGTTCAGGCTGCTTTTCTGCAGCCAATCGTTGGTTGATGGAACGCCAAATTGCGCCTGTTGATTGGCGTTTAGAATCAGACTAGATTTGGCTATTCATTCGATCGAAAATCGTACATAAAATTGAGCTGGCGCATACGAAATTTATCAAAGCCTTCATATACTGACTTTAGTATATGGATTGCTTGAGCCTATATTTAGGGCTTTATCGGCTGGGAGAAATTACATGATTCTGGATATTATCCAAAAAGAGCATGTCAATATGGCTGCTTTGCTTAAGTTCCTTGATGCCAAGTTGAATGATCTGAAAGAAGATCGCAGTATTCGCTATGACTTCATTAAAGACATAATCGATTACCTTCATGACTATGCTGATAAACATCATCATCCGTGTGAAGACCTTATCTACGAATACTATCTTGAAAAAACGCAAGGCCATCAGGATGAGATTCATCAATTAGCGGTTCAGCATCAGAAAATTTCTGAGTTGACGCAGCGCTTGAGTGATATGACAGAAATGATTCTGATGGACGCAGTGGTGCCCCAACAGCAATACATTGATGCGTTATCGGAGTTTTTGTATGTTCAAACCAGTCATCTGAACTACGAAGAAGACAATATTATCCCAATGTTGCGTGAAGAACTCACTAACGACGATTGGGACGCAATTTTAAAGTTATTGCCATACGATGGAGTTTCAGATGTCGATTCGCTGGAAGAGCTGGCGAAAAAAGCAGATCCGTTATTTGGCACACAAGTAAGCGAGCGCTACAAACCCTTGCATCAAACTTTACACGGTTAAGATGTTTGGTTGAGCCGAAAACCAAAGAAGCCCCGCATTTTTGCGGGGCTTCTTTATGATATACAAGCGCCATAGGTAGCGTTGGATCAAGAGCGTAAGGCCACAATAGGAAGTCACTTGCTGGTGGTGTTATGTGATGATAAAGCTGCACAACGAAGCGTTAATACTGACTTTTTAATATCACTAAAGCGTTTCTCTTCTCGCAAAACCACGACATTGCTCGTATAAAAACCACCACTCGACTCACATCGGGGGTGGTTTCAATCTCAAACAGGGGTCATTGTCGCGTTTAACGTATAACCGCATCTGTGCTGTTAAATACTTGCATCACTACGGACGCGACATGGCCTCCGGCGTCGGGAAAAGTCACAGACACAGTGTTATTTTGTTGTAGCGCAGAGAGTGATACAGGGATTTCTAAGGTACCGTAGAAGCTGGCTCGACCTGTGTTGATATCGCCTGAGACCTGATCGTAGCCGCGGAAGTCCGTAGGTACTGCCACGGTATTCCCATTTACTGTCACCGTTGGCTGCAACGATTTATCGTGCGCTCGGCCAATACCTAAACGTAATACCGCCTCACCATGATTGCCAACCGTCACATCGGAGATCGAGAAATCAATTGCTTGATTTGCAATAATCTCCTGCAGATAGCTATCCGCATAATGTTTCGATTCTGACAATGTTTGGTCGATCATGTAATCGGCATTGCGAACCACTTCAATGATCATGGTGCCTTCGCCATCCAAAGTGACCGTATCCGGTAATTCCGTCAATTCAGTCGTTTCTATCGATGACGCTAAGTTGGCATCATTCGACGACACTAAGTGGCGAATTGTCACGCTAGAAATAGTTGACTCATCTAAGCCTAAGGCATTCAAATCTATATCTGTTTCATCAAATTCTAAGCTGTTTAGTATGATATACGCCGTATCACCATCGATATATGCATCGACTTGAAGATCTTGGTCGGTTGCGTATGTATCGATTCGAGTACCAGCCACGTCTGACCATAAGTCATAGAACAGCACGAGATCTGAGTACACCCAAGACGTCTGACTGCTATCTCCGGTGCGTTCAAATTCTTGAATCATCAAACGCGGGCCGTAAGGTACTGTCACGCCATTCACCTCTTTGCGACCCCACTCAGCTTTCACTACAAAGAACGGAATCGTTTTCGCGATGGTATCCGGACGCTCAAGGAACGACATCAACTGGGAGTTTGTTGAACGTAGCGAGTGCGTATTGCGCTCCTCACTCCAACCTTGGTTAATTAATGTGTGAATCTGAGCACCGTATTCAGACACCACGAGTGGTTTCACTTCTTCAAAGCTCAACATACTGTAGTGGTCCAGCATATCCAAAGTCGCTTCTAGGTTACTGCCTTTACGGAAGCGCTCGCTGTTTTCGAACCGAGGGAAGTCATAGGTGTGAATCGAGATAAAATCCATTTTATCACCGGCAGTATCAAGGAATAACTTGTCCCGATCATTCCAACGGTTAAAATCATCTTCTTCAAAATTTGGGAAGGCTACGGTATAGCCTCCAACCGCAATATTATCATTTGCAGAAGTTTTACGAATTTCATCAGCAACGGTGTTATGGAAACGGAATATGTCGACCGGCTCAACACGGTCTGCGCCAGAGCGCACGCTGGTTAAGTCATACAGTGGCTCGTTCATTACTTCAAAATACGTTGGTTTAGGGGTACCTAAATCACTATCGTTTAATGCGAAATACTTAGATAAAAATTGACTAAAGAAGTGTCCGGTTGCAGTACCTAGCGGCTCATCCACTGTATCTTCCTGCGAAAACGCCCATGCTGTGCCGCCAATTGTGTTGATCAATGTGCCTTCAGGCCAGTATGGGTGTTGCTGACCTCCAACAATCATATCGCGAGCACGGAACTCCACGGCACGTGCTTGTGTTACTTTGTCACTAGTACCGTTGGTATAGCTCCATTTAACACCATTACCTCGTGTCGTAGCACTTGCTTCATCTATAAAGCCTGCACGACTGGTATCTTGTGCCACGTTACGCAACTGCCAACCTGGAGATCCCGTTTCACGGCCAAAATATACGTCGTAGCCGTTGGCAAAGGTTGTCAATAAATTATCAATGGCATTTGGTGCATTGCGGCTGTGGCTATCATTTTCACTCCAGCCATTCTCTTGATGCGACGCGTGAATTGTGATGTATTTCTGTCGATCAAACTGAGCGACCCCATTAACGCTGTGCTTGCGGTTAAAATTAACATCAACGCGCGGATTACCAAGAATAGCATCTGCGGCAGTCGTGACAGTAAAAGCAGAGGAAACACCGCCAATCGTCAGTGTTGCAGTGCTTGCTTCTCCACCTAAGTTAGAAGATTGAACGCGGACACGTACTGCTTCACCAACACCGACAGTCGCACTGGAACTACTATAGCTGCCGCCATCGATTGAGTATTCACCGCCTGTAATCTCAATATTCGCAGGACTAATGATGCCCGCTACCGTTATGCTGTTGGATTCTAGCCAAATGTTTTTAGCAACATCTTGCAGCGCCGTAAAAGTAAACGCATCTGGCGTGGTATCTGCGGTCGTTGTTGCGGTAAAAGTGGCTGTAACACCGCCGATCGACAACATAGCGCTGCTGCTCTGGCCTGCTTGAATGGGTGTTTGAAGTCGCACGCGAACCGTTTGGTTCAGCTCGATATCACCTGCCATAGCCGTAAAGTTGCCACTACCAATAGCATATTCGCCACCGGTAACCGAGATGGTTGTCGCTTTATTGATACCTGACACAGTGATCGTGTTGGATTCGATCCAGACACCTTCACTCACGTCAGTTTGCGCCGTAAACGTGAAGCTTTCCGGGGTAGTATCGGGTGTAACTATTGAGTCAGGATTATCTGAACCGCCGCCTCCTCCACATGCAGCAAGCGAGAGCGCGGCAGCGACAATGGTACTGTAAATAAACGTATTTCTAGCAGACATAGAGGTGAACACCTTTCACTTGTTTTTATTGAAAACGCGCGCAAGCAAGAGGTTCGTGACTTTTGAACGATCCGTGGGAAATGACCCAGAAAAAGATCGAGAAGGATCAGAGCATACGCAGCTTTGATCAAGTTTAACTGTTAACAATAATGCTTTCGCGTGGAATTTTTCGCCAAATGTCACAAAGTTGACGAAAAATTCAGGAGGTTACAGCTTTAATATCTGCACATTGCTGCGGTTTTCGAGAGAGCCTTCGGATTCTCGCGGGTGCTTAGCTCTGGAGCATTGACGTTGTCATCAACGTTCGTCTAAACCATCACTAAATGAGAAGTCGAATTCATCTAATTCTTTTTGTAATCGATATTTTTCTTTGATGGACTCTATTTCTCGCCACTTTCGTTTGGAGCGAGAGTTGCGTTCATTAGATTTGTCGTATGAACTATCTGAATAACCAAATTCCAGTCTTTCCATAGTGATGTACCCCGAATCTATAATGAGACGATTGCTCATGATGAGCAGTATTTTTGATATCACAACAGGGTAAAAAGTAAACGACAAATGTTGCGTTTATGTGACGGTGCTCCAACCAGTAAAAACAGGGTGAGATCTAGCGCCAATTTAAGTATTATGCCGAGCTGAAATTCGTCTAAATTTTATAGATCTGCAACTCAGCCGACTTAATTAGGCGACAGTCAATGCGAGCCGTCACATAATAATCCCAACTAACCAATTGAATATAAAGGCCAGTAGTTGCTTGCAAGCGCGAACACAAGCGCACAATTAGCTAGCCCCCACATGCTTTACATAGGAGAAGACATGCTCAAGTCCATCAATCCGACTCAAACCCCTGCGTGGGAAGCCCTCACTCAACACTCTGAGGCTATGAAGTCTACGTCGATCAAAGCTTTATTTGACGCGGATGCCGGTCGTTTCTCTCAATACTCGACTCAGTTTGAAGATATCTTATTTGATTATTCAAAAAATCTGATTAATGACGAGACATTGAGCCACTTGCTCGCACTTGCTGAGCAAACTGAACTGAGCCAAGCCATTGCTGCTATGTTCGGTGGCGATAAAATAAACGCCACTGAAAACCGTGCCGTACTCCACACTGCATTGCGTAATCGTAGCAACACCCCGGTGATGGTTGACGGTGAAGATGTGATGCCAAAAGTGAATCATGAACTTGCCAAAATGAAAGAGTTTTGTGAGCAAGTGCATAGTGGTCGCTGGAAAGGTTATACGGGTAAAGCCATTACTGATGTGGTGAATATTGGTATTGGTGGCTCTGATTTAGGACCTGTTATGGTGACTGAGTCTTTGAAGCCATACTGGGACAAAGGCATTACTCCGCACTTCGTTTCTAACGTAGACGGCACTCACGTTGTTGAGATTCTCAAAAATGTAAATCCAGAAACTACATTATTCTTGATTGCATCTAAAACATTTACCACGCAAGAAACCATGACCAACGCACTGAGTGCTCGAGATTGGTTCTTGGTGTCCGCGGGCGACGAAGCTCATGTTGCTAAGCACTTCGCAGCACTTTCAACCAACACCGCAGCGGTAGAAGCATTCGGTATCGACTCAGCTAATATGTTTGAGTTTTGGGACTGGGTTGGGGGTCGTTACAGCTTGTGGAGTGCAATTGGCTTATCCATTGCATTGACCATCGGCTTTGAGCGCTATGAAGAACTGTTGCAAGGGGCTCACGACACCGATTTGCATTTCAAAGACACTGCACTGGAAAATAATGTACCGGTACTGATGGCACTTATTGGTCTTTGGTATGGTAATTTCTTTGATGCCGACTCAGAAGCGATTTTACCGTACGACCAATACATGCACCGTTTTGCGGCTTACTTCCAGCAGGGCAACATGGAAAGTAATGGCAAGTACGTATCGCGCAGCGGCGAGGCTGTAAATTATCAAACTGGCCCAATCATTTGGGGTGAGCCTGGTACCAACGGTCAACATGCGTTCTACCAATTGATTCACCAAGGCACGAAGTTGATCCCATGTGACTTCTTGGCGCCTGCTATTAGCTACAACCCAACGGGCGATCATCATCCTAAATTATTAGCCAACTTCTTTGCACAAACTGAAGCTCTTGCGTTTGGCAAAACCAAAGAAGCCGTTGAAGCTGAATTCAAAGCGGCGGGTAAAACCGATGCAGAAGTGGCAGATCTAGTGGCGCATAAAGTATTCCAAGGTAACCGCCCAACAAACTCATTCTTATTCAAGCAAATGACCCCTGCAACGCTGGGTCGTTTGATTGCAATGTATGAGCACAAAATCTTTGTACAAGGCGTGATTTGGAACATTTATAGTTTCGATCAGTGGGGCGTGGAATTGGGCAAGCAGTTGGCCAGTGCTATTCTTCCAGAGCTTGGTGATGATGCAGACGTTAGCAGTCACGATAGTTCCACCAATGGTTTGATTAATACTTACAAATCTTGGCGTTAAGCAGAGTCCATGATGAAAAAAGGCCGCTTTTGCGGCCTTTTTTGTTTTCCAACAATGCCAATGTCATTATTCTTACCTAGTCTTAGCTCAGAGCAGATAAGGAGTGAACCTATGCAATCAGGAATTCTTCAACCGTTACCAAAGCACGGTTGCTATTTAAGTTTTGATAAATTACCCGAAGTGACCCTAAAAGAAGCACTGCACTGCTTGCAACAAAGTGAAATTGAAACGCAGCATGTTTTTGGAATTGGTCCTGCACTGATCCCCACGATCGCTGAAACCCAAATCGATTTAGCAACATTTCCAGCCATGAGTGGCTCGGGAGTGAATGTACCCTCCACTCAAAATGATGTGTGGATCTGGCTGCGTGGCGACTCCCCCGGAGAATTGGCAATTGAAGCCCAGTTCTTGGCGTCTGAACTGAGTGAATGTTTTGACCTTGTGCATCAAACACAAGCCTTCTTGCACGATAGTGGCCGCGATTTGACGGGCTACGAAGATGGTACTGAGAATCCAACGGGTGATGATGCAATGGCTGCGGCCATTGTTGCAGGACAAGGGCAAGGGTTGGATGGTGGCAGTTATGTTGCAGTGCAACAGTGGGTTCATGATCTTGCACGTTTCTCGATGCATTCCCAGCCGGAAAAAGACCACATGATTGGTCGAAGACTTTCTGACAATGAAGAATTAGACGATGCTCCCGACAGCGCTCATGTAAAACGCACAGCACAAGAAAGTTTTGCCCCTGAAGCCTTTATGGTGCGCAGATCGATGGCATGGGCAGAAGGGCCTGATGCAGGATTGATGTTTGTTGCCTTCGGTCATTCTCATCAGGCGTTTGAGCAGCAAATGGTGCGCATGGCAGGCCTTGAGGATGGCATCGTGGATGCGTTGTTCAACTTCACTCGGCCTATTACAGGTGGCTACTATTGGTGTCCGCCACTCCAGGGTGACGGCGTAGATTGGTCGATTTGTTTGGGCGACGATTGAACCCATTAGAATCATCAGTGTCATATAGATATCAACGAGATACGGAGATGAAGATGGGAAATTTGTTCATGGCATTTTTAGCATCAATCGCTTTAGTCGGTTGTGTTGCCACTTCGGGCGGAAGCACGGTGAGTTTAACCAAACAAGATTTGGTGCATCACCACTACAACCTAGAATCTGTCAACGGTGAGCTGGTGACAGATTTACTGGGAGTCAATCTAAACGAACAGAAAAGACCTGACATTGAGTTTCAAGAAGGTTTTCGGTTAGCTGGAATTGCCGGATGTAATCGATTCTTTGGTCAGGGTGAGCTGTCAAATGGCGTGCTGAAAATGTTACCCGGTGGTTCAACAATGATGGCTTGCCAACCCGAACTTTCAAAAATTGAGCAAACAGTGCTGAACGTTTTAAATGAAGGGGCTCAAGTCACTGCATTTGAGAATAAACTTACGCTGAAAGCTCAAAGTGGTGAGTTAGTTTACGTCTTAGCAGATTATATGCATTAAGGCTGATGCAAAGAAAAACGGGAATCCCAAAACGGGATTCCCGGAATTTGGCAATGATAGCCAATAGAGCCAGACGAGATTTGCACTTAGAGTGAGTTCGGTACCTTTCAGTGACCTGCTTCTCAAGCACGAACTCATAGTAACCTAAATCTTAATGAAAGCAAATGATAATCATACGCATTTGCAATAAATTTTTTGTTCCCTTCCCAATATCCCCTTTTTGACGTGTTACGCTGTTGTTAACTATTTATTTTTAATGATATTTTCGTGTTGGCATTTGCAAGTGATGCCGCTTACATTGATCAGCTTCAAGTTAATAGGATCAGTGTCCGACTATAAAGTGCCTAGTTTTAGACCATTCAACTCATGTAGTAAAAACCTTATCGATGCCGGTCAGTAAGCACTATGCTTGAATAAACACATGATCAAAGCGCATTGCCAGCATGAGCTGTACTGAACAATAGGATTCTTATGTTTGAACAGATAATCGATATGATGAATGACTTCCTTTGGGGAAGCATTTTGATTTACTTGTTACTTGCTGTTGGCATCTACTTTACGGTGCGACTGGGGTTTATTCAGTTCCGACATTTTGGGCATATGTTCTCGGTACTGAAGAATTCTAGAAAATCTGATAGCAGTGGTATTTCATCGTTCCAGGCCTTGTGCACTAGCTTGGCCGCTCGTGTTGGCACCGGAAATCTTGCAGGTGTTGCAGTAGCGCTTTATTTAGGTGGCCCGGGCGCTATTTTCTGGATGTGGCTGATTGCGCTTATTGGTATGGCGACTTCTTTTGCAGAGTCGAGTTTAGCGCAGCTTTACAAAGTAAAAGACGACCAAGGCAACTTCCGAGGTGGCCCTGCGTATTACATGCAATTTGGGCTTGGAAAGCGATGGATGGGCGTGGCATTCGCCGTATGTTTGATCATTGCATTTGGTCTTGTGTTTAATGCTGTTCAGGCAAATGCGATTGCAAATGCAGCCAGTGTCGCCTTTGGATGGGAACCCTATCAAACCGGAATTTTAATTCAGCTACTCACTGGGTTAATTATTTTTGGTGGTATTCGTTCTATTGCTCGATTTGCCGAATTAGTGGTGCCATTGATGGCGCTGCTCTACCTTGTGATCGCATTGTCTGTTGTCGTGATGAATATTACGCATCTGCCCGATGTGTTTAGCCTTATTTTCCGCAGTGCATTCGGCTGGGCTGAAGCGGCCTCTGGGGGCATTGGTTATACCGTTGCGCAAGCGATGATGAATGGTATAAAACGCGGATTGTTTTCCAACGAAGCAGGCATGGGAAGTGCGCCGAACGCGGCGGCGACTGCCACCCCGTATCCTCCGCACCCAGCATCTCAGGGGTATGTACAAATGCTCGGCGTGTTTGTGGATACCATTGTGATTTGTACGTGCACCGCATCGGTGATTTTGATCTCAGGCGCGCTTGAGCCGAACAGTGGTGTGTCGGGTATTGAGCTCACGCAGTTGGCTCTCACCAATGAAGTGGGGGCATTTGGTAAGTACTTTATTGCCATTGCGATTTTCTTCTTCGCCTTTACCTCAATTGTGGCCAATTATTCATATGCCGAGACCAATCTTGTGTTCTTAGAGCATGAGCATCCGCGCGGTCTCCAATTTTTCCGATGCTTTGTTCTTGCCATGGTGATGTTTGGTGCAATGGCAGAATTGCCGATTGTTTGGAAAATGGCCGATTTGTCGATGGCGTTCATGAGTGTGATTAACTTAGTGGCTATTTTATTGTTGTCGGGTGTGGTGATTAAGCTTGCTCGCGATTATAACCGGCAACTTGATGAAGGCCGGTTACCCACTTTTGATCGCAGCCAATACCCTGAGTTGGATGAACAAATTGCGAAAGGCGTTTGGCAGCCCAAAGACGTTCAAAAGTAACCCGTGGGTCACCCTTCATTTGGCGGGTTTAAGGCAGCAAGCACTATGTTATAGTGCTTGCTGCCTTATTAGTTGTGGAGCCCTGATATGCTAGCTGTTGTATCTCCAGCGAAAACGTTGGATTTCGAAACCCCCGCCAACACCTCTTCTTTTTCTCAGTCCGATTTATTATCTCATTCGGCTGAACTGATTGAACGCTGTCGACAGCTCACCCCGGCAGATATTGGTGGGCTAATGAAAATTTCAGATAAACTTGCAGGCTTAAACGCTGCTCGCTTTGCTGAATGGCAACCCAATATGACACCTGAAAATGCCAAACAAGCCGCATTGGCATTTAAGGGAGATGTGTATACTGGGCTTGATGCACAAAGCCTTTCTGAGGCTGATTTTACCTATGCACAATCGCATTTGAGAATCCTCTCGGGCTTGTATGGCTTGCTACGGCCATTGGATTTAATGCTGGCTTATCGATTAGAGATGGGGACGAAGCTCGACAATACTCGCGGGAAAAACTTGTATGAATTTTGGGGCTCCATTATTACTGATGCGCTGAACCAAGCATTGCAGGAACAAGGTGATGATGTACTGGTTAATTTAGCGTCTAATGAATATTTTAAAGCGGTAAAAGCCAAACAGATTAAAGGAACCCTTATTACACCCGTGTTCAAGGACTGTAAAAATGGGCAATACAAAATCATCAGTTTTTACGCTAAAAAGGCGCGTGGTTTAATGGCGCGTTATCTGATTGAAACCAAGCCCTCTTCGGTTGAGCAACTCAAGCGATTTGACACTGACGGTTATTATTTCAGTGAAGAGCAGTCCAGCAGTGATACCTTGGTCTTTTTACGCGATGAGATGAGAGCCTAACATTGAATGTAAGCGGTGTGGGGCTTAACCAAGCCTCACATCGTCACCCACTTCAATTAAACTTCCCACGCCTCGAGTGACAATTGCATTTTGGCCAAAGTAAGCGCCTGCTCCGTTGCCAAGACAATCAAAATCAATCAGTGACTTGAGCGGACGTCCGTCTTCGGGTTTACTTCCATGTTGCTGATCGACAGTGATCATCGGGCAACGTTCACAGGGTTTTCGCAGGCCAAGTTGATACTGATTATGATGCGCTGATATTTCAGAGATAGAGTTTTCTTGCCATGCTGTCGTGTCGGTAAGAATCACGTTGGCTCGGAAGCGATTCATATTTAGTGGCGTGAGGTCATGGGCGCGCAAGTGACGATTAAATTGATCGAGCGATGCAGTGTTGGCCACCAATATTGGGTAGCCGTCTGCAAATGCCACTTGGCTAGATTCGTCATCCCACAAATGTTTGGCCGAGACGGGGCGTTCAGACTCGTCGCCAAAACGCACTAACCGAACGCCAGAATTTGATTTTTCAGTGGCTTCGCCAAGCCATTGAGCCACAGCGTCGCCTTCATCAAATGCGAGGACTTCATCTCGCCATACTGTCACTTGCATGGTTCGCTGGGGGTCATAATCATAGGACACATGAAAGGAAGGCATGCCTTGTTTATGCAATACAAGTCCGACGTTGGTGAGTTCTGTTTTGATGCGAGCCAGTTGCGGCCATTGGCGTTGCGTAACGAATCGTCCGTTGGGAAGTACTAGCATCCATTGCCGATCACCAATGCGATTGCGCCAGCGGAGTCCATGCTCGCTCAGGGTGGCACTGCTGAGGCTGAAGCCGGCCAGTGATTTGACCGGATAAATGTACAATGCAGAAATGACAGCCATGTCGATGCTCTTGTTTATTTTTCAGTGGGGGTGTCGTTATTGTTACCCGACTCGGCGCGTTTAGCCTTCAGCCAACGCGGCGCGCCTTTATTCTTTTTGTCGCGCAATCGCTGTTTCGGCAATTTCACGTCTTCGTCTTTTTCTGCGGCCTTTTTCTTCTTCAATTTGTCTTTCTTTGACACCTTTGGAGTAATACGCGCGGCTTTGTGTTTCGGGCGAAGGGTTTTCACAAAACGACGATCGATAGTTTCATCGGTGTAGCGCTCTACACGATCTAACTGTGGCATGTCATGCGCTTCGACCAATGAAATAGCGGTACCCTTGCGACCAGCTCGGGCGGTTCGACCAATACGATGAACGTAAACATCGGCGGTACGGGGCATGTCGTAATTGATCACATGGCTAATGTCACTGATATCAATACCGCGCGCTGCTACATCGGAGGCCAACAAAATGGCTTTTTCTTGGGTTGCGAATTTCTGCAATGCATTATCGCGTTTGTCTTGGTCCATGCTACCGCGCAATTCAATGGGCAGCAGGCCTTGCGAGCGCAACCAGTCGCCTAGCTCAACCAAGCGTTCGCGCGTTTTTGCAAACACGATGGCTTTGGTGACAGACTCATCCTTCAAATAGTGAAGTAAGAGCTGGCGCTTGTGGTTTAAATCATCTGCAAGATGTACCCATTGATGCAGGCGGTTCTTTTCGCGGCGCGGCACGTAGTCGGCACGTAAAGATACAGGATCATTTAGAAGACGCGTTGAGAAGTCTTCAACTAAGTTGCCTTCTAATGTCGCCGAGAATAGGGCGGTATGCTTACGCCAACGAGTTTCTGCCGCGATAATTTCAACGTCTTGACCAAAACCCATTTCCAACGTTCGATCCGCTTCATCAATGACCAGAAGCTCCACTTCTCGTGGATTAATCAGTTCTTGATTCAAGTATTCAATCAAACGTCCTGGGGTTGCGACCAGTAAATCGATGTTCTGGCGCAGCATTTGCGAGTATTCTGTGTGGGCCACACCGCCGGTTAATGCATGACAATCCAGGTGATTGTTTTTACACAAGGTACGGGCAGATTCCAGTACTTGAGTTGCAAGCTCGCGAGTGGGCACAATGATTAAAACACGAGGCGGGCCTGATTTGGCACGAGGAAAGTCCAGTAAGTGCTGCAATGCAGGTAGCAAATAGGCTGCGGTTTTACCTGTACCTGTGGGTGCGCAGGCCAATACATCCAACCCTTCCATCATGGCAGGCACAACCTGCTGTTGGATTGTAGTTGGGCGTGTGTACTCCATCTCATCGAGTGAGGAGAGGAGTCGTTTGTCGAGTTCTAATTCGGCGAAATGCATAGCAACAAATAACAAAAGGGATATGGCCGGTAAGTATACCACCGAGCCGCACAGACGATGACAGGTTTTCGTTGTAAAGAATTTTTTGTGGCGCATGACCGCTGCGGGATGAAGGTTGGCACCGACAGTTTAATTTTGGGAAGCTGGCTGAATGTTCACGCGGTGCGGACTGTTTTAGATATGGGCGCGGGCAGCGGAATTTTGTCAATGATGGTCGCACAGCGAGCTTTACAGGCCGAAATTGATGCTGTTGAAATAGACCAAGATGCCGCCGAACAAGCGCAAGATAACTTTTTAAACACACCGTGGAATAACCGGTTGAGGTCGATTCATGGTGATGTGACACAGTGGCACCCGGTCAAAAAGTATGACTTGATAGTCAGTAACCCTCCTTATTTTTTGGCAGGGCAAACGCTGAACTGTGTCAAGCGTCAGCAAGCTCGGTTGGACGAACAGCTTCCCATCGACCGCTTGCTCGACCAAGCAGGCGCATTGGCACATGACCATACTCGCATAGCATTAGTGCTGCCAATGGAGCGACTGAGCGATGTTGAATCTTGGGCACAATTGAACCAATGGTCTTTGCACCGCGTGCTACATATTCAAACGCGCGCCGACAAAATGGTGCGTAGAGTTGCAATAGAGTTAGTTCATGTTGAGGCTTCGTTAATGTATGAGCAGCTATGTATCATGGATGAAAATAATCAGTATACCGCTGAATTCAAAAGCCTGACGAAGGCATTTTATCTTGCTTTTTAAGGTTTTCCGGTGAGTTTTAACATGGTAATGTTGCTGGTTATTTCATAGGCTCTATAGAGCAATGTTTAAGCGACAATGAGCGGACTTAGATCCTCGGTTTAACCCCATCGCGTATAGCAAAAGGAACACTTTTGAAAGCACTTAAAACCTCAGACACAATTGGCCTCGGCTTTATGATTTTGGCCTTTTTTCTGGGCGCGGGGAACTGGATTTTCCCACCCATGGCCGGATATCAGGCGGGTGAGCAAGTCTTTCCAGCAACGTTCGGATTTTTGATCACGGCTGTGGGTCTTCCTTTGTTGGGGATCATTGCGCTGGCTTATGCTCGGGGAGGGCTTTCTGCATTAGGGCGTTATTTGCCGAGTGGTGTGAGTATGTTGCTAGCTCTAGCCATCTACCTGATCATGGTACCAGGCTTTGGTATTCCACGTACCGCTCTTGTTTCGTTTGAGTTGGCGGTGAAACCCTTCTCTGAAAACCCTAATTCAGCTGTTTTGTTGGCGGTGTTTAGTGCGGTTTATTTTGCAGCCGTATTTGCCATTGCACGAAATCCCGGCCGATTATTAGATACGGTAGGTAAGTTTATCGCTCCCTTAATGCTGCTTTTGGTGTTGGTATTAGGTGTCGATGTATTGTTGTCGCCTCTTGGCGAAATTGTACAAGGAGAAGGCAAGTTTGCCGAGTCTCCTGTTATTAATGGCTTCCTTGAAGGCTATATGACGATGGATTTACTGGCGGCAATGCTATTCGGTGTATTGCTTATTAATGCCCTTAAATCTAAAGGCGTTTCTGATCGAGACGAACAATTTAAAGCGCTTTTCATCGGCGGGATTATCGCCGCAGTTGGGTTGGCGTTGGTTTACTTTATTTTGTTTTATATGGGTGCAATTAGTGGCTCGGTGGCTGAAGGCGCAGCCAATGGCGGCGAAATTTTTGCCCGCTACATGGCTGCATCCATGGGCGCACCGGGTCAGTGGATTTTAGCTTTGGTGATTACTCTTGCCTGCTTAACCACAGGCGTCGGGGGTACATGTGCGTTTGCTGAATACCTTGAAGAACGATTCGAAAAGGTCGCTTATCAGCCCGCACTGGCCGTTATTGTGGTGGTGTGCTGGGCAATGGCAAATATTGGTTTGGATGACTTAATCCAACTTTATATTCCAGTGTTGGTGGCGATTTACCCTATCGCAATCAGTGTTGTGATTTTGAATGTGCTTGCCGATAAACTGCCATCTCCGACGTTATCGTTTCGTTTAGTGGTGGCGGTGGCCGCTATATTTGGTTTATTCGATGCACTAAGCGTGGCCGGGGTTCTTGCCTCTATTCCGGGTCATGGGTTGTTGTCATCCATTCCGTTGTTTGATCAAGGCATGGGCTGGCTCATTCCGTCTGTACTGGCATTGATTGTGAGTGCGTTGGTATCGCGCTCCAACACAGAACAACAAACACCTTCAATTTAAACTGATGATTTGAGAATTAATGCATGTCTGATATGAGACTTGACACCAAGAATATTTTTGCGCTGGGCTTTATGACATTTGCGTTCTTTTTAGGCGCGGGAAATATTATTTTTCCGCCTATTGCAGGGCAAATGGCGGGTACCGAAGTGACATTGGCTATGTTGGGTTTTTTAGTCACTGCCGTGGGATTGCCGCTTGCGACGCTGATTGCCGTTGCAGTGGCCGGCGGAAATATGGAGTCGGTCACGCAAGATTTGCCCAAAACGATAGCCGTGACCATTACCGTCGCGATCTTTATTGTCATTGGCCCTGCGTTCGCATTACCAAGAACATCATTAGTGGCCTATGAAACAGGTTTAAAGCATTTGTTGGGTGAAACAACGCTGCCTTTATGGGCATATACCATTGGCTTTTTTGCAGTTGCGGCATCGTTAGCGCTACATCGCGGCGCATTAATTGACTATATTGGCAAAATACTAACACCGGTACTGATTGTGTTGCTTGGCATTTTGGGGATCTCTGTGGTGTTTAATCCGTTGGCTGACATCGGAGTCACGAACAATCCTGAAGCAGCTTTAACGGCTGCGCAATTAGCGTACCGAGAATCACCATTCAGCAAAGGATTTATTGAAGGCTATAACACCATGGATACCTTTGGTGCCTTAATGTTTGGTGTGTTGATTGTTGATGTGTTGCGTAAGAAAGGTGTGACTGATCAAGGCTTTCAGGCGCGGTATTTGATTCAAGCTGGCATTATCGCTGCTATTGGCTTGGCATTGGTTTACACGTCATTGTTTTATCTCGGGGCGACCAGCGGCACCGTTGCGGCTGGAGCGGATAATGGGGGTGAAATCTTAGCGCTTTATGTGCAAGGAATGTTTGGTCAGCCCGGACAATGGATTTTATCGGGAGTTGTGACCCTAGCCTGTTTAACGACGGCAGTTGGGTTAACCGGTGCTTGTAGCGACTATTTCTCCAATTTACTGAACATACAATATCGCTACTTAGTGATTGTTTTTGCGCTAATTAGTGCGTTGGTGGCGAATGTAGGACTGAGCTACCTCATTGCTGTGTCGATTCCAGTGCTGATTGCTTTGTACCCTGTTGCTGTGGCTTTAGTGGTGTTGAACTTAGTTCGTTCAAAATTGAATCATCCAGAGCAAGCATTTCGCTGGATCGTCGGCATTGCATTTGCGCTGAGCATGCTCGACGCAATGAAAGCCGCAGAAATTCCAGGCACCACAAGTTTGGTGGAAACTGCCAGCCATCTCCCTTTGTTTAGCTATGGCCTTGCTTGGTTGATTCCAGTGTTCGCGGCCGTTGTTGTGGCGTTGGTATGGCCTTCTCATCAATCGAAAGATGCCTGAACATTAGTCAATTGAAAATGAAGGCGCTCCCCTCAAAGGAAGCGCCTTTTTTATATGTGGTGTTGAGAATAGTGTGTGTTTGCACACATAACTGCTATCTAATAGTCTGATGAAATTGGGGTATTCGTAATGTCTTTCTATGCTCAGTCAATCATCTTTATTGTTCAAATACAGGATGTTTGCTTGCATGGCCGACGCGAATGAAGCTCGTATCTTATGTATTGCCTCTTCATTGGAGGATGCTCCACATTGTTTATCGGTATTTCGAGTATCTCAATGCGCGCTTGGACAATCTCTTGATGGTGTGCAGGAGCAGATTGATGGTGTTGTCTTAATTGGTTTGTTAGCGCAAGACGTCGAGAAATATCTGAATGAG
This sequence comes from Echinimonas agarilytica, assembly GCF_023703465.1. Classification (NCBI taxonomy): domain Bacteria; kingdom Pseudomonadati; phylum Pseudomonadota; class Gammaproteobacteria; order Alteromonadales; family Echinimonadaceae; genus Echinimonas; species Echinimonas agarilytica. The sequence continues at coordinate 83,885 of NZ_JAMQGP010000010.1, read as the reverse complement.
ATTCGACTCAATCGCCACACACAATTGAGCCTTGTTTATCTTCAAAATTGCGCATCGTCAGAACAATTTTATGCCTTATATGATGGGGTAGTGGAAGATGATTCATTCCAGACCTTTATTACTCATGTGGCGCGTTTTAGAGAGCGTCGAAAAGAACTTAGAACCCCTGAACAACCCAGTCTTGAAGATCGCTTAATTAGCTATTTGTTTCTATCTGATGAGCGGGCGTTAATGCCCATTCGAGAGCTGCAGGCAAGTTCGGTCTACCACTATCCGCTGTTATCTCTATGGGACAATTCCGATGACCAACATTTGTGGACATCTTTATTGGTCAGAAATTCTGTGTTGCAAAATGAGCAACTTTTAGACCGACTCCGGCTGTGTCAAAACTGTGATTCCGGTTTATTAAACTATGTAGATACCTGTCCAAATTGTCAGTCAATAGATATTCGTTCTGAGAGTGCAATTCATTGCTTTACTTGTGGCCATATTGCAGATCAGGCGCAATTTATTCGTCAAGGCGCCTTGGCGTGCCCCAACTGTTTAACAAACCTTAAGCACATCGGTACAGATTATGATCGCCCGCTGGAAAACCATCGATGCAATGAATGCGATCATTTCTTTATTGATGGCCAAGTGGTTGCACAGTGTTATTCGTGCGGAACGTCCAATCCGATAGAGCGCCTGAAACAAAGAAGTATATATGCGCTCAAATTGGGAGAAAGTGGCCGCATTAAAGCGCGGACTGGAAAAGCTAATTATTTGATTCCATCTGCTGTGGGCGTAGCCTTACCCAAAGAGCAGTTTAGCTGGACATTGAGCTGGCTTAATCGTCTCGCTGAGCGTTATAGCGAACAGAATATTCATACCGAAATTCGTTCCGAACATTCGTTACTGATCCTCAATTTTTCCAATTTGACGTCTCTGATTCAATTGGAGTCAGAGTTGTCGTTACTGAATCAGCTGGAAGCCTTTAGTGACCGGTTACGTAACCTGCTAAGAACAACAGATATCTGCTGCCAATATAACGAACATATCTTGATGATTATGTTGCCGCATACGGGACAGGCAGGAATGGAGGTGATTCAAGATAAGGTCATTAAGATTGGAGAAGCGCAATCAGACAGCACGCTGGAAGTGTCAATCGGTACTTATTTTTTGCCCATTCAAGCCATTGATGACAACGCTGAGCAGTGGCTTGCAAGTGTTTGCAGCGGAGCGCTTCCATAATGGATTTAACGACAGTCTATTACGTTAGTGTTTCAACTCTTGAAATGCTGAAACAAGATCATGCATTGCTATTTATCATGATCCCTATGGTGTTGTTATTCGAGCTTCCTCTGTCTATCTTGATTAATGTAGGTATTGTTCGGTGGGCTATACGTCAACAGAAAAATACCCCGCTGTATTTTCATCCACGCGTCTCAATTATCATCACCTGTTATGGCGAAGGAGATGCCATCATCCAGACCGTTGAGACGCTGTGCGAACAGATCTATTCTGGCCCCATTCAAATTATTCCTGTGATTGACGGTGCCGTCCAAAACCAAGATACCTACAAAGCAGCGCTCAAGTGCTTGCCAATGCAGCAGCGCTACAACAATCGTACGATTGATATTGTGCCTAAATGGCAACGGGGTGGACGCGTTTCCACGCTGAATGCTGGACTGTACCGTGCCACAGGGGAAATTGTCATCAATGTCGATGGAGACACTTCGTTTGACAACAATATGGTGTATCAAGTTCTAAAAGAATTTGAAGATCCCAATGTACCCGCCGTAGGCGGCTCACTTCGTGTTCGGAACATCACAGATAGTTTCTGGACTCGCATGCAAACAATTGAATATATGCTGTCGATGCAAGGAGGGAAAACGGGGCTTGCTGAATGGAATTTAATTAACAATGTATCGGGCGCTTTTGGTGCATTTCGGCGAGATTTCCTAATGCATATCGGTGGCTGGGATACTCACACCGCTGAAGATCTTGATCTGACTGTGCGCATCAAACAATACATGTCTCGTCATCCTAAATTGCGTATTCCATTTGCATCGTTGGCCATTGGGCATACAGATGCCCCTGTCACCATTAAAGAGCTATTTAATCAGCGACTTCGATGGGATGGGGACCTTTTGTTTTTATACCTCAGAAAGCACAAACATGCCTTCAGCCCTAAACTACTGGGGTGGAAAACATTTTTATACACCCTATTTTATGGCGTTGTTTTGAATGTTGTGATGCCAATTTTAGTGCTGATTTATACGGTTTGGATGGCCATATGGTTACCTATAGAGTTTTTTGTTGGTGTATTGGCTGTGCAATATTTGCTGTATTTATTATTGAGTAATTTTCATTTCTGGGTGTTTTGGTTTGCGATTTCTGAACGCCCCAGGGAAGACCTCAAAATGCTGCCTTGGATGCTCCTGTTTTTTCCGTTCTATACCCTTACGGTTCGTTTTTTTGCAGCCTTTGCGTTGGTTCATGAATGGGTTCGTCGTGGCCATGAGGAGAGTAATATGGCTCCTTGGTGGGTACTTAAACGAGGGAAGCGGTTCTAGTGAAAATTACATTCCGAAATAGCAAACAGCAACAACCTACTGAACAAGATGGTTTTAACGTGACATATGCGCCAGCTAAGCGTATTGCCTTTAAAGCAAGGTGGTACATGTTGCTAGCTATTGTGATGAGTCCAATTGTGCTGCTGCTCTGGTACATTTTTAGCGAAAAGCTATTAATTGCTGCCGATGGCATATTGACGACGGAGCCGGTGGAGTTGAATGCATTTCAACGTGGCTATGTTGAAGAGTTATTTGTGAAGCCCGGAGACTACGTTGAGAAAAACGACATTATCATGCATTTTCGTGCGCCAAGGGTTGAACAAGATCTTAAGCTGTTGCGTCAACGAATTGATGATTTGAAGTATCAAAATAAAGCATCTTTGGCAAAGATTAAACTGCTCCATCAGCAGCAAATTTCAGATTTCATTTCAGCGTTGGCTAGCAATAATCAGATTCAAAAGGAATATGCCGAAGGCAATCGAGATGATTTGCTCACATTAGCTGACCGGCTCATGCTGGAGCGGCTAGAAGTGGAAGTAAAACGTGACTACAACAAAGCATTGTTGGACTACCAATGGGCTATTGAAAACCATCAGAATGGGCCGATATCAAAATCGATAGTCGATTTGGAACGCGATATTAATCGTTTGTTAGTGACCCAGTCCGAACTCAATGTAAGGGCTCCTAACGCTGGCGTCATTAATGATTTGTATGTCAATGAAGGCGAATACCTGCTTGAGGGGGCTTCTTTGGCAAAACTATCAAATAGAGTCCAGCCAGTGGTGATGGTATTTTTACCCCCCAATCGTCTTGAATATGGAAAAATAGGCAACCGCGCCACGGTCACTTTACCTGATGGTACATCGGTGGTTGGTGTGGTGAGTGAACCTACTCAAATGGCCAATCGGATCCCTCGCTCGTTGGCTGGTCCTTTTGAAGATGGAAAAGTAGCCGTTCAAGTCACTTTGTCACTTGAAACTGATATCTCAAATTTTGTCGAAGGCCTGCCGATAAGAGTCCGTTTTTATTACTTTGAATAAGTTGAAAGGGAAGTGAATTCTGCTTTTGTGATATCGCACATTAATATAACGATGTTGTGATACTTTCGTGAGGAAGTCCGTTCGAGCAATCAGTACAGTGACTGAATGACTAAGTGACGAGACAAATTCATGAAGTGGCTTCTAATTATATTTTCTTTCAGTGCGTTATTGACCTTAACGGCTTGCGGAGGCGGAGGAGCATCCAGCAGCACTGCCGAGACTGAAGCGCCTATTATTGAAAACAGCGGCGATAACAACACCGATGGAGAGGGGGAATCTTCAGGGGTATTAACGGGCGTGTTCTTTGATGCGGCTGTTGAAGGGCTGGCTTATCGCACTGATACCTTTACTGGCGAGACCAATGCACAAGGCGAGTTCCTATATCGTCGAGATGAACAGATCACTTTTTCCATTGGTGGCGTCGACTTTCCGGAAATTCTGGCGGATGGGTTAGTCACCCCTCTCTCTGTTTTTTCAACTGATGATGTGACTGACGTTCGGGTGACAAATATGCTGCGCTTGTTGCAGACACTAGATATGGATGGCGTTGCTGAGAATGGTATTGTACTGCCGAATAATATTCACTCGTTGGCAACAGATATGACGGTTGATTTTGGCAGTGGCCGATTTGATGACGAATGGGCAAATGTTGTGGCTCAAAGTGGGGCCGCAAATACGTTTTTGGTGACAGCAGGCGACGCCCAATACCATTTTGAGCAATCTCTACAAGCTTTAGAATCGGGTGAAATTAGTTTTTGTGCTAAAACACATGAAAAAGTAGGGTGGAGTGGTACGTTCCAGACATACGCCCATAATGTGTCCGGTGTGGCTCGGATTGTTGACGATTGTACGATTGAAGTTAGCCAATTCACTTATGATGGAGAAGGCCCAGATGTATACTTTTATGGCGCGTTAGATCGTTTATTCTCAAGCCCAGAGGCATTTTCTATCGGCAATCAACTCAATGGTCAAGTGTATGTTGATAGCACCATTAGTTTGCGCTTACCGGCCAACAAAACGTTGGATGACTTAACTGGGCTTTCAGTTTGGTGTGTTGATTTTAACGCCAACTTTGGAGACGTTGAGTTTACGCCGTAGAGAAATGTGGCGGTAGCGTATTGAAGTCATACTTTACCGCCATCAACCTCACGGTTGAATCGATTGTTGGTCTGCTAGAATCGTTTTATTAATTTGTTGGCGTGACTGTTCAAAATGAGCTTGCTGGCTTTGTATCTGATCTTCAATTTCAAAGCGAACTGATTCCATATCATTAAGCTGTGTATGAAGTTGTTCCAGTCGAGCTTGTTCAGCCTGAGATAGGTTAGATGATGTTTGTAATCGGTCAATGCTGTTTTTAACGGATGCAATTTTCAAATCCAAACTACTCATTTGGGCTTGCTTGGTCAGCAAATCACTCTCAATTAGAAAATATCCTCGCCCCAATACATAAGCGCGAAGAAATCGTGCTTCATTATGACCGGTACATTGGGCATTGTACGTCTCGCCAGATTTGCCTAGCTTCAGACCTTGATGATAAGTGCAATATTGCGTTTTTCCGATTGTCACCCCTTGCTCATAATTCGCTTGGTTGGGTTGCCAATCCTTGCTTTGGCATTGCTCAGAGTATTCATTTAAACGGGTTTGTTGCGCGCCAGATTTCGCATCCTCGATACCGACTTGTAGCCAGTCGATGGTGTCACACTGAATATCGGGCAAGGTGCTTTGGCAAGCACTCAGAAAACCGAGTGCAATGAGGGCGAGAGGTGAATAGTTGTTCATGAAGAGTCCCTTCTGGCTGCCATATTATGCATGGCGGTAACGTGTTCGCTAGAAGGGTAGTTTTACATTGGATGCATAGCAGGAATAGCTGCAAACTGGCTACAAGTTAGGTCATTCTATGCACTTGTCGCTTGCCTTTATTGTTGTTCGGCCCATGATTCGAGCTCGTTGAGCAGTTGGTCACACCAATCTTCAATGCGTTGGTCTGATCGTTCAAATTGGCCTTCGTCATCTAACGCAAGGCCTACAAATTGACTGTTATCTGGAGTTAAAGCTTTGCTGGCGTTAAATTGATAATCATCACCATTAGGCCAAAAACCAATGCGTGCTACTTCGGGGTGTTCAATTGCTTCATGTAGCATGCCTAACGCATCTTGAAACCAGTCGGCATAGCCCTCTTGGTCGCCCATTCCGTATAAAGCCACAATTTTTCCAGCAAGCTGAAGCGTTGCCACGTCGGCCCATTGGCTTTCCCAATCTTCTTGTAGCTCGCCGTAATCCCATGTGCTAATGCCAAAAATCAGTACGTCATAATTGGCTGTTAATGCCAACGATTCATTGGCGATATTGTGCAGCTCGACCAACTCTTCACCGAGTTGGCGTTGAATTTTTTCGGCTGCCATTTCGGTGTAGCAGGTAGACGATGCGTAAAAAAGACCAATTTTCATCTTGCAGTAGAGTGCTTACTTCAGGTTAATCTAAGGTTATGGTAACAATTTTTTGATCGAGGCTCAGCAGTGCACGCTTCTTTATTTCAAACGCGTATTGTCACGCCCTTTGGCCGTTGGACTGTCACCGACGATGGACAGCACGTGCTGGGGATTGACTATTGGAACGATTCGCAGTGTAGCCAGAATGTTTCCCCCCTTGGAAAAGAGGTAGAGCGGCAGGTTTTAGCGTATCTGAAAGACGCGCGTGTTGAATTTGATGTACCCATTGCGCCGCAGGGAACTGACTTCCAAATGCGAGTCTGGCAGCTCATGCAAGCTATTCCGAAGGGGACCGTTTTGACCTATGGAGATGCCGCCACAGCTCTCAATAGCGCAGCCCGTGCCGTAGGCGGAGCCTGTAAGGCAAATCCAATACCGTTAATTATTCCATGCCACAGAATTGTGGCAAAGCAAAGCATTGGAGGTTTCTCTGGAAAGACCAAGGGCGAAACAATTGACCTCAAGATGTTTCTTCTTCAACACGAGGGCGTGTTGTCTGCCAAATTCACAGGTATATAAAAGTCTGATTGCTATATATGACGGGTGAATCACATCAAAACAATCTGAATTTATTATTTAAAACAATGGTGTGATCTCCCATTGCCTTTACGTATGATTTTCAGGCATCCTTTGGGAAATATTTACGGACATCGAGTAATGTTTGCGTCAGCGCAACAGTGGATTGAGTCATATTCTTGATACTCACATTCAGTTACAAAAGGTTCATGCACATTGGTGCCACTAATGCGCGATACTGCTTCATCGTTCAAAGTGCAATAGATCTGTGTGCAACACGGTCTAATCAGTAGTGGCTTAAAACAGGTTTTACACATGACAAAGTTTTTGAAGGTGCTTAGCACCATTTTGATGACATCTTTTATTAGTATTCAAACCGTTGCGGCAGATGATGTCGACAAGCGTGTTTCGGCAAAGATTTTCGCCACGTTTGGTGAAATGCCGGCCATGGTAACTGAAGCCCCAATTCCAGGCTATCGAATGGCGGTGACCAGCCAAGGCAATTTTTTCGTATCGAATGACGCGAAATACATGATGTATGGGCGTTTGTTCGATATTACCGATGGGTTAAAGGAAATTACTGATTCTGGTCTGAATGATTACCGTGCCGAAAAACTTAAAACCATCAAAGATGACGTCATTACTTATCCTGCGATTGGTGAAGAGAAGTACAACGTGTATGTCTTTACTGATATCACCTGTGGCTATTGCCGCAAGCTACATCGTCAGATGGAAGAGTATCAAAAAGCAGGGATCACCATCAATTATCTAGCATTCCCGAGAAGCCCTCAAGCCGCAGAGTCCATGCAAAAAATCTGGTGTGCAGATGATCCAGTGGATGCCATGAATAAGGCAAAAATTGATGACATTGTTGCCGGTAAGCAATGTGATAGCTCTGATCAGCGTGTCACCATGCAGCATGACGTGGGTGTGAAATTTGGTGTTCGAGGCACGCCAGCAATGGTGTTAGAAGATGGCACTATGATGCCGGGCTATCGTGAACCCAGTGAGCTTGTAGAAACGCTTCAGCGCGCAATGAATTGATTAAATGACCACCTCTTTGATACGGCAGCGGGTCTCGCCTGAGCACTCGTTGCCCAATACAATTCATCCCATCCTACAAAGAATCTACAGTGCTCGTGGCGTGGTTGAAACACAGCAAATAGAGCACTCTGCAGGTCGATTGGAACACTATCAGTCTCTATTGGGAATGCCGGAAGCCGTGCGCTTACTTGCTGACGCGATAGCGAATCATCAAATGATCACCATTGTCGGCGATTTTGATGCCGATGGTGCGACCAGTACGGCTGTGTGCCTTTTAGCGCTGCAACTATTTGGCCATCATAAGGCTGATTACATTGTTCCAAATCGATTTGATTCGGGATACGGACTGACACCACCGATTGTGGATGAAGCTGAAAAGCTTGGCACTGAATTACTGATCACTGTTGATAATGGTATTTCAGCACTTGCCGGTGTTGCTCATGCAAAAAATAAAGGCATGAAAGTACTGGTGACCGACCACCATTTACCTGGCAGCGAGATTCCAAATGCCGACGCGATTGTCAATCCTAACCAGCATGGCTGTGCATTTCCATCAAAATCGCTAGCAGGAGTAGGGGTTGCGTTTTATCTCATGGTCGCATTGAAGAAACACTTATCAGAATGCGATTGGTACCAAAAACCATTACCCAACTTAGCGGAATTATTAGACATTGTTGCAGTGGGAACAGTGGCAGATGTTGTGAGCCTCGACCAAAACAATCGGATTTTTGTCCATCAAGGGTTGCAACGTATTCGCGCAGGGCGAGCTAGACCCGGAATTTTGGCGTTATGCCAAGTTGCAGGTAGGAATCCTCGTGAGTTACAAGCGAGCGATCTTGGTTTTGCGGTTGGCCCACGTCTAAATGCAGCGGGTCGCTTAGATGACATGGGGTTAGGCATTCAATGCCTGATCACTAATGATGTCGATGCGGCACATCGCATGGCGCAAGAGTTAGATGATTTGAACAAAACTCGCCGCGAAATTGAACAAGGCATGGAAAAAGAGGCGCTGGTGGCGCTGAATTCCTTATTGCGCAAAGCTGAAGCCGAACAGTTACCCCGTGTACTCAGCCTTTATCAAGCCGACTGGCACCAAGGCGTGATTGGTATTTTGGCATCGCGAGTCAAAGATAAGTACCACCGTCCAGTCATTGCTTTTGCCAGTGATGATAACGGAGTTCTAAAAGGCTCGGCCCGCTCAATTTCTGGTGTTCACATGCGTGACTTATTGGAAGCCATTGATACCGAGAAGCCTGGGTTAATTCTAAAATTCGGTGGACATGCGATGGCGGCAGGCTTGAGCTTAGAAGCTGAACGGTACGATGAATTTAAACAGTTATTAGAGCAAAAAGCACAGCAGTGGGTGAATGAAAGTTTACTCAATGAAGAAATTCTTACGGATGGCCAGCTTAGCCGTTCAGAACTTAATTTAGACTTTGCCCAACTCTTACGCACCGCAGGCCCGTGGGGACAGTCGTTTCCAGAGCCTGTATTTGAAGGGCGTTTTGAATTAATTCAACAGCGGCTTGTGGGTGAGAAACACTTAAAAATGGTATTAAAAGAAGAAAGTGGTGGTGCAATATATGATGCCATCGCGTTTAACATTGATACCTTATTGTGGCCTAACTTAACGATACGTTGGGTACGCATTGCCTATCAGCTCGACATCAATCATTTCCGTGGTAACACGTCGATGCAGTTTTTGGTCAAACACATTGAGGCGCACTAAGCGCCTCGATGGATTATTTGAACTTTAGAGTACTAGCCTTCAGATTTATTGTTCGCCTCTTCAGCATCCTGCTCGGCTTTTTCAACTAATTTTTTGGCCAACTCGATCTGTTCCTTTCCTTTTAATTCGTAGATTTTTTTGATGGGAACACCCACTTTAATCGCGCTATTCATCGCGTAAACCTTGTCGAATTTTGCCATAATTTGGCCACCCGAATTGGTGACCGCAAGATTCAAACTAAAGGCCAGATCATGATCTGGCCGTGTCAGTATGACCAAATACTTGCGCCCGGGGCTACCCGACATGAGGAGAACTTGATCAGTCCATGCTCCCCAGCCGCTGACTTCAGAATTTCTCACACTGCGCACTTCTTTGAGCTCAGAAAATTCATAATTTGGTTTTACTTTTTCAGCGGCCATTAACGTTCCCGTGAGGGCAAAGCTCATCATTAAAGCACAAAGCAAAATTTGAATGATTTTCTTGATCATAGTGGGCTCCATAAAGCCAATTTTAATGCGACTAAAACGAATGATTAGTCCATGTGAGGGGCGAACAGCGCCCGCCCCTGTGGTACATCAAAAATAGCATAATAATCAACCCGAGTACGCTTAATATGAAGGAGTTTGGCAAACTAATTAGGCTGGTTTTAATTGTTGTGGGCTGCCAATCAAATCGTTGAGGCAACGCTGCATTTAAAATGGTATTTGAGCTTTGCCAAAAGTCTGCATTCGAGATGTTTGATTTTAACGTTTCCAACAGCAGAGCAGATGTGGGCCCTTGGTAGATGGCATTGTCCCATTCCCGATTAAATTGTGTATAAGCCTGCGAAATACTCAGTGAGGTCGGCAGCGCAGATGTGTTTGAGCTAGTGGCGTCGGCATCCCAGCCTTGGTTGTTCATCTGAATACCAGCAATGATCGCGGCTGAATCAATATCATTTTTAAAGGCAAATAACTGATCGCCACTGCTGGACAGGCTAATGCGAGATTGCACTGTCAAGGTGCCACTAGATACATGTGACAGCCCAAGGTCAAAACTCACCACGGTCCCCGCTTCAATGTAATGCGTAATATTCCAGCTCACCTTGCCTTCGGTGTCTCTGAATGTTTGATCGGCTCGCACGCCTGAATCGGTGAAATTAACGGTGCTACCAGGATGAATGTCTTGCCAAGTGACTACAGCAAATTGATCTGAGCCATCGGCTTGATAGTGCACAAACTGTAAATCAGATGGGGACAGTAAGGTGGAAGCCAGAGATTGAATTGAGCACAGGCAAAAAGCCCACGCAAACAGCATAGAAATATTTTTCAAAATACGTTCCTTGTATTTTAACGATTAAGATTAAATTGTGGCGATCGTTCCTTGATCGAGTGTGCTGAATTTAAATCAAATTGAAGATTGATTCGGGTTCAGCAAGGTAACGATAGACGATAATCCGAAGTAGAACAAAATTTGTTCAGGTGTTAAGCATGCATCATCAAAGCGACATCTTGGTTCATTACCGTGTTTTCAAAGCCTTTAGGCTTGATTCAGCTCTATTCAATAGTGGGTTGATCCTGTACAATTCCGCGGCTATTTATTTACCTCTGGCTTGATGAGAGTTCCATGTTTGAGATTAACCCAGTTCAAAACAAGATTGCCGATATGCGTGAGCGCGGTCTAACGCTGCGCGGCTATTTAGATTACGACGCCAAGGCCGAGCGCCTTGAGGAAGTAATGCGAGAGCTGGAATCTCCTGAAGTATGGAATGAGCCCGACCGTGCTCAAGCGCTCGGCAAAGAACGCTCTGGGCTTGAAATTGTGGTTGAGACCATCGATACCCTTGAACAAGGCCTGGAAGATGTTGAAGGCTTGATTGAGCTTGCGGTAGAAGCGGAAGATGAAGATACCTTCTCAGAAGCAGAAGCTGAGCTTGCAGGGCTTGAAGGAAAGCTCGAAAAACTCGAATTTCGCCGCATGTTTTCAGGGGAGCAAGATGCGTCTGATGCTTATATTGATTTGCAAGCGGGCTCTGGCGGCACTGAAGCGCAAGATTGGTGCAATATGCTCCTGCGTATGTATTTGCGTTGGGGTGAAGCCAAAGGGTTTAAGACTGAGCTGATTGAAGTGTCAGATGGTGATGTGGCGGGCATTAAGTCAGCCACCATCAAAATGTCGGGCGAGTATGCTTACGGTTGGTTGCGCACAGAAACAGGTGTGCATCGCTTGGTACGCAAGAGTCCATTCGATTCAGGAGGACGTCGTCATACGTCATTTTCGAGCGCATTCGCTTATCCTGAAATTGATGACAGTATTGATATTGAAATCAATCCTGCGGAGCTTCGCATTGATGTGTATCGCGCATCAGGAGCCGGTGGTCAGCACGTAAACAGAACGGAATCAGCGGTGCGTATTACGCATTTGCCAACCAATATTGTGGTGCAGTGTCAGAACGACCGCTCCCAACATAAAAACAAAGACCAAGCCATGAAACAGCTCAAAGCCAAGCTTTATGAGTATGAATTACAAAAACAAAACGTAGAAAAGCAAGCGGCAGAAGATGCCAAGTCAGATATTGGCTGGGGCAGTCAAATCCGTTCATACGTTTTGGATGATAGCCGCATTAAAGATTTAAGAACCGGCGTTGAAAACCGCAATACTCAAGCTGTTTTAGACGGTGACCTAGACCGATTTATTGAAGCCAGCCTGAAATCTGGCCTGTAACAGGATATTGAACCCATGAGTGATAATGAGCAAATCCAGCAAGACGAAAACAAGCTTATTGCCGAACGCCGTGCAAAACTTGATGTCATTCGTCAAAACTGTAGCGCGAATGGCCACCCGAATGAATGGCGCCGCGAACACAAGGCCGACGCTCTGCAGGCTGAATTTGGTGACAAAGAAAAACCTGAACTAGAAGCCCTTAATCATGTGGTTTCTATCGCTGGCCGTATTATGGCGAAGCGTGGGCCATTCTTGGTCATTCAAGATGTTACTGGGCGTATTCAAGCCTATGCCAGCAAAGACGTACAGAAAGCCTTAAAAGCGATTGGTGGGCTCGACATTGGTGATATCGTCGGTGTGAAAGGCGCATTGCATAAGTCAGGTAAAGGTGACTTGTATGTGAATATGGAAGACTACCAGCTGCTGACTAAAGCGCTGCGCCCTTTGCCAGAAAAGTTCCACGGCCTAACGGACCAAGAGCAGCGATACCGCCAGCGTTATGTTGACTTAATCGTCAACGAAGATTCGCGCTTAACCTTCCAAGTGCGTTCTAAAGTGGTTTCTGCTATTCGCCAATTCATGACCGAAAATGAGTTCATGGAAGTGGAAACACCGATGATGCAAGTGATTCCTGGCGGTGCTTCAGCACGCCCATTTATCACGCACCACAATGCATTAGACCAAGATATGTACTTGCGAATTGCTCCAGAGCTTTACTTGAAGCGTTTAGTTGTAGGCGGCTTTGAGCGGGTGTTTGAGATTAATCGTAATTTCCGCAATGAAGGGTTGTCGCCGCGTCATAACCCAGAATTCACGATGATGGAATTCTACATGGCGTATGCCGATTACCGGGACTTGATTAATCTCACCGAAGACATGCTTCGCACTGTGACACAACAAGTGTTGGGTTCATCGGTTGTCGCTTACGGTGATGAGGAATTTGATTTTGGTGCGCCTTTTGCGCGCATCAGCATGACAGATTCAATTCTCCAGTATAACCCTGAGGTCACAGCAGAGCAGTTGTCTTCGCTGGAAACTGCCAGTGAAGTCGCGAAAGATTTGAAAATTGAAGTTCAAAAGTCTTGGGGCTTAGGCAAAGTCATCACCGAAATTTTTGAAGAAACGGTTGAGCATCGCTTGATTCAACCTACTTTCATTACCGAATATCCAGCTGAAGTTTCGCCATTGGCTCGACGCAGCGACAGCAATCCTGAAATCACTGACCGCTTTGAGTTTTTCGTAGGTGGCCGAGAAATCGCCAACGGTTTCTCGGAGCTGAATGATGCGCAAGACCAAGCCGATCGTTTCAAAGCTCAGGTACAAGCCAAAGAAGATGGTGATGATGAAGCTATGTTCTTTGATGAAGACTACATTACAGCGCTTGAACACGGTTTGCCGCCCACAGCAGGACAAGGTATTGGTATTGACCGCTTGGTGATGTTGTTTACTAACTCGCATACCATTCGTGACGTGATTTTGTTTCCCGCAATGCGCCCACAGCTGCCTTAAACTAAGCCCGATTGCAATGCATGATGAAAAGCCAGCTTAAAAGCTGGCTTTTTTATGAGCTAGTTTTAGAAATGTAGCGAAGTCTAGGTTTGGGTAAATAAGCTGTGTATTGCTTGTTAAATAACCTCCAGAGGCTAAATTTATACTAAAGGTTTTGCCATAAATGGCGATAAACTGAACATCTTGTACAGATAGCTGTGTTTGGCTATCTGATATTATTGGTGAGGAAATCCTATGGCCATCACAAACCTTTCTGACGCTCTGCGTCCCGCACAAGCAACGACAGGAACTCCTGTTTCCGTGCGTGAACAAGCGACTACAGAAAAAAATTCAGCCATCATGGAAGCGCAGTTACAAGTCAGTATCAAGAGTGGTAATGAGCCGATGTCTCTGCTGTATAAAACCGCACTGGAGGCGATCAATGCAGAGTTGGAACCTACTTTGGGCCCCAATGCTGCACAGTCCACCTATGACTCTGATTTGGACGTGTCGCCAGAAGCAACGGCCGACCGAATTGTGAAAGGCTCTACGGCATTTTTTGATGCCTTTCGTGGACAGAACCCACAACTCAATGACGAAGATGCGATGACGGAATTTATGTCTGTGATTGGTGGCGGTATTGAAAAAGGGTTTGAAGAAGCACGTGATATTTTGGATAGCTTGGCCGTGTTAGAAGGCGACATCAAAACCAATATCGACTCGACCTATGACTCTGTCCAAAGCGGATTACAGACCTTTGTGTCGAACTATTTCGATGGTTTAGCAGCAGCCCCTGAACAGCCTGAACCGGTAGCGTAAGTCATTTTAGACAGCCTCTTACAGGAGCGAGAGGCCATTACTTTGTTATTCAACTAACATCATAAGAGGCTGACCTGCCTCGGCGTTAAACTGCTTGTAATCTTGACCCAGCAACATCAGTGCTGTAGCCGCTATTTGGTTTTGATACAAAGGTTTGTCGTTCTTTAATTGGCCCCTAGCTTTTATATCTGGTCCTATCGCGGCCAGCCATATGTGATTCGAGCCAACAATGCCGTCTTTAAACTCTTTTAAATAGTCTAAGTAGCCTGATGTCGCTTTTGGACTTGCGTGATGCTTCCAATCATCGGGGTTGCTGCCACGGCCGTGATCAACGGTAATGACTAAGTTGGTGTTATTGCGATATTGTTCGGTGGATTGCAAGGTTTGCCATAGATCCTGAATAAAGGCATCTGAGCGTTGAGCGGCATGCAAATATTGATCGTATCGTCCGTCGTGGGCAAAATCATCGGTTTCGCCTAAAGCGATGTAGACCACGCGCGGTTTTTGATGGGTGATATAGTGTTTAGCAATGCCATAGGTGAGCGCATCAAAACGGACGTTATGCCAGTGTTTCGGAAGTTCGTCGATCATGGCGTTGAGTTGTTGCAGTTGCTCATCTTGTGGCTGGTGAGTGCCGTGGTCAAAACCAGAATTAACGACTATGCCAGCGCGCTGTTCATTGACGATATTGTCGAATGCATCCCAGCTGCCAAATGCGGCCACTTTTCCTGCGAATTCATGCTGACCATTGAGCCACTCTAAAAATGTGATGTTTGGATTAGGACCAAGCTTATTGGAATTGATTTTCGGGTCGGCTTTGCCAGTTAAGATTTCGTTGTAACCCGGGTATGAAAACCACCAGGTGTTACTCACTTGCATGTCGCCGTGGTTGTCTCGGTTGCCTATAAGAGCGCCGTTCGCTTCAATCGTATGGCTGATAAATGGCATTAGGACTTGGCGGCTCTCTTCCATGGTCTCTCGACTGAAAGCAGCAACAAGCTTTTCACTATCTCTCACGTATTCTTTGTGTTTTATTAATTGAGGATCTGCGCCTCTGAATGTTTCTTGCCAGCGCACGCCATCCAGCGAGATGACAACCAGATTATCGGCTGCGAAGGTGTAAGGTGATGTGCAAATAGCACTTATCAGCAAGAGGTGGCCAAGTGTGCATTGAATGAAGCGGTACATGGATTGTCCTTGTGTTATGTATCAATGTTCAAGCCCAAAAAAGCGAGTTCGTGCCAGAGCAACGAACTCGCTGATTGAAACCTAACGGTAGGTTAGAAGTTTACCGTTGCGGTTGCTGTTGCTGTGCGCTCAGCGCCGATAAAGTAGTAGTTTTCAACACCACCGGCTAGATACTCTTCATCTAACAGGTTATTGACGTTCAAAGACAAGTCGATGCTATTGAAGTAACCGCCGCGAATGGCTTTGTTATAACCTAAGTACAGATCCATTACCGTATGAGCTTCGATTTCGTCTTGGTTGTCAAAGTCGCCGTAGTAGTCCCCGGTGTACTTGGCTGAAAGGCCTGCGCGATATGCATCATCTGAGTAGTTCATGCTTAACACAAACATTTCCTCAGGCGCACCTGCAACCTTGTTGCCTTTGACAATGGTCTGCTTTAGGCCATCGGCATAGTCGCTGACGGTTTTATTGTATTCACTGTCATTCAACGTTGCAGAAGAGTACAGGCTTAAAGTATTTGAAATGTCCCAGTTGAGGCTGGCTTCAAAACCTGACGAATCAATACCGCCTACGTTTACGAATGTACCGTCGAGTTCATTTAAGAAGTCAATTTCATCGGCATCGGTATCGCGCTCAAGGCGAGTGATTCTGTTTTTGAATTCAGAATTGTAGTAGACCACGCTCGCTTGCAATGAAGTGCCATAAAAGCGTAAACCCAATTCATAGTTCTTCGCTTCTTCACCATCTAGGTTTTTGAAATCTTGATCCGTTTCTAAGATTGCGTCACTGATGGGTTTGAAGTTTTCAGAATAGCCAGCAAAGACTTCCCACTCAGAATTAATACCGTATACCGCACCTAAACTTGGCAATACATCGGAATCGGAGTCGAGTTTGCCTGTTTGTTGGCCGATGAGTTCATCTTTACGCGTGATTTCAACAAGGTATTGCTGAATACCCGCGGTGACCACTAAATCACCAAATGTCATGCGATCGCTGAGGTAGTACTTAAACGTGTCTGTTTCGTAATTGCGATCGTACTGAACCCAGTATGGGTTGTTGTCATAGTGATGATAAACCTCTGGGTTGACGACGTTGTGCCAATCGCGATGTTCATCACGGTCTTGGTTCTCTACCCAAAAACCTGCACGAATCGAGTTAAATGAGATATCCCACGTTAGGTTGGCTGTGGCACCAATGCGCGTTTTTTCATAGTGAGTGTGACGATAAGAAGAAACTCGAGTCCATGACTCGTCACCGCCATAACAACTTAAGCTGCTACCACACGTGTTGCCGCTGGCATCGGGCGTATCAAGCACTTGGTTGCCATTTGCGTCAAGGTAATAGTAACGGGTGTTTGATACGCCACCTTTGTTTACTGGGTTTCCGTCAGCATCAAACGATTGCGCCTGATACGGAGGTAACCAATCACCACGGCCTTCCATGTAGTGATGGTATGGAGTGAAGTCGGCTGAAATATTGTCGGCCAAAACAAATTCTGCCTTCACATAAGTGAGGTAGTTTTCACGCAGTGTTGACCACGCTTCGGCAAAGTTTTGATCTAAATCTGGATTGCCAGTCCAAGCCCAAGTCAAGCCGTCCCAGCGCGGATCGTTGTCAAAACCGGCAATGCTTACACCGTTGTAGTTGTCTTCTTCAGAGTCGTCGTAAGAGAAGCGGGCGGTGAGATTAACCCAATCCAAATCCGACGTGATTTTTGCTTCAAAGTGAGAGGCTGTTGATTCACCGTTTGAACCGGAACCGATCCAACGATCATTGGCTTGATCAGAAATACTGAAATATGCATAGGTATCTTTTGCTATTTCGCCAGTGTCGTAGCGTACAAAGTACCGGCGTGCACTGTGATCTCCTCCGATGATTGAGGCTTCAACTTCGCGTTCTTGTTTTGGCATGACCGATACATAATTTAATGTGCCGCCCAATGCATCAAGTGAGGCTGAAGCAATGTCGGCCGTACCCTGAGAAACTTCTACAGCTTGAAGGTTTTCGCCGTCGATAAAGCGGTTGGCTTTAGATCCGCCACCGTAGCTTGAACCGCCATTTGGCACATTGTCGATGGTGACGCCAATTTGTTGTTCGTTAAGGTTAAGGCTGAATCCACGCATTGAAATCGTCGTAGACCAGTCGTCTCCGCCAAATGCGCCACCTTCACCAACAGTGATGCCTGGTAGCATATCAATAATGTCATTCACGCTCATGGCTGCTGATGAATAGTTGGCCATGTTTTGGTCAGTGGCATTATTTGAATAAGCCACACGTTTGCCGGTGATTTCGATCGATTCAGTGGTATTAGCAGGTGCATCATCTGCCAGTACGGGTAATGCAAAAGCCGCAGCGATTGCCACAGCTAAAGTATGTTTGTTGGTCATCGAGATTCTCTATTATTGTGATTTAAGTCTAAAAATGAGCACGACGATTGTTCGTGATAAATGTGACATTGAGCTAACAGTTCAATGACTCTGATGTGAAGATTGAATGTATAAAAAGTTTATGAAATGTTACAAATTAGAGTTTAGGCACTAACGTGATTAGTTAGTGCTTACTTTCTTTTGGTTTTCAATAAAAAATTGATTTCAATTCAATAATTCGTCTTAAAAGTGTTACAAAAGATTATTCTGATTAGCTTCTAAACGATATCTTTCATACCATCTAAATGTGTTCGGCTATTGCGCCGATAAAACGACAGATAAAAAACAATACCGACAACTTCTCAAAGGACACTGATAAAAATGAATCGCAGAAAAACAATAATTGCGACCAGTGTTGCGCTTACATTTCTTATGGCAGGTTGCTCCGAATCGGAGCAGAAACCAGCTGAAAAAAATTCAGCAGCGACTACTGACACCGCTCATGCACAAACGCAATTAGTTTCCGGAATCGACAAACAAAACTTCGACAGCCAAGTTCGTCATCAAGACGACTTTTACTTGAGTGTGAATGGCACTTGGCTAAAAAATACTGAAATTCCTGCCGACCGTTCAAACTATGGCAGCTTCTCTGTGTTGGCCGATAACTCACAATTGGCACTGCGCGAGATTATCGAAGCTGCAGCTGCGAGTAAAAATGAAGCGGGCACCGAAGCGCAGAAAGTGGGTGACTTCTATCAGACCTATATGGATGAAGCTGCGATTGAAGAAAAAGGAATCGGCCCGATTGCTTGGGACATTGATCTCATTGAAGGGCTGAATACCCATGAAAAGATATCGGCTTATATCGGGAGATTACTGGTGCAGGGCGGCGGCGCTCCATTTGGTTTTTACGTGAACAATGATGCGAAGCAGTCCGACCAATATATTGTGTACTTTTACCAGTCTGGGCTGGGCTTACCCGATCGTGATTACTACATAAAAGATGATGAGAAGTCTGAGAGTTTGCGTCAGGGCTATAAAGGTTACGTGACTGACATGCTGTCAAAAATGTCGCACCCCGATCCAGAAACAGCAGCTCAAAAAGTACTTGAACTCGAAACTCAGATTGCCCATGCACACTGGGATCGCGTAGCACGACGCGATGCGAACAAGTCATACAATAAGATGACTCGTCAAGAACTGACTCAGCTGCTGGGTGGGTTTGACTTTGCAGCTTACTCGGCTGAAACCGGATTAGATGCGGTTCAAGAATTTGTAGTGCGTCAGCCTTCATATCTTGAAGATCTTGGTGCGCTGTTTAAAGACGTTTCAGTTGAAACATGGCAAGCCTATCTTAAAGTCCGCTTAATCAACTCTACAGCAGAATACCTAAGCGAAGAGTTCGTGGTTCGAAAATTCGACTTCTATGATAAAACGTTAAGTGGAATTGAAGAGCAAAAACCACGCTGGAAGCGAGCTGTGAATGATATTGACAGCATGATGGGCGAAGCAGTCGGAAAATTATACGTTCAAAAGCACTTTAAACCAGAAGCGAAAGAGCGGATGGAAAAGCTCGTGGCTAACTTGATTAAAGCGTTTGAAATTTCCATTAATGAATTGGAATGGATGACGGATGAAACCAAGGTTCAAGCGCAACAGAAACTCGCTAAATTCACACCTAAGATTGGTTACCCCAATCGGTGGCGAGATTACTCTGATTTAAGCATTGTCAATGGCGACTTAGTGGGTAACGTGAAACGTGCGGCCATGTATGAATACACGCACATGCTGAACAAGTTAGGGCAGCCCATCGATAAAGATGAGTGGCACATGACGCCGCAAACGGTAAACGCTTACTACAATCCAGTGAACAACGAAATTGTATTTCCGGCAGCCATTTTACAGCCTCCATTTTTCAATATGGAAGCCGATGATGCGGTCAATTATGGTGGTATCGGTGCCGTCATCGGTCATGAGATTGGGCACGGTTTTGACGACCAAGGCAGCAAGTACGACGGCGATGGAAACCTACGTAATTGGTGGACTGATGCTGACCGTGAAGCATTTGAAGCGCGTACCAAGCAGTTGGTTGAGCAATATAACGCCTATTACCCATTTGAGGATGCTCACGTCAATGGTGAATTCACCTTGGGCGAAAACATTGGTGATTTGGGTGGGCTTACGGTCGCTCATAGAGCGCTACAGTTAAGTTTGAATGGTGGTGAAGGTGAAGTCATCGACGGCTTAACATCCGATCAGCGTTTCTTCATGGGCTGGTCTCAGGTGTGGCGTCGCAACTATCGTGATGAAGAACTTCGTCGCCGTTTGGTCACTGATCCGCATAGTCCCTCGCATTATCGTGTGATTGGAATTGTGCCAAACATCCCGGCCTTCTATGAATCATTTGATGTAAAAGAAGGTGATGAGATGTACATTGCTCCTGAAAATAGAGTGAAAATCTGGTAACTGTCTATCTGGGCAGCATTTTTTTCTTGCTGCCCCGTTGTTTTTCGGTCATGTTATTGCCACTTATTATGAAAGTTTTCATTGTGACAGGGCGGAGATCGTCATGAATCCAAATTTAGTCCGGTTAGCGATAGGTACAACGGCCATAGTTGTTGTTGGCGTTTCTGTTTGGTGGTTTGCCGATCAGCAAATTGAAACGGCTCCAGTTCAGCCTGAACTTCCAACCATTGAAGAACCTGCTTTACCACCGGAACCCGTGCCGCTGCCTGACATTGAAGAAGTCGAAGTCATTATGCCAGCCCCTGAGCCTGAACGTGAAACGTCAGTGACGCAATTAGAGCCTGTTCAGCTGCCGGAGCCCGTCCAACCAGAACCTAAGCTATTTGACTTTGTCTTGCCGACTTTAGAGTCTAGTGATGCCACTTTGATGCAACAATTGCGCGCTAAAATCGCCAGTAAAAGTATCGAACTTTTGGCCGATGAAGGCATTATTGAGCGCTTTGTTGCGACCATAGATTCGATTTCGAGAGACAATTTGACGTTTAACCAACTGCCGGTTGAGCGACCTGTTGGGCAATACAAAGTGATTGAAGCGAAGGGGAACATTTACGGGTCTACCGCAAATATTGCTCGGTATCAGCCTTATCTGGATTTAGCTACCTCAATGTCTCGGGAACATTGGATTGACTTGTATACCCACGTGTATCCATTATTGCAGAATGCCTACGAGAACTTGGGGTATCCCGACCAACAATTCCACGATACCTTGTTGCAGGCACTTGAAGTGATCAAGTCATCACAAAAGCCATCGTCGTCTATTGCATTGACGCAGCCGAATGTGATGTTTGAGTACGCAGATTTGGAAATGCAAGAATCAACACCGGTGAATAAGCTGATGTTGCGAGTTGGGCCTGAAATGAACCAAAAGTTTCGACTGTTATTAGAGGGGCTGTCTGGACCGTTGCAGCAATGGCAGCCGCCTGCTCTGAGTGACTAAGTAAAGCTTGGATTCAGCGACACCTATTTGATAAAAAGGCGACTCAATAGTCGCCTTTTTTGTGCCTGAATGTGAACGGGCTAGCCGTCCATATGCATTCCGTCTGGGCTAAACGTGACCTGATTTCTGCCATTTTTCTTTGATTCATACAAAGCGGCATCAGCTCGTTCTACCCAAGCCAATGGACTATTGATTTCAGGATGGTTTTGCGAGATCCCAATACTGACGGTGACGCTAATAGCATGATCTTCAAATTCGATGGGCGTTTTGGCCACCGCTTTGCGCAAACGCTCGGCAAAGTAAAGTGCTTGGTCAGGCTGAGTATCGAGTAATAAAATAGAGAACTCTTCGCCGCCGAACCGGCCTGCGATATCTACATTGCGTTTGGTGCGCTTCAAGCGACGAGCGACTTCTCGAATCACTTCATCGCCTGCAACATGGCCGTATTGGTCGTTGACTGCTTTAAAATGATCAATGTCGATCATTACCAGCGTGCTCGGCTGTTTGCTTCGCTGCATACGAGCGAACTCATGACGCAGGCGTTCTTCCCAATGCCCACGGTTAAATAGTTGAGTGATGGAATCGGTTCGACTGATTTCTTCTAAGCGGGCATTCGCAAGTTTTTGCTCAATTTTATTCACAGCCTCGTCGGTGACGTCGTAAATAATGAGCGCAATATGGTCAATTTCTCCCTTGATCGACTCAAGTGGGCAGACGGTCATGTTTTGATACATAAAGGCCGATGAGCCGGTAATTGGGCGGTAGTTTTGAAAACGAAATACGTAAGGACGTTGTTCCCAAGTGGTGAACGAACGATTTTTTAATAGCCGAGCACTATCGAGTTTCTGCCGAAACCAGCGTTCGGGAATATCTGGGAACAAGCGAAAAATTTCTCGGTTACGAACCTGATCGGGCGTCAGTCCGCTGTGGTTTTTCATGAAGCCATTCCATACCTGAACTCGATAGTCCTTGTCGAGCACGACTAAACCCACATCGATGTGGTGGATCATCGTGACCATCCAGTGCATTTCAAGGAAATCATTACTCATTGCAGCCATGTAACTATCCCTCGACTAGGTATTTAATATTTTCGCTGAGTACATGAAGCGACTCTTCGGTGAATACAAGGAGTAGATCACAGTTGATATCGTGCTCTTCTACGCAATAGTTGATTTCGATGGCGAGGTTTTTCTGCCACCGGTTTTGGTTTGCAGCGATCAAGTCGATGACTCGGCAGTGTTGCCCCAACACGACAGGGTGTCCTTGACTGAAATGGATATGTAGCATTTCAGCAATGCCTTTAAGGCAAGCGCCAATCAGGATATTGGATAAATCCATCAGGACTTCAATTTCGGCTTGATTATCTAAGTTGGCTTCGTGGCCAAGCAACTTAGCCATGTCATCAAATTTAGTATCATCAAACAACAAGAATGCTTCGCCTGAGACTCCGTCGCCAATAAAGCCCTGACACACCGCAGATAAGTCGCTGTACTCATCCACCGCTTGAAGTGCCATGTGTAGCTCTGAACTTTCCAATACGTTCACGTTGGGAATTGGAAGCTTGACGAATACATCAAGTACTTCTGCTAACAAACTGCCAGCGCGACCCATTGCAACGTTTGCTAGCTCCCGATAAGCGTCCATTTCAGACACTTCAACCGCGTCTAATTCATTGGGCGTAGTCCGTTCAGGTTTTGGCACATACCAGCCATGGCGCTCGAGAATGTGTCGAATCTCTTGACGAGAAGCTGGTTTACGCAAAAACTCAGCGGCTCCCATTGCGGTGACGCGTTCAAGTGCTTTAGTTTGAATATCGCCCGAGACCACTACAACATCTGGCCGTTTGCTTTGATGTTGAAGTTTCTCAAGTACTTGATAGCCGTCCATTACGGGCATGGTGAGATCCAGAAACATCAGATCCACTTGTTCGGTTTGGCATAGGGTGAAGCCTTCTTGTCCATCTTTGGCAAAAAGAACTTCTACATCCCAATCTTCGGGTAGGCTGCGATTCATTTGTTTACGCGCTAGCGCAGAGTCGTCGCATATCAGAACGGTTTTAACCACGGACTATTCAAATCTTTTAGGGCGAATTAACTGGTTAATTGTACATCAAGGGAGTGTCATGTTTCGACTTTAATGGTTGATCAATTCCTAATTTTTGGGGTTTTAATGATCTACTATCTTTTCACAACTTCGCTGCACAGGGTTCGCCTTTGGTCTAATTGGCCTTTACTGGGCATTGTATATATAATGGCGCGGCTTATTCTGTGGGCAAAAATCTATACTAAAACCCAATGCCTTACCTTTGTACTTGATGCACAAGGCTCCCACTGACGAGAGGAAATTACTGTGCTTAACGATTATCGCAAACACGTTGAACAACGTGCTTCAGAAGGAGTGGTTGCAAAACCACTTAATGCAGAACAAACTGCTGAATTAATTGAATTAATTAAAAATCCACCTGCAGGTGAAGAAGACTTCTTGCTTGAACTTCTTTCACAACGCGTGCCTCCAGGTGTGGATGAAGCTGCTTATGTTAAAGCAGGCTTCTTGGCTGCTATCGCAAAAGGCGAAGTGTCATCGACAATCCTATCGCCTGAAGTTGCCACTGAATGGTTGGGAACAATGCAGGGCGGTTATAACATCGCGCCTTTGGTTGAGTTGTTGGATGTTGATACCCTTGCCCCTATTGCGGTGAAAGCACTGTCTCATACATTGTTAATGTTTGATGCATTCTATGACGTTGAAGAAAAAGCCAAAGCTGGTAACGCATTTGCAGCGCAAGTGCTGCAATCTTGGGCCGACGCAGAATGGTTCTTGAGCAAGCCCGCATTGCAAGAAAAAATCACCTTGACGGTATTTAAGGTGACCGGTGAAACCAATACCGATGACTTGTCGCCAGCTCCTGATGCTTGGTCTCGTCCAGATATTCCAGTACATGCTTTGGCCATGTTAAAGAATGAGCGCGACGGTATCGTTCCTCAAAAAGCCGGTGAAATTGGTCCGCTAGCTCAAATTGAAGAAGTGAAAGCCAAAGGTTTCCCTGTTGCATATGTCGGTGATGTTGTAGGGACTGGTTCATCACGTAAGTCGGCTACCAACTCGGTGTTGTGGTTCTTCGGTGATGACATTCCATACGTGCCTAACAAGCGCACTGGCGGCTTTGTTTTAGGCGGCAAGATTGCACCTATTTTCTTCAACACAATGGAAGATTCAGGCGCGTTGCCTATCGAAGTCGATGTGACATCGTTGAACATGGGTGATGTGATTGATGTTTACCCATTTGAAGGCAAAGTGTGTAAGCACGGCACTGACGAAGTCATTTCAACGTTTGGGTTGAAGACGGATGTGTTGATTGATGAAGTACGTGCCGGTGGCCGTATTCCTTTGATCATCGGCCGTGGCCTCACGGACCGTGCGCGTGAGTCTTTGAGCTTACCGGTAAGTGACGTATTTCGCCGTCCTGCTTCTGTTGAAGATTCTGCAAAAGGGTATACCCTTGCCCAGAAAATGGTCGGTAAAGCGTGCGGCGTAGCAGGTGTTCGTCCGAACCAATACTGCGAACCTAAAATGACAACTGTGGGCTCGCAAGATACAACTGGCCCAATGACGCGTGATGAATTGAAAGATTTGGCGTGTCTCGGTTTCTCTGCTGATTTGACCATGCAGTCTTTCTGTCACACGTCTGCTTATCCAAAACCGGTTGATGTTGAAACGCATCACACGCTTCCTGATTTCATCATGAACCGTGGTGGCGTGTCATTGCGTCCAGGCGATGGTGTAATTCACAGCTGGCTCAACCGCATGTTGTTACCAGACACAGTGGGTACAGGCGGTGACTCTCATACGCGTTTCCCTCTGGGCATCTCATTCCCTGCGGGTTCAGGTTTGGTTGCATTTGCTGCGGCTACAGGCGTTATGCCATTAGACATGCCTGAATCAATTCTGGTTCGCTTTAAAGGCGAGATGAAGCCAGGCATTACCTTACGTGATTTGGTACATGCTATTCCTCTGTACGCCATCAAAGCTGGCTTACTCACAGTGGAAAAAGCAGGTAAGAAAAATGCCTTCTCGGGTCGTGTACTTGAGATTGAAGGTCTTGAAACATTATCTGTTGAGCAAGCGTTTGAATTGTCAGATGCATCAGCCGAACGTTCAGCGGCAGGTTGTACGATCAAGCTAGATGAAGCGCCAATTAAAGAATACCTTAACTCTAACATCGTGATGTTGAAGTGGATGATCTCAGAAGGCTATGGCGATCGCCGTACTATTGAGCGCCGTATTCAAGCGATGCAAGACTGGTTGGCGAACCCTGAGTTGATGGAAGCTGATGCCGATGCGGAATATGCTGAAGTCATCGAAATTGACTTAGCCGATATCAATGAGCCTATTTTATGTTGTCCAAACGATCCTGATGACGCGAAGACATTGTCAGACGTTGCAGGCGTAGGTATCGATGAAGTGTTCATTGGTTCGTGTATGACTAATATTGGTCACTTCCGTGCCGCAGGTAAACTGTTGCAGAAGTTCCAAGGTCAGTTGCCAACACGGTTGTGGGTTGCTCCACCAACCAAGATGGACGCTGCACAGCTCACTGATGAAGGCTACTACAGCATTTATGGTAAAGTGGGTGCTCGAACTGAGTCTCCAGGTTGTTCGTTGTGTATGGGTAACCAAGCGCGTGTTGCAGATGCAGCTACGGTGGTTTCAACTTCTACGCGTAACTTCCCCAACCGTTTAGGCACGGGCGCTAACGTTTACTTAGCCTCTGCTGAATTGGCGGCTGTGGCGTCAATTATTGGTAAAATTCCAAATAAAGATGAGTACATGCAATACGCCGATACAATCAGTGCAGATGCAGCGGATACCTATCGCTATTTGAATTTCCATAAGATGCCTGAGTATACGAAGAAAGCCGACGAGGTTATTTTCCAAACTGCGGAAGTCTAAATTGGGCTAAACACGCATGATTAAAAAAGCCAGCATAATGCTGGCTTTTTTGCGTTTAGACGTTGGAATTAAGTGCTTAAGCCGGTTTGATCATCACTTGATTTCTTCCATTGTGTTTGGCCTGATAGAGTGCTTCATCGGCATCTTTAATGAGAGATTCCAACTTAGCGTGAGTGTGTTGTATTTCTGCAACGCCAAAACTTGCTGAGACTTTAAGTGTTTTATTATTGTATTCCACTGTACTTCTGGACAATGATTCACGCATGCGTTCGGCCACAATCGCTGCATGTTGCGCCGAGCATTCCGGCACAATCACTGCAAACTCTTCACCGCCATAGCGGCAAACCAAAGCTTCATCTCTGAGCTGATTACAGAATATTTTGGCTGAGCGCTGCAATATCAAATCACCGCCATCATGACCGTATTCATCATTGATGCGTTTAAAGAAATCAAGATCGATGAGGATGATACTCATCATTCGGTCATATCTTTTTGAACGCAAAAACTCTTGTGAGGCGTGTGAAATCCACTTGCGCCTGTTTGCTATTCCAGTGAGTTCATCTGTGTGAGCTAAGGTATTCAAGTGGCGGTTATTGCCGATTGAACCGGTGAGAGCGAGGATCAAAATGCCGGCAATTGAAAGTGTTGGCAGCAACATTTGAACTTCAGAAACAGTGTAGACGCCCCAAAGTGATGAGGCGCTTACAATGAGTAATAAGGCAAATGTGGAGATGATGATAGCCAGTGCACTCGGGCCTAGTTTGATCGCGACATGGGCAAAGCAAAGCGTCGCTACAATACCCATCCATCCGATAACTGCGTGATCGGTTTCTATGTAGAAGCCTGCTATTTCGAGGGCGATGATAGTACTGGTAAATAGCAGTGTAATTTTGAGCAATCTCGAATCAATATTTAAATTGTTTCTGAGATATGCAATATCAATATATGCGTGGTCAAAGAATTGTTCGCAACGAAAATAAGAGAATGCCGTCATGAACGTTAAGGTGAAACATAGGGTGCCGGTGATGTTAGACATCCAGCGTAATAAAAACAAATCGATTAAAAGTTGAGCAATGTCTAAATCAATTAAGAAATAAACTAAAGTGGCAATGGTTGTGGAGATCACCGATGTCGCCATTGTCGCGTACACCAAAGCAAATACGTGCTTGGGTTGATCTAGTTTGAGTGACCCTTTGGTGTATCGCACAAGCCCAAGATGAGCCATGTAAAAGCATAATGCATGAGTGACGGAATAGAGAATGATTTGAGGTAAGAAATAAAAAGCATCTTCTGTTGGCTCCACGACATGAATCAGAGCAAACATGGATGCAAACATTGACCCCACGATAATACCGGGAAGGGCTTGGCGACCAAAGCAGGTCACCAGCGAAAAACTAAATGCTGCCGGAATGAATGCGACCGTGACAAAGTCGGTCGACCGGAAATAGACAGTGATCACTGCTACGCATAGCCATAAAAAACCAATGACTAATTGGAATTGCCAATATTTCTTCTTCGACACTGTAGGCGAGGTTGCCGTTTGATATGGCAATGGAGAGCCCTTTATTCATCTATGCATGGTTTTAGTGTGTTTGCTAGATCTGAAAAATTCAAACCAAATGAACAATTTATTTTGTCGCCATGCAAGAAGTGAGACACCCAACATGCCATATAAGATAGCCTCGTTTAAAGGGCTTTTTTGCGACCAGTAAAAATGCACCAATGCCAATACTAACAAAGGATAAACTAAGGCATGAACTTGCCCCCAACGCTTACCTAATGCGCGCTGAGCGCGTTTGAACGATGTAAAGCTTAGTATGGCCAGCAGTACCCACGTCACCATGCCTACAGTAATGTATGGACGCTTGATGATCTCTTTTCCAATTTCAAGCCATTGCAATTGCCATTCAAACACCACAAAGCAAATGATGTGCATGGATGCGTAAAACGCCGCATATAAGCCAAGCATGCGTCGTACCTGCAACAACGCTGGGGTTTTCGTCCAACGAATAGCGGGAGAAACGGCTAAAGTTGCAAACAAACAATGAATCGACCCAATACCATAAAAATGAATGAGTGCTTTGACTGGATCGGCTCCGAGCATATCGGTTGCGCCAAGCCAAAACATCCACACGGCTGGTGTTAAACAGGTCACATGCAATAGCAACTTAATGACTAGAAGGTGATTTTTGCTACGAATCAGGGCCATTAATAAAACTGCTTCTTGCCGAGTTGGGTGTACATATGTGCAACTTGGTCGGCATATCCGTTGTAAATTTCGGTATCGCGACGCTTCTGACCAAAAATGCCTCCGGTACCAATAATGCGCTCGCTGGCTTGACTCCATCGAGGGTGAGCCACCTCCGGATTTACGTTGGCATAAAAGCCGTATTCGCTAGGGGCTAATTGATTCCATGTCGTTTCTGGTTGCTCGCTTGTGAAACGAATTGACACGATCGACTTGATACTTTTGAAGCCATATTTCCACGGCAAAACGAGTCGAACAGGCGCACCATTCTGAGGTGGGATAGTCTTTCCATACATTCCTACCGCAATTAATGTGAGTGGGTTCATGGCTTCTTCAATAGTTAAACCTTCCACATAAGGATAATTGATGCCGCCTCCCATTAAACGATTCCGTTGTCCCGGCATCTGCTTTGGATCATGGAGCGTTTGAAATGCCACATATTTAGCGTCACTGGTGGGGGAGAAGCGTTTGATCATTTCAGCCAATGGAAACCCTATCCAAGGAATTACCATAGACCAAGCCTCTACACAGCGCAGGCGGTACACGCGCTCTTCAAGCGGGTTCCACTTCAGAATATCTTCCAAATGGAACGTGCCTGTGTTTTCCGCATGGCCAGAAACCTTGATTGACCAAGGTGTAGTTTTGAAATCTTGGGCATTATCCGCGGGGTCGTCTTTGCCCGTGCCAAATTCATAAAAATTATTGTACGTGGTCGCTTTGGCTTCTGGTGTCACGGCCAGAGCTGAGTCGTCTTTAATAAACTTAAGTCGACTTTGAGTGGCTGCATGGCCACTATTTGGGAGCATTGCCGCAGCAGTTAAGACACTGGCGCTGGTAATGAGTTGGCGCCGGTTTAGGTACAAAGATTCTGATGTTACCTGATGCTCAGGTAACGAGTAATGATTAAATCGAACACGTTTCATTCCATACACTCCATCTTTTTATACCCACAAAGCATTAGACCGTGTGTTAAACGAAAAAATCTCGTTTCAGGATGCGCTATTATTATAATTATGTGAACTAAACCGATGTGAACACCATGGACTTTGAATTTTTCTTCGACCCCAGTGAATTGAGAACTCTAGCAAGAGTGACTCATCCTCATGAAGCCTTTGGTGCATGGTTAAGTTACGAACTTGAAGCGGAAGTGACGTATATAGAGTCTTTAATTGAACGCCTAAAGTCAGGGCCAGATGAATGGTTTGAAGATGGTGATGAATGGCGATTAACGAAAGATAATGATTCTATTTCTGTGAAACATCACAGCTTATTTGAAGATTACGAAGATGATGGGAATGGCTTAAAACTTGACGGTGAGGCGCTCGAAGCGGATGCCGGTATAGAAGATTTCTTACAGTTACTCGAGGCATGGGTAGAACACCTATTTCCTTAAGCTGCACTGCAATGGTGCTGCATGTAACTTTTATG
Organism: Echinimonas agarilytica; assembly: GCF_023703465.1. Lineage (NCBI taxonomy): Bacteria > Pseudomonadati > Pseudomonadota > Gammaproteobacteria > Alteromonadales > Echinimonadaceae > Echinimonas > Echinimonas agarilytica. The sequence goes on along the minus strand of NZ_JAMQGP010000010.1, from coordinate 53,859 downwards.
TGATGCAACTTGTAACTTGCACTACTTTGATCCATTGGAGCTGATCAAATTTGTGCATCACTGTTACAAATTATTAATAAAACCTTTCTATTTGAATCTATCCTATTGATTTTTATTGTTTAAATTCTCCTTGGCATGATGTTTGTTAATAATCCTTCGATTATAAAACTTTTCTAGGGAGTACACGATGAAACTTGTGACAGCAATCATCAAGCCATTCAAGCTGGATGATGTCAGAGAAGCCATCTCAGAAGTCGGAATTGAAGGTCTGACTGTAACTGAAGTTAAAGGCTTCGGACGCCAAAAAGGCCATACAGAGCTATATCGCGGCGCAGAGTACCAAGTCGATTTCTTGCCAAAAGTAAAATTAGAAATCGCAACGAATAACGAAAGCGTTGAGCGCTTAGTAGAAGCAATCAGCAAAGCGGCATACACCGGCAAAATCGGTGATGGCAAAATTTTCGTTTATGACTTGGAACAAGCTGTACGGATCCGTACAGGCGAAGCTGACGACGAAGCTCTATAAGAGTTTGGTTTTCACTGTCTGACACATCCGGGAGAAAATAATGGACAATCTTAATTACATCTTCGAATTGCAATACGCAATCGACACTTTTTACTTCTTAGTCTGTGGCGCATTAGTTATGTGGATGGCCGCTGGTTTCGCAATGCTGGAAGCTGGCTTGGTTCGCGCTAAGAACACAACTGAAATTCTAACTAAAAACGTAGCCTTGTTTGCTATCGCTTGTACCATGTACTTAGTATGTGGTTACGAAATTATGTATGACGGTGGATACTTCTTATCAGGTATCACAACTGTTGCTGGCATGGACGACGCAGCGATTGCATCGGTTCTTGACGCATCTAAAGAGTCTGGTTTTGGTGACATGGGCGAATACGCTGGTGCATCAGACTTCTTCTTCCAAGTTGTATTCGTTGCAACAGCAATGTCTATCGTATCGGGTGCGGTTGCTGAGCGTATGAAATTATTCGCTTTCTTAGCATTCGCAGTGGTACTGACTGGTTTCATCTATCCAATGGAAGGTTCTTGGACTTGGAACGGCGACAGCGTATTTGGTCTGTATGAATTGAGCTACAGTGACTATGCCGGTTCAGGTATTGTTCACATGGCTGGTGCAGCGGCTGCTCTTGCTGGCGTATTGTTGTTGGGTGCTCGTAAAGGTAAGTACGGTCCTAACGGTGAAGTGAAAGCGATTCCTGGTGCGAACTTGCCATTGGCAGCGTTAGGTACCTTCATCCTATGGATGGGTTGGTTCGGTTTCAACGGCGGTTCTACTCTTAAATTGGGTGGTATTGCGGTAGCAAACGAAGTTGCTAACGTATTCTTGAACACAAATGCTGCGGCTGCTGGTGGTGCGATTGCTGCACTCATCGTTGCTAAAATCTTATTCAAGAAAGCTGATTTGACGATGATCCTCAACGGCGCATTGGCTGGTTTGGTAGCAATTACAGCAGAGCCTGCTGACCCAACTCCACTATTAGCAACATTGATTGGTGCTGCTGGTGGTGTGATTGTAGTGTTCTCAATCTTGGCTTTGGATAAAGTTAAAATTGATGATCCAGTGGGTGCTATCTCTGTCCACGGTGTAGTTGGTCTGTGGGGTATATTCGCGGTACTTCTGTCTGATTCTGACGCAACGTTCATGGGCCAACTGGTTGGTGCATTAACTATCTTCGTATGGGTATTCGTAACAAGCTTAATCGTTTGGGGAATTCTCAAAGCAGTCATGGGTATCCGTGTCTCTGAAGAGGAAGAGTACGCTGGTACTGACGTTACAGATTGCGGTATGGAAGCATACCCAGAGTTCGTATCTAGCAGCAAGTAAGCTAGAACCAACTTATCTGAATAAACCGGAGCGGATGCTCCGGTTTTTTTATGCCTTGAATTTGTTTGTTGATATCCCGCGTATTGGCGACAAGATCATGATCTCATTTTTGACTCAATGCAGGCGCGTGAATATTAGGTATGTCTTACCCCGTTGTGACGTGATCTATGCGACAGTAGATACTGAATAGTGATTCATTTGTCGCCATCTAGAGACGAGCTGAATATTTGGCAGAGACAACGCTGTAGGGCTGAATAGGCGACTGACGGTGTGATTAAAGGAGGTGACTTGCTTGAGTCGATGCAGCTTAGCCATAAAGCCCATTGAGAGTTGGACGTTAGGCCATTTTATCTTAGCGAAGCAACGAAAAATGGCCCATTATCCATGTTAAAAACGATCAGTCGTTGTAGCCAAATAGATTCCGTACTGCGCGAAGTGTGTGATCAATATTCACAGCTTTGGTTGGCGTGATGAAAATGGTATCATCGCCCGCGATTGTTCCTAAGATGCCTTCGGCTTTGCCTACAGAGTCGAGCAAACGGGCAATAAGCTGAGCTGCGCCTGGGCTTGTTCGAATAACAATCATTAAATCATTGTGATCAATGTCGATAACAAGATTTTTAAGGGGACTAGAAGTCGTAGGTACGCCTAATTCCGCGGGTAAACAATAAACCATCTCCTGTTTAGCATTACGTGTTCGTACTGCTCCAAACTTGCTGAGCATCCGAGAAACCTTGGATTGGTTTACATTGATATAGCCTTGCTGTTTGAGTGCGTTGACTATTTCTCCTTGAGAACCAAATCGCTCCTGCTTGAGCAGGTTGTGAAATGCTTTGACTAAGGTATCTTGCTGGTTGGTCTGCATAACGAGTCCTTAATTTGTTATGCATTCATTTTGCATAAATTTGCATAAATCGGCAAACTTGGTTGCTGCGCATTGAGAACTAAACGCGTACTTTTTGCTTTACGATATTGGACAATGGAAATCGTCCGGTGTTCGCGGTTTGATTTAGCACAAGATCATGAGCTTCAATCGGGTTCAGTCTTGTGATAGTGAACTAATAATATAATTACCCTACATAAAAATTATTCAATAGGAGAATAACTATGAAAGTTGCTGTTCTTGGTGCCGCTGGTGGTATTGGGCAAGCGTTGTCTTTGCTTTTGAAAACTCAACTTCCAGCAGGTTCTGAATTGGCTTTGTATGACATTGCCCCAGTCACTCCGGGTGTTGCAAAAGATTTAAGCCACATCCCTACGGCAGTAGCAATTGATGGTTTTGGCAAGGACGACTTACATAAAGCACTCGAAGGTGCTGATATTGTTTTGATTCCTGCGGGCGTTCCGCGTAAGCCGGGCATGGACCGTGCCGATTTGTTCAACGTCAATGCGGGTGTTGTGAAGCACTTGGCAGAGCAAATTGCTGACGTATGTCCTACGGCAGCGGTATGTATCATCACAAACCCTGTGAACACTACAGTCGCTATTGCTGCAGAAGTGTTCAAAGCAAAAGGTTGTTACAACAAGAGCAAACTGTTCGGTGTGACAACGCTTGATGTCATTCGTGCAGAAACTTTCATTGCTGAAGCGAAAGGTTTGAACCCTGCTGACGTAAACATCAATGTGATCGGTGGTCACAGTGGTGTCACTATTCTTCCGCTCATTAGCCAATTAGGCTTAGATTTCACAGCTGAAGAAATTGAAGCGATGACTGTTCGCATCCAGAATGCAGGTACAGAAGTCGTTGAAGCTAAAGCTGGCGGCGGCTCTGCAACTCTTTCTATGGGCCAAGCAGCAGCACGTTTCTGTTTGTCTTTGGTCAAAGCCATGAATGGCGAGAATGTTGTTGAGTGTGCTTACGTCGATGGCGGTAGTGACCATGCAGAATTTTTTGCTCAACCTTTGCGCTTAGGCACAAATGGTGTTGAAGAAGTTCTCGGTTACGGGCAAATTAGCGCATTTGAAAAAGATGCACTTGAAGGCATGCTCGATACTCTCAAAGGTGATATCGCCAAAGGCGTTGAATTCGTCAAAAGTTAAGCCTCATCGAATTCTGCAATTGCAGATAGATTGACCGAATGAAAACGAGCCTCAATGGCTCGTTTTTTCGTTTTTAATCGCGCTGCCTTAAACCCGTCCCAACGTCAATTCATCCGATAGTTGATCCTTCCTGAATGATTCTTTCACTCTGTGTTACCGAAAACATTTTTATGCATTATGCAGGTCGTTAATATTATTTATTGCAGTTTAAGGGTGCATTAATTCGTTGCTAACTGAACTGTTATCGATAACATTATTGTGTTTTTGATCACTGTTTGGACGATAAGTTCAGACTTAGATCACGCATTGTTTTTTAGTTGTAGTTTTTAATTTCTCATTTGTTAATGATTTGTAACCTTGCTGGTGAAGGTGTGATTACTTGTGAATTGCAAAAGGAATAACTTAAAAATCTCTGGCCAATAGAGCCAAAAAATACAGAGATATTTCAAACGGACGCTCACCGCAATCTAGTCGTTTGTGATTTCAAATTCATGCGACAGATAACACGCCTTTCTCGTTGCGATAGCGACAGGAAAGACCAAAGAGCTAGAGGGGTTAAAAATGACCAAATTGAAGCGTTCCCATAAAGGGTTAGGACTTGCTATTGCTGTCTCAGGTTGCGTGGGCGCAACTTACGCCGCAGCAGCGGGTAAGCCGACTATTCCCGCTGATGGCCAGCGGATGTTCTTGTTAGGCCAAGATCAAGTGTCAATTCAAGACTACATGGCGGATGCGAGTCTGCCACGTCCACATGGGTTAACCATGTATACAACGCTGACTCGAGGAGCCACCGAGACCACAACCAATTATTGCTTTAAAGGTTTGGATGGGTTGAAGAATATTGATAACTACAACTCATACACCGCAGACGGTTGTAGTGATTCTGAGCGTCGCAACCAATGGGGCTCTGGAATTCAAAATGCTCAGTGGGCGATTGAAACATACCAACCTGAAGTTGTGGCGCTGGGCATGTTTTGTCCGGGCAATGGTCAAGCCCAAGGGCTTGCTCAAAACGGCACGCACGATGACCTGCTAATAGAACTTTCAGATTTCTTCAAAGAGCATCAAAACACAAGTTTCTTTTTAAGAACATGTTATGAGTTCAATGGCGATGCGCATGGTTTAAGCGCTGACGCATTCCGCAGTATTTATAAATACGTTAAAACCTTCCTAGACGAGCAAGGCGTATCTAACGTTGCGCATGTTTGGCAGTCAGATGCGTTTCACGGTACGGGACGTGTCACCAACCAAGCCCTTGGTAATCAAGAGCAGGGCTATTGGCCTGGTAAGCAATATGTTGACTGGGTGGGAGTGTCTCAATTTGCCAGTGACATTAACGAAGAAGCAGAAATTGCAGAAATTGAAGGGCTCCCCCTGTTTGTCGCGGAAGTGACACCTCACGGCGATTTAGGGACACAATACGATTTCGGTATTCCATTTAACAGTAGCCAGGGAGTTGCACAAGGTACGGCAAACCCAGTCACTATTGTGAACAATTTAGACTGGTTTACGCAAAAGAATGCAGAAATTGTGCGCCCCTCAACCAAAGCGTGGCATTACATTAATGCCGATTGGACGTCGCAGCCTCAGTGGGAGAGTGCTGCTGATCAAGCCGGTGCAAATTTCTTTAAATATACGGACTCGCGAATTCAGCAAAGCACTGATATTAAGGATTATTTTACTGAGTTTGTAAGTGAGGAAAACGGGTTCCTGTTGGCGGGTTCAGAGTCGGTGCCAATCGACCCAGCGGATCCTACCGTGCCAGTCGCCCCTGTTGAACCTTCAGAGCCGACCACCACGACACTGCAAGCAGAGAATGGAGTGTTGTCGGGTGATGCCCAAGTATTTGATGATGCTGCAGCTCAAGGTGGGCAAGGCGTTGCGTATATTTATACGCCCAACTCTGGAGTGGCGTTTGAAAACGCCCCTGCGGCTGATGAATTGACGCTGTATTTTGCATCAATGAACTCTGGCACGATCTCTATTTACGTCAATGGCACAGATAATAACGTTGCATACAGTGGCACAGGTTCCTGGGCGGGAACGTATCGTCCGTTAACTACGTCTATTGAAGTTCCCGCAGGTGCAACGGTAAAGGTCGGATTCGATTCAGGTGATGCTGCGTTGAACCTCGACCGTGTTGATTTCACGTCATTGGGTTCTACAGCACCAGAGGTTCCAACGGAACCGGAAGAACCGATAGAACCAGAGCAACCAACTGAACCGGCGGCTCCTGAAACTCCAGTGACTCCTGCAGCAAACTTTGGGTTCGCCTATGTTGATGATACAACCATGCGTGTATATCACGTAGACAACGGTTGGACTGCGAGCTGGAACTACATGTGTGTGAATGGCGATTGCCGCGCAGCTACTCGATCAGAAGGGGTGTTCTACCGTGAAGTGTCTGCGGTGATCGGTACGACTTATCAAATTGAATTTAAAGTTCAAGATGACGCGGTAAGCCAATTCATTGTGGGTGACTCTGTGACTTTTGAGGCTTCTTCCGGAGCACCGACGCAACCTGAAGTTCCGGTTGAGCCAGAAGAACCCTCTGAACCTGAAGTTCCGGTTGAGCCAGAAGAACCCTTTGAACCTGAAGTTCCGGTTGAGCCAACAGAGCCTGAAACTCCAGTGCAGCCAGCAGAACAATTTGGAATCGCTTATGTTGATGATTCAACCATGCGCGTGTACCACGTAGATAAGGGATGGACTGCAAGCTGGAACTATATTTGTGTGAACAGCGATTGTCGCGCTGGCACTCGTGAAAATGGCTTGTTTTATCGAGATGTACCAGCAATGTTAGGTACAACCTATGAGCTTGAATTTAAAGCTCAAGACGATGTTCTCAGTCAGGTGATGGTTAACAAATCTGCGACATTCACTGCAAATGCTGGAACTCCAACGGACCCAGCGGATCCCACAGAACCGACTGATCCAACAGACCCTACTAACCCAGGTGAGCCGACGCCAGCAGCAACGGTTGCTGTGGTGAATGATACCACGCTTGGCAACTTCCTTGTCGCAGGTGCCGATTCGGACCTAGCCGGGTTTACCTTGTACACGTTTGATGTTGATGCCGGTGGCCCAAGTCAATGTAACGGCGTTTGCGCCGGTGTTTGGCCTCCATACACTGTTGCATCTGAGGATCAACTGGTTGCGCCAGCAGGTGTCACCTTAGGCTCGTCATTACGCGAGGACGGCTCTCTGCAAGTGACGTTAGATGGTGACAACCTGTATTTTTACGTGAACGATTCGCAGCCTAGCGATACTGTGGGTCATGGTGTAAACGGAGTATGGTTCGTTGCCGACTTACCCACGCCTGATTTTGCAGACTTAACATGGCAAGAATCGGCTCTGCCTATGTGTTCAAACTTGTATTCAAACAATATTCCAACGTTCGGTTATCACACTTATATTGAAGGTACTGATTTAGTGTTCCGAGCGGGTTCTTTGCTTGCCAGTGAAGTTTGGGGCAATGGCATCCGTGCAGTCTTCTTTCGCACCAACGGTGCGTCAGGACAAGTCGAGCATATTGGCACAGTGGAAGGCTCTCGCAATGGCGACTCAGCGACCTTGAGTATTCCAAGTGAATATTTAGAAGGCCAAGTGAGTTACTACGTGTCTTACGAGCGCTTCTTCACGCCTATGTCTGATCCTGGAAAAACGGGGAATGCACTGGAGTATGCGGACTCTGCGCTGTATGCATTGAACCGTACTGAAGGATGTGTGTCGGGCAACTGGACAAGCTCTGGTGTAGAGGACTTTGCGGGGTGGACTCGTCGTCAGCACCCACAAGGGGTATTTAACGACCACAATGTATTTGCCAAGAGCACTAGCTCTATCCAAAACTCAGCCACGCACTTTATGCATGTGCCACGTTTTGTGGTATCGGTTGCGCAAGACCAAGTTGGTCAAGACTTAATCTTCAATGTTGTTTTTACATATGAAGCAGAGTCTCCATTCCAAGAAAGTTCTGAAATTATTTTCTCAGGAATTGAAGGTAAAGGTGCGCGTGCAGGTGACGGTAGCCCATTGCACAGTTATAGCTTCCGCTGTGATCAAGTGGGGCCGAACGAAGCGAACTGTAATGCCGGACAAGTATTCTCTTATGGCCAGAATGTTGACTGGGAATTACGTGTGCAGCCTGTAGGTGGTGCGGGTGCAAACTTGTACTCTCAAATGTTTTATTACGTACCCGGTCATGGTTGGGCGAGAGAATCGGTTGACCCACGGGCATTGTTAGGTGGTGAAGCGAGCATTGATGCGCACGGAGCAACGGTCTATGAGCGTTCAGCGGCATTTATGCAACATCAACACACCGATGATTTGCAACAAGTACGCGACTTTGTTCGCCAACACCAGGACTTGCGTGATCCGATTGGGACACCACAACACGGTGCTCAGTTTGACACATGTGAATCGTGCCATATCAATGATGGGCGAAGTGATACCGTGTTCACCTTACCAAATGGTCATCAGCGTATTGCTCCACCTCTCATTGGTTTAGGGCTGCTAGAGCAAGTGGTCGATTTCCCAGGAAAAGTCGGTTTTGGTTGGGAAGGGAGCCGCGACTCTGTTGAAGCTGCTGTTCGCTTTGCACTTGAAGCTGACTTTGGTGTGCCAAATCCAGATGCCGGTTTAGTGGATAAACTGACTCACTATTCCCAGTTAGTGGGGGTGCCACAGCGTGACAAGAGCACTATGTTTGATCCATCTGTGATTGCCGGAGAAGCACTGTTCAAAGGAAAAATGCAATGTATCGCATGTCACCAAGAAACATTGCAACTGACCAATGGCGATGTGATTCGTCCATACACCGACATGAAAGCGCATGACTTAGGAGATGGTTCTTTCCGTACGGCCCCACTTTGGGGGATTGGCCGCTCTGCGAATGTTGTATTAGTCAGTATGGAAGCCGATACAGGAATGGGCTTTAACAACGCGCAAGCGCCAGGTATTGCTCAACGCACCTTGGGTGCCAGCGAAGCCGAATTGCGTCAACTCGGTGATGACCGTGATGCTTTGTTCATGCACGACGGACGAGCTCAAGGGTTAGATGAAGCTGTTAGAGTACATGGCGGCGAAGCTGCTACAGCGAGTCAAGCTTACCAGAATGCATCATCACAAGAACGAGAACAATTATTGAGCTTTTTACGCTCTTTGTAATAACAAGGCCTTGGCGATAAGCAAGATCTCAATTAAAAAGCCGATGCGTGTTGATGCATCGGCTTTTTCGAGCAATTGAATCAGAGCTTAGATAAATCTAAAACGTTGATTGTTTCCACCGTCACATGATGATTGTTGAATCACACCACCATTTGCGCCGGAATTGTTTCTTACTTCCATGCACTTACCGCTTTGCTTATTGCGAATTTCAAAGGTGTTGCTGCCTTTGTCGAATAAGGTCCAGCGTTGCTTTTGATCTGCATAGTTACAGACCCACTGTTGAATTACTGCGCCGTCGGCTGAGCTGCCAGAAGCGAGCTCCATACATAGTTGACTCTTCTGAGAGCTAATTGCGTACTCGCCATTGCCCAGTGAATTGAATTTAAAGCGTTGATTTTGGTTGCCAGTATTACAAACCCACTGCTGGTAATTACTGCCATTCCACATGGCGCCACCTGCAACATCTAAACAAAGGTTGCTGTGAACCAATTGCACATTGGTATTGCTCGTTGGAGCCGTGATGTCACCCGTGTCAGGCGTGCCATTGTCACCGCCTGATGTGCTAACAGGTTTGTAGACTCGGATCCAATCAACGTACATTTTGTTTTTGCTGTTGTTAGCCAGATCTGCATCAGATGCGACAATGCCAGCTTCAGAGCGCCACGAGTGGTCTTCTGTATCAATAATGATGAAAGATTCTTCATCCATGTTGTAGGTGTTTTTGTCAAGAATTGCGCCGGTGTAGTCTTTGTCCTTCATGACAACTTCAGCCCACGAGCCATTCGGCGTTTCTTGGCCATTAATGTAGAAGGTGACTTCAGTAGGACTTTTCCAGTACACGGCAAATCGATGAAATCCATCGCGCCAGTAAGTACCCCAAGGCGGAGTGTTGTGAGTTTGATCGTTAAAGTCGCTTCTAATTGAATTGTCAGCATTGCGCATGAAAACGTGGAAGTTAGTCGACATATTGCGAGCAAACCAATCGTCATTCGCGCCGCCGTAAACTTCGAGCACATCGATTTCGCGCTCGTCATTTTCACTCAGTAGCCAAAAATTAGAGGACAACTCTAGGTTGCTTACCTTGATCCGAGCCTCCAAAAAAATGGGGTATTTAACTTTTGTTTTTGACGTAACCACGCCCGCGTTCACTTGATTGGTACCCGCGCGTCTAGAAGCGCCAATAATCAAGTTACCATCGGCTACCCAGCTTTCAGATTGCTGCCAGTAGGTTAGACCAGGGCCTGTCCAACCGTTAAAATAAGTGTCGTTCCATTTACTTGTAAAGCTGTTTGGTTTGCCCGTGTAGTTAAATGAATCGGAATAGTTTTCTTGAAGTTCCCATTCCATATTATTGCCAGGGCTAACCGGCAAAGGGATATTATCCCAATCTGCTGCTGTTGCCGCGAATGATAGGCTCAATGCGCCTGCTAGTATTACTGTTTTAGTTGTTTTAAATGTCATTGTATGTGCTCTCTGTATGTTGCTTTTTTACAATTCCATAACTTTAGATTTCTAAATGAGATTTAGTTAACAATTAACATTGGTCGATGGGGGGGGGTGCAATTTTTGTGATCCCGTCCTGCGTTACGTAATTTTATTTTTATTCTTTGGGTTTTTAGTGTGTCGGTTGTTTTATAGGCAGGTGAATATTTAACGAGTAATTTAAATCATTGTTTTAACGTATTTTTATTGTTTATAGATAAAGCTTTCATGTTCATCAGTGAGATGGGAATGGATTATGAAATATCACTATTTTTTGTATGGAATTAAAAATTGAAAGGTGTTTTGAACGGTTTGAAGCGCGAATAAAGGGCATTCAGTTCGCTTTGGAATCGTGTGAGGGGTAATGAAAAGCAGTCATATCATGATGACTGCTTTGATGCTTTTAGTGATTTCGTTCCACTGATAAATGCGCCAGTCCTACTAAAGCCGCCTTGTAGTCCGAGTCGGGCATAAAGTTCAATGCCGCAATGGCTTTGTCAGCTTCCTCTTCAGCTTTTTGACGTGTGTAATCGAGCGAACCAACACGCTCCATAGTCGCTTGAATACGTTGCAAATGAGGTAAGCCGTTTGCTTGTTCGATCGCTTCGCGGATGAGTGCTGATTCTTCATCATTGCCATGATGCATCGCATGCAATAAGGGGAGCGTGGGTTTGCCTTCAGCGAGGTCGTCTCCGGCATTTTTGCCCATGGTCTCAGCATCGGCGCTGTAATCTAATAGGTCATCAATCAATTGAAATGCCGTACCTAAATGGCGTCCATAGGCTAGCATTGCTTGTTCAACCGCTTCGCTTTGGCCGCTTACCACCGCTGCTAAGCGGGTCGCCGCTTCAAATAATTTGGCAGTTTTGCAATAGATGACTTCAAAGTAGCTTTCTTCAGACACATCTGCATCATTAACATTCATCAGTTGAAGTACTTCACCTTCAGCGATGACATTGGTGGCATCGGAGAGTACTTCGAGTACTTTCATTTCACCAATGCCAACCATCATTTGAAACGAACGGGTGTAAAGGAAGTCTCCTACCAACACACTAGCCTGATTGCCAAACAATGCATTGGCTGTTTCGCGACCTCGACGCATGGTGGATTCGTCAACGACGTCATCATGCAATAGCGTTGCGGTGTGAATAAATTCAATCAGGGTTGCAAGAGCAATGTGTTGTTTGCCGTCATAACCTAACGCTCTAGCCGCTAATACGGTTAACAGTGGACGAAGACGTTTGCCGCCGGCACTAACGATGTATAAACCGAGCTGGTTAATAAGTGCGACATCTGAACTAAGCTGCTCGCCAATCAATTGATTGACGGAGTTCATATCGTCGTTTGTGAGTTGTTTAATTTGCTCAAGTTGCATGAGACCTGCCGAGATTTGAGTCACTTAGGTTCTTTGAAGTTGTGTGGAGTTTACGCATAAATGCTAACTTGTGACAGTTTGAAACTGAAAACATTTGTTAGATGGTTAAAAAATATTCATTTGAAGTGGGTTGTCGCTTGCGTCTGAGTGTCGTTTTGAATAGAATACGCGCCCTAAAGCTTTAAGGCTCTCGTATCTTGCCTCAAAAAGATGCTGAAATTTTCGGAGTATAAGAAATATGTACGCGGTTTTTCAAAGTGGCGGTAAACAGCACCGAGTTGCAGAAGGCCAAACCGTCCGCCTGGAAAAGCTGGACGTCGAAACCGGCTCAGCCGTTGAATTCGACAAAGTCCTGTTAGTTGCGAATGGCGAAAACGTTACAGTTGGCGCACCATTCGTTGAAGGCGGTAAAATTCAAGCGGAAGTGGTAACTCACGGTCGTGGCCCTAAGGTCAAGATTGTTAAGTTCCGCCGACGTAAGCACTCACGTTCGCAAGCTGGTCATCGTCAGTGGTTCACTGAAGTGAAGATCACAGCGATCAGCGGTTAATTAAGGAGTAATATCTAATGGCACATAAAAAAGCTGGCGGTAGTACCCGTAACGGCCGCGATTCGGAAAGTAAACGCCTTGGTGTGAAACGCTATGGTGGCCAAGCAGTTCTTGCTGGTAACATTCTTGTTCGTCAACGCGGCACTAAGTTCCATGCTGGTAACAATGTAGGTCTTGGTAAAGACCACACGTTGTTCGCTACATCGGACGGCGTTGTAAAATTTGAAGTTAAAGGTCCTAAGAATCGTAAATACATCAGCGTAGTTGCTGCCTGATTCTGACTTTCTTTGAGTTTTAAAAGCCCTGCCGATTAAGGCGGGGCTTTTTGTTTTCTGGAGCCGTATAATACGGCTAAAATATAAGTATCAGTTTGAACGGTAGGCACCCACATCATGAAATTTGTTGATGAAGCACGAATCTTTGTTGAAGCCGGTAAAGGCGGCAATGGTATCGTGAGTTTCCGTCGTGAAAAATATATTCCACGTGGCGGCCCAGATGGCGGCGACGGGGGCGATGGCGGTGATTTGTACCTTCAGGCCGATGAAAACTTGAATACACTGATCGACTATCAGTTTGAGCGTTCATTCCAAGCACAACATGGCGAAAATGGCCAAAGCCGAGACTGTACCGGACGACGTGGTGATGATTTAGTGCTTTATGTGCCTGTAGGCACACGTATTCGTGATGAAGACACCAACGAAATTGTGGGTGATTTAACGCGTCACGAACAAAAAATTCTAGTGGCCAAGTCTGGTTTTCATGGGCTTGGTAACGCACGCTTTAAGAGCAGTACAAACCGTGCGCCACGACATAAAACCAATGGGACACCGGGCGAAAGCCGCCACGTATTGCTTGAGCTTATGTTGCTCGCAGATGTGGGACTTCTAGGATTACCTAACGCCGGTAAGTCTACCTTTATTCGCTCTGTATCATCAGCCAAACCAAAAGTTGCCGATTATCCTTTTACAACCTTGGTACCGAACCTAGGTGTGGTTAGACTGGGTTCTGCCAGTAGCTTTGTTATTGCAGACATTCCAGGTCTGATTGAAGGCGCAAGTGAAGGTGCTGGACTTGGCGTTCAGTTCCTAAAACATTTGGAACGTTGTCGTATTTTGTTGCATATGGTGGATGTCATGCCTGCCGACTTGAGCGATCCGGCTGAAAATGCAATCACTATTATCAACGAACTTCATGCTCACAGCCCAGAGCTTGCTGACAAGCCTCGGTGGTTGATTTTCAATAAGTCCGATTTGATGCTCGAAGATGAGCTGGACGAAGTCATCGAGAGTGTGACCGAGGCATTGGAATGGGATGGCCCAATCTTCAAGATCTCGGCATCAGAGCGCAAAGGTACATTAGAATTGGCTCAAGCCATTGGTGAGCTGCTTGAACAAATGCCTCGTGACTTAGAAGAAACCGCAGAAATCAGAGAAGAAGTTGAATTTCAGTGGGATGATCATCACAAGCAGCAAATGGAAGAAGTGGAAAGCGCCGATGATTGGAATGATGAGTATGAAGGCGATGATGACGACGATGATTGGGACGACGATGATGATCACGGCGTTGAAATTATCTATCAAAAGTAAATTCGACGTCATCTCCCTCAATTAGGAGCGAATAAATGGATGAATCGGCCCACCAGAATATTGTCAGATTGGCACTGTGGGCTGGTCAGCTCATGCTTCAACATGGTGCTGATACCGAGCTGGTAGAAACCACCACCCACCGCCTTTGCACCGCTCTTGGTGCTGATTGGGCCGATATCGCTATATCGGCCAACAATATTGTCATTAGCTCTGTGAGTCAAAAGAAGTTTCTGACGAAAGTCCGTCGCGTCGTTGATCGCGGGATCAACCTTAAAGTTGTGTGTGACGTTGTAGGTTTAACCGAAATGGTCGAGCGAGGCGTGGCCGATACCTATATGGTTGAAAAACGCCTTCGATTACTCAGCGATAAACCTCGTAAATACAACCGCTGGTTGGTCACTTTTGTGGTTGCGCTAAGCTGTGCATGTTTTTGTTATTTGTTTGGCGGTGGACTGCAGGAATGTGCCGTTACCTTTACTGCGAGTTTAGTTGGCATGGTGGTGCGCCAAAGCTTTGCAAAGCATCATATTAACCCATTAATTAACTTTGCAGTCACGGCCTTTGTGAGTACTTCAGTTGCGTCTCTCGGGGTTCTATTTGAATGGGGGGAACATCCACGCATCGCAATGGCTGCAACGGTATTGATGTTGGTTCCTGGCTTGCCATCGATCAATGCTGTGAGTGATGCCGTTGAAGGTCATATTAGCGTTGCGCTTGCGCGTTGGACCTTTGCAACCATGCTTATTATGGCAACAGGAGCGGGCATTATGTTGGCGATGACGCTTACAGGGGTTTGGTCATGGATTTAAACTGGGTTGTACTGTCGTTGTTGCTGCCGATGTTGGTGGCTGTGGTTCCTGCTGTTGGTTTTGCCGTGTTGTTTAATGTTCCTATTCGTTTTTTAAAGTATTGCGGTATAGCCGGAGCAATGGGCTATGGAACTCGAATTATTGCGATGCAACTGTTGGATTTTCCAATAGAGATTGCATCGTTAGCTGCAGCCTCCGTAGTGGGCTGCTTAGCCATGTATTGGTCGCGTAAATTCCTAGCACCTGTTCAAGTATTTGCAGTGGCTGCGGTGATCCCAATGATCCCTGGTAAATTTGCTTTTGGTGCAATGGTGGGGTTGATGGAGATGAATCTACACAATCATTTTGATCCCGCTTTAATGACCGATGTATTAAGACTTGGTTTGAAAACCGTGTTTATTCTAATGTGTTTAGCGCTTGGAATTGCCGCACCTAGATTGTTATTCTATCGTGCTAAGCCTGTCGTATAACTGGAACTTATCATGCGAATTGCCATGATCGCTGCAATGGCTCGTAATCGAGTCATTGGCAAAAACAATCAAATGCCTTGGCACATGCCTGCTGACCTCAAACACTTTAAAAGCGTGACGATGGGAAAGCCCGTGATTATGGGGCGCAAAACATTTGAATCCATTGGGCGTCCCTTGCCCGGCCGAAAAAATATCGTGATTACTCGAGATGCTCAGTATCAGGTTGAGGGAGTTGAAGTGGTGACTACGCCAGAAGCTGCCATTCAAGCTGTGCCTGATGTGGAGGAAGTTATGATCATCGGAGGTGGACAAATATATGTGCACTTTCTGCCCATGGCGACGGACCTGCATTTAACTTTTATCGATGCAGAGCCAGAAGGGGATGCTTTTTTCCCTGAATTACCGTCAAGTTTTAAACAGGTGTCAACTGAACGTCACTTAAAGGATGAAAAGAACCAATATTCCTGTGATTTTACACATTGGTTAAGAAAAGCTAGGGAATTGTAAAAAAACCTGACGTTATACCATCGTTTTTTATATTCATTTGGTTATAATGCATGCGCTATCTAACTATTACGAAAAGCTCAGGAGTTATAAATAATGAATATAAGAGCTACTGCGTATGTATTAACCGCTCTTCTTGCTGCCCCCGTTTTTTCGGTTAACGCAGTAGGGGGCGATCAAGTTTTAACAAGCTTGTGCAACTATACAGCTCAGAATGATAAAAACCGTGTGCGTAAAACATTGAAAAACGCAGAAATCAGGCTTCGAGATATCTATTCAGACTTCCAATGCAATAACTTGAGTTTATTGCGTTTTGCAATGTCAAAAGATGCAGTTGAAGCTGGCGAATTTATTGTTAAAAAAGTCTCGAAAAAACAGTTAACTCAGCCTGAATCAGACGGTGCTACTGTTCTGGAATGGGCTGCGGCAAACGGCAAGGGTGATAGCCCAATTGTTGCTGCGATTAATGACCGAATCAATTAAGTCGTTTCGGCTTTATTAGTATTAGAGCCGAAAGCATAAAAAACCGCGCATCTGCGCGGTTTTTTTATGCGGTGCAAAGCACATCAAACTGAAAATCGTTCAATCGAGTTTTTCAGCTCCTCAGATAACGCAGCTACTTGCTGGCTTGCTTCTGCGGTTTGTTTGGCGCCTACAGCGTTTTCTTCGGCAATGGATACAATCTGCTCGAGTCGTTCACTGATTTGCGCAGTGACGTCCGTCTGCTCGCTTGCGGCATGGTTGATCTGATTACTAATGTCATGGGCGTGGTGAACAGAGTCAGTAATGGCTTGCAGCGCATTTGTCGACTCCTCAACTTGTTGCACACACTGATCGGCTTTTTCTTGACCTTGAGTCATAGCTGCAACAGCTTGCTGTGCTCCAGTTTGTAGTTGCTCAATCATTGTGTTGATTTCTTGCGTGGATTGCTGAGTCCGACTTGCCAAAGAGCGGACTTCGTCAGCCACTACCGCAAAGCCGCGGCCTTGTTCGCCTGCTCGTGCAGCCTCAATGGCAGCGTTAAGCGCAAGCAAGTTGGTTTGTTCGGCAATCCCCCGAATGACATCAAGAATAGAGCTAATGCTGGTGCTGTCTTCATGTAATTTATTAATTACGCCAGATGCGTGCTCAACTTCATTTGCAAGTGACATCATATTGCTACGTGTATTCGAGGCGAGTTCTTTTACATGTTCAGCTTCATCGTCTGCATGTTTAATGGCAGACAGCGTATCGTTGGCACTATTCACAACTTGTTGAGCCGAACTGTTCATCTGTGTTGTTGCTGCTGCAACTTGTTCGACTTCACTCTTTTGTTGCTGAATAGATACCGTTGATTGCTCTGTAATTGAGGATGTTTGTTCCGACGCTGCGCCCAGTTGTGTGGAGCGCTCAACAATACCATTGATCAGATCGCGTAGGTTATCGATGAGTACATTTACGTTGTGAGAAAGAATCCCAAACTCATCATTTTTATGCTCTTCCAAACGCTGAGTGAGGTCTCCGCTGGCCATTACATTGAGCATGCTGTTTACTTCATTTAAAGGACGCACGATGCTGCGCACAACGAAGAATGCAATGGTGCTGGCAAAAATCACAGAAATAATCATAACGATCGTATTCAATTGATTTCCGTCAGTCACTTCTTGCGCAACTTGCTTTTGAGCTTCTTCACTAAAAGCGTGGATATCGTGCGTGAGTTGATCGAGCTCGTGGATCAACTGTTCAGACTCTTGTTTCACAACCGCTAGCTGTTGTTTTGCTTGTTGTTGGGAGGTGATTTTGGTGGTATGCAGGCTCAGAATAGATTGATTGCCTTCGAGTGACTCTAGCACGGCTTCAATGCCTTCAACAGCATCTTCGATCAGTTCAGGTTCTTCAAAGAAGTCGACCTTTGATTTGATGAAATCGAGACCTTGGGTCATTGAGCGAGAGGTAAAGTCTAGTTCTTCCTTCGCCACTTCAACTTGTTTAAGTTGCGTCATCGTCAGAATGTCTTGACTCGTGGTGAGCAATGCCATGACTTTGATTTCAAGCGTATTGGCAAATGATGCAACCTGAGCATCGTTTACGTTTTCTGAAGATTCGCCATAATCGATCAGGTCAAGCAAGTATCCGCTGGCATCATCCGCAGCGTCTGACAAATCATCAATGGCATCAATAGAGTCGTCACGAGCAATCAAACTATCTTTACGTAGTTTTAAAGAGCGGTTTGCGTCCGACTGAAATTTTTCTAAGTTCGCGCGAATCGGGTTCAATTTACTGTTGAACTTAGCGGCCGACTTAGTTTGTTGATCGAGAGTATTAAAGGCTTCAATAACTTGCTGAGCTGAAGCTTGGTAGATATTCGATTCTTCAGTGAGCGCTTGTTGTTGATCTTGGTAATACGCAGACAACAGTGCCAGATCACTGCTGACCAGTTGAAGTTGTAATTTATTCACTGCACTGAGGGTGGGAACTGCGACTTGATTGACGCGTTGTTGCGACTCATTGACGGTGTTGAGACTAAGTAATGAGCTTGCACCGCTAAATAATAGTAAGGCTGTAATAACCGAGAAGCCTAGTATTACCCGCATTGCTACAGATAACTTCATGATATGACCTTCCTGACTGAAGATTGGTAAAATAAATGTTAAAAGCTTAATGCACGCTACCTGATGGCCCTTGTGATTGCTAGCGTTGGGCTCTTTTGTTCATATCTTTGGCAGTGCATTCTGCGTTACAGTCTGTTGCGCCTCCCAATGCAAAAGACTCATGTGGTTACCCCAAACACAACCTGTATCGAGTGCAACATAGTCAGGGCTATTTGTTTTACCCATCAACGCTGCCCAATGACCAAATAATTTAGTTGCTGTTTCATTGGGGAACCTTTGCTGCCGCAAAATATACCATGGCAACAAATTGTTAACGGTCTGTTGAGGATTTTCTTTAGCATCAAAATCTAATTTTCCATCCGGGTAGCAAAAACGCATCCGAGTGAAAGCATTGATGATGAAGCGATCTCGCTCACAACCGACTAAGTCATCATGCCAGACGTTGGGATGATTACCATACATACTTGTTAATAATGATAAGTAGCGATCACTTGAAAGTTTCTGCTCGACTTCTGCAGCAAGAAATGCCGCTTGTTCAAGTGTCCATTCGGGATATATACCCGCATGCGACATAATGATCGGGTAGTGAGAGTGAGTTAACAGCAAAGGTTGTTGACGGAGCCAGGTCAATAGTTCTGCTCGATCTTGCGCTTCAAAAATTGGAGCTGTACGGTCTTTGACCTTGACAGGGTGTATGCCTTCGCTGACGGCGAGTAAGTGAAGGTCGTGGTTGCCGAGCACTGTTTTGGTATTTTTGTGTTGTTTAACCCATCGCAGCGTGTCGAGTGAACGAGGGCCGCGAGCAACTAAGTCCCCACACAGCCATAGCGTATCGGAATCACTAAACTTAACGCGTTCGAGAAGCAATTGAAGTTCATCAAGGCAGCCTTGAATATCTCCAACAATATAGAGCGCCACGAGAGTCTATGACCTAATGCAATGCGTTGGGGCTAGCAAGCCGGAATGCTGGAATATCAACATCGAATACGTTGCCATTTTCAGTCTGAAACGAGTAATGGCCATGCATACTGCCGACGGCTGTTTCAAGCACCGCACTGCTGGTGTAGGTAAAATGTTCACCTGATGACAAGTGAGGTTGTTTACCAACGACTCCTGGACCACTAACCGAGCTCACATCGCCATTACCATTGGTGATATTCCAATGCCGAGTGAGCAGTTTTGCAGGCACTTCACCATTGTTGGTAATGGTAATAGTGTAGGCGAACAGGAAGTGTTCTTTTTCTGGAATAGATTGATGTGCCAAATAATTCACATCAACCTCAATTGAAATGGTAGAGCTAAGGTTAGCCACTGTTTAGCCTCCTAGTTTTGCTCGGGTGGATGCGCAGCAACGTAATTGGCAATTTGGACAAACTGCTCAAGTGAGACGGCTTCTGGACGAAGGCTTGCATCAACATTAAGCGTTTCTAAAGCTTCGGCATTGATCATGCGCTTCAAGCAATTACGAAGTGTTTTACGGCGCTGATTAAAAGCTTCAGCGACAACCTTCTCCAGCCAGCGGATATCATCAGCAGGCCATTGAGGCGGTGTTGGGATAAGGCGAATCACTGCGCTATCAACCTGCGGAGCGGGCTTAAATGCTGTGGGGGGCACTTCCAACACTGGAATTGCTTTGCAATAGTACTGCGTCATGACCGACAACCGGCCGTACGTTTTATTGCCTGGCCCTGAAGCCATGCGCTCAACGACTTCTTTTTGAAGCATAAAGTGCATGTTTTCGATAACGCCTTGGTAACTTAAAAGATGGAAAATCAACGGCGTCGAAACGTTATATGGCAAGTTGCCAAACACTTTGATTTTTTTGCCGTCTTCAACTAGTTGATGAAAATCGAACTTGAGAGCATCGCCTTCATGAACGGTGAGTTTGTTGGCAATAAAAGGGTGATGACGCAAGCGTTTGGCTAGGTCTCTATCTAATTCAATAACATGCAGATGATCGGCTTCTTCTGCCACAGGTTCAGTTAATGCACCTAGGCCCGGGCCAATTTCGACCAGTGTGTCGCCGCTTTGAGGAGAGATTGCTCTGACAATGCCGTCAATCACGTCTTCATCTGTTAAGAAGTTTTGGCCAAAGCGTTTACGAGCCGTGTGGCCTAAATGCGAACGACTACTCATGCTGGAACTCCTAAGCCTTTTTTCTGACGAGCGGTAGCCATGGCAATCGCCTCGCTCAATGCCACCACAAAGCTACCTACTTCTGCTTGCCCTGTACCCGCTAGCTCTAGTGCCGTGCCGTGATCAACAGATGTTCTGATGAACGGCAAACCCAAAGTGATGTTCATTGAGGCGCCAAACCCCTTTGCTTTGAGTACCGGTAGACCTTGGTCGTGGTACATGGCTAACACGGCATCGGCTTTTTCAAGGTATTTGGGTTGGAACAGAGTATCTGCTGGTAAGCAGCCCTCTAGTGTCATACCTTCTGCTCTGAGTTGCTCAAGCACGGGGTTAATGGTGGTAATTTCTTCTGTGCCTAAGTGACCGTCTTCGCCTGCATGGGGGTTTAACCCGCATACGTAAATGGTGGGATCATCGATCGCGAATTTGTCTTTTAAATCGTGATGCAAAATTCGAATCATGTTTTCAACACGCAAAGGCGTGATGGCCTTTGATACGTAAGCCAAGGGAATATGTGTGGTCACCAGTGCAACACGTAATCCTTCAGTGGCAAGCATCATCACAACGTCTGGTGTATTCGCATGTTGGGCAAAAAACTCTGTGTGGCCGCTGAACGAGACGCCCGCATCGTTAATAACACCTTTATGCACAGGGCCTGTAACCACAGCACAAAATTCACCGCTCATATTGCCATTGATAGCCGTGAGCAATGTATCGAGTACGTAATTCCCATTGTCTGGATTTAATTGGCCGCATACGGCCTGCGCCGACATTGCGTGATTGGCAACGACCATGGTTCCAGCTTTTGATGCAGAAACAGGCATGCTTGAATCATAATGAACAATACTGAGCGGCAGACCTAAGATCTCCGCTCGCTGTTGTAACAAGTCGACATTGGCGCAGACAACCAGCTGCACTGGCCAATCTCTTTGAGCAAGTTTAATGACTAAGTCTGGGCCAATACCAGCAGGCTCGCCCGGTGTAATTGCAATTCTCAAGGTCATTTATTCTTGCTCTTCATCGAGTACGTCGATGTATGCTGTTTCTCGCATTTCGGCTAACCAAAGTGCAGATTCTTCATTGAATTTACGGTTTGTAATCATCTGATAAGCCTGATCACGCCAGCGATCTTTAGTTGCATCTTGCGTTCGCTTATCCAACAACTGAACGATATGCCAGCCATGTGAGGTGCGGAATGGTTCGCTGACTGCGCCGATCTCCATTGTTTTGAGCATGGTGCTAAATTCAGGAACATACATGTCTGGGTTACCCCAGCCTAAATCACCGCCTTGCGCGGCAGAACCTGGATCTTCGGAATATTCTTCGGCCAATTCAGCAAATTTAGAATCGTCAGCTTGGAGTTGCTTACTGAATTCTGTCAGCATCGATTTAGCTTTGGTTTCGCTCAAAATAATTGAGGGCTGTAGCAAAATATGGCGAGCATTGACTTCTAAAGACTCAACAACTTCGGCACCGCGTTCTTCAAATACAGTTAAAATATGAAAACCAACAGGGCTTCTGATTGGCCCGATAAGCTCACCCACTTCTGCTGTTTGCAGTGGTTCAGAGAAAATAGTTGGAGCTTCGTTAATGTTCATCCAGCCCCAATCACCCCCTTCAAGTGCCTTGGGGCCTTGTGATGATGCGGTGGCTTGGCGACGGAAATCTGCCCCTTCTTGCAGTAAATCCAAGATTTTATCGATGCGTTTTTGGGCATCTTCAATTTCTTGCTTACTTGCTTCGGCATCAACAGAAACCATAATGTGGCCGAAATTGATTTCTCGGTTGGTTTCGCTCTGTTCCTGCAGCATGTCTGCCAATGCATCAATTTCTTGAGGCGAGACATTAATGCGGTTTCTGACCGCAATGCGCGTGACATCACCGATCACGAGCTCTTCTCGGAGGTCTTCACGGTATTGCTGAAAGCTCATGCCGCCTCTTTCAATCGTTGCACGCATTTGTTCAACCGTCATGTTGTCTTGGCGTGCAATATTGGCGATGGTTTGGTCTAACTGGGCGTCAGAAATACGTAAACCCATTCTTTCAGCCGTGGACATTTGCAGTTGGCGATTAATCAAACGCTCTGTAATTTGAGTTCTGAGCACTAAATCGCGAGGTAACGATTGCCCTGCCATGAGCGCTCGTTGTTTTACGTCTTCGAGCATGCGATCGACTTCGCTTTCTAAAACAACAGCATTGTTCACTCGAACCACGACGCGGTCCATGAGTTCAGGAGCTGCCATTGCTGGAATGGAAGACGAAAGGGCAAGTACATATCCTGCCAAAATGGTGACAAGTGTTTTTTTCATCGTATGTGTCTACTTCAAACGTTGTGCGAAACCCTTCAGGGCGCGACTTGGCAAACAGCCTGAGAGATTATCACAATCTCTTTAGTTGTTCAGATAGTAATTACGACGATAGCCAAACAGTGACTTATCGATCATAGATTGATGACCGCTCATATCTGATGAACCGCCAAATCCTTTAATTTCAAATTGAATTGCAATCCCTGCATCGTAGGCTTCGCGCTCTCTAAAGCTGTCGCCATCATCTGGGAAGTTGGTATTGAGATTACGTTGGTATACCAGCCGAATCGCCCAACAACATGATTGGTATTGGATTCCTACCAGTGATTCAATTGAACGTCCAAGGTCTGTATCGCGATAGTGGGTGCCGACTAACTGGTATTTTTCGCTGATAGGCCAGCTCGCC
Organism: Echinimonas agarilytica; assembly: GCF_023703465.1. Classification (NCBI taxonomy): domain Bacteria; kingdom Pseudomonadati; phylum Pseudomonadota; class Gammaproteobacteria; order Alteromonadales; family Echinimonadaceae; genus Echinimonas; species Echinimonas agarilytica. The sequence goes on along the minus strand of NZ_JAMQGP010000010.1, from coordinate 30,591 downwards.
ACTAAACCGAGTTGGTTAATCTCCCGAGTTTCAGGCTCGACATCAAAAGAACGTCCAAATACGATAGGCTCGGGTGAATAGTGATAACTAACTTGTGCAAGCTTGCGAGCGCTGGGTGAGTAGTTCAATAAAAGGCTCGATGTTTGAGTCATGTCACGTTCAAAGTCATATTGATATTCGGCACGAACGTCAAAATCGCCCATATAAGCATCCATTGACATGGCAAAGGCTGAAGCGTTCTCTGATTCTATTCCACTTAAATCTTCAAGCATCTCACTATCAGATAAGTAAATAATCTGCCCCATGCTTAAATTGAATGTTTCCTGATTTTGTTCGTTGAGCATGCGCGTAGTAACGCCTAAAGTCAGTTGGTTGGCATCTGAAATGCGGTCGATGCTACTAAAGCGGCGATCGCGGAATAGCGAATAAACGTCATCTCGCATGGCTACGGTGTCATAAACGCCAATCTCGTCTTGGTTTTCGTAATCGATGTAAAGATATTGAGCTTTGGGCTCTAATGTTTGTGTAAAGCGAGAGCCAAACCAGCTGGTGCTTCGCTCAAAGTTTAATTGCCCATAGGCACGGAATGAAGGAATTGTGCGAGACACGGACGAGTCGAGGGTATCGCTTGGGTCGTCTTGATCATAATAACTTTGGTATAGTTTCGCCTCTAATTCAAACGAATTAGACGGCTTGTGGACACCATAGCGAATAGACGGTTCAATATGGTAACGATTGGCAGTAACTTGATCGTCATCTTGATGATCAAAACGTGTGGCTTCAGCGTAGATATCCATGTCGATTACATCTGACAAGTAAGGAACACGGTAGGTAAAGTCGATTCGAGGCAGCTGTCGGTATACATCTGAAGTGTTACCAAACACTTCAAAATCGGTAACGGTTAAGTTGGAATCAAAAGATTCTGAAACATATGTGAGCTGAGCGGTTCGTTCAAGACGGTTATCAGTCTCGTTACCGACATCACTCCCTAAATCGTTAAAATAGTTATCATCAGAAACATGCGTATATTCGACGAAGCTGCGCCAATTTTCGGTAAATTTCCCTTGGTGCAACCAATGGGTCAGGTAGCGGTCATCCGAATTGGCTAACTCTTTATCTGAGCCCAGGAATTCAAAATTGAGCTGATTGTATTGTTCTTCACGAAGGTAACGCACTTCAGTAGAAATTTGAGTGCCTCGGTTGGCCATGTAACGCGGTGTGAATGTGGCGTCAGCGTCTTCTCTGAAGTTCCAGTAATAGGGTTGGCTTAAATCCAAGCCATTAGTGCTGCTATTGGAAATAGTTGGAAATAACAAACCCGTTTTACGTTTGTCGGAAATAGGAAATGTCATATACGGTACCCATAAAACAGGTACACCCATTAAACGAATGGTGGAACTATGGGCCTCCCCCCATTCTGATTCACCGTCTAGTTCAATTTCGTCGGCTTCCATCAACCAGCTGTCATCGCCTTCTGGGCAGGTGGTAAACGTGCCGTCTTTCAAAATGAACTTTTGTTCACGCTGAACAATTTTTAATGTTTTGGCTTTGCCTCGGCTACCGTCCGTTTTCATGGAATAGGTTGAATTCGTCATTTCAACCACGCCGGTTTCAGCATTGGCATTAAGGCCATCTGAGTCGACCATAAAAATTGGATCTTCGTAGTGAACGTCACCCGATGCATCTAATTGGCTTTGGTCTTGATTTAAAATAGCTTGTTGGGCTGTGAGCGACTTTGTGCCCTGTGTGACACTCACATCGCCAGTGAACTCTAACCGCGTATTGTGTTCGCCTGCGGCTTTATCGGCAGAAATAGTGAGTGGCATTGGAGTCTCACTCGCCTGATCTGCGTACCGCTGAGAGGCAGTGACGGGCGAGATGTTTTCCGTATTTTGACATGCACTCAGCTTAACGTGAGTGTTTTTTGTTGGCGCTTCAATAGAGGCGAAAGCAGGCAAAGCTGATATGGTCAGCGCCCCTAAAAAGATACTCCGAGTGATCAAGATGACATCCCTAATCTGCAGCTGTAGTTGAGTTATGAACTGATTAGCTGTTACTGTTGCGAACAATCATAATTCATCTTAGTCCTGACTGCTATGGATGTCTCCTTGGGTTCTTCCAGTTCTGATCTACATCACCGCCAAATGGCGTTAACAACATGGCTTCGTCAAGCCCTATCAAATTCAGATATCTGTCTGGAGTTGGTGTCGGGTGACGCAAGCTTTAGACGATACTTTCGTGTTTTGAATCATTCTCAAAGTGCGATAGCCGTGGACGCGCCTGCGCCCCATGAAAACTGTGAGTTGTTTTTACAAGTTGCAGCAGCCTATCGCAAAGCGGGTGTTCGGGTTCCGAACGTGCTGGCAGAGGATGCTGATGCAGGGTTTATGTGTTTAGAGGATTTTGGTGACCGGTTGCTACTTGCTGAAGTCAATTCATCAAACTGCACTGAGCTTTATGGGCGCTCGCTAGATGAACTCATTGCCATTGCCAGCGTTACTCAAACTTGCAAGGGGCAGTTGCCAGCTTTCAACAGGGCTCATCTTCAGCGCGAAAATGCCTTATTCACCGATTGGTTGTTGGGCACTCATTTGCAGCTTGAGTTGAGCGATGCTGAACAAACGATGCTCGAATGGACTTTTGATGCCTTGATAGATAATGCGTTAAGCCAGCCGCAAACTGGCGTGCATCGTGATTATCATGCTCGAAATATCATGTTGCTTGAAGGCGATGAGGTCGGCATTATCGACTTCCAAGACGCTGTTTATGGGGCTGTGACCTACGATGTAGTGTCGCTACTTCGAGACTGCTATATCGAATGGCCCGATCAATGGGTAGATGAAATGTTGTTTGAGTGGGCGCGCAAAGCTGTGGCCCAAGGAGTGTTTCTAGCGCCCGACCCCGAACAACTGAGACGTTGGTTTGATTTGATGGGCATTCAGCGCCACGTTAAAGCCAGTGGTATTTTTTGTCGTTTGTGCCATCGAGATGGCAAAACCGGCTACCTCAACGACATCCCATTAACGTTGTCTTACATTGCCAAATTCTCAAAGCGCCATGCCGACACCGTCGCACTGGCCGAGTTTATTGAACATCGAGTGATGCCCGCCTGGGAGGCCAAAGGATGATCCGTACGGCGATGATTTTAGCCGCAGGCCGTGGTGAACGTATGCGGCCTTTAACCGATCATCTGCCCAAACCTTTGCTTGAGGTGAATCATAAGCCTCTGATTGTTTGGCACATTGAACGACTTGCTCGTTTAGGTATTGAAATTATAGTGATAAACCATGCCTACCTCGGCTCTAAAATAGTAGAAGCTTTGGGTGATGGAAGTCAGTATGGAGTAAGCATTCATTATTCGGCCGAAACTGAGGGGGCACTTGAAACCGCAGGTGGTATTGTGAAAGCACTTCCTTTGCTGGGTGATGAACCGTTTTTGTTGGTTAATGGTGATGTTTGGAGCGACTTTGATTTTGGGGCGCTGCAGTCGTTAGAATTGTCGACATTGGCAAAGCTTGTGATGATCCCGAATCCAGAGCACAATCCGAACGGTGACTTTGTTGTTCACAATGGTGTATTAAGTCATAAAATAGATGGTCAAATAAGCTTTACCTATTCGGGAATAGGCTTGTATTCACCCAAGTTATTTGCACAATTATCAGTTGAAAGAGCGCCGCTCGCCCCATTACTTTATCGGGCGATGGAGCAGCAACTCATTTCTGCTGAGATCTATCATGGACAATGGTGTGACGTGGGCACACCAGAGCGACTTCAACAACTGAATGAACAGTTAGGAGCTTCCTAATGCCGTATTGGGGAAAGGTTTTGGGCTTCGGCTTTGGCCTTATGCTGGGCAATATATTTGGTGCCCTACTTGGACTATGGATAGGTCATTTATTTGACCGAGGCATGTCTCGTGAATTTTCTCAGCGTGGCGGCTTTGGTGGCATGTTTAATCAGAACAGTGCTCAGTTAACTAACCACATGGTGTTCCTGTACACCTCCTATGCGGTGATGGGCCACATGGCAAAAGCCAGCGGGCAGGTGACTCAGGCCGATATTGCAGTGGCATCTGCAATCATGGATCGAATGGGGCTCAAAGGCGAACGCCGTAAAGAGATGCAAGAGGCCCATCGTGAAGGGCGTGTGGCAGGTTTTCCACTACGAGACAGGCTTCGGGAATTTAAAGAAGCATGTTTCGGACGTCACGATGTGATGCAGGTGTTTTTAGAAATTCAGCTTCAAGCTGCATTTGCCGATGGTGAATTACACACCCGAGAACAGCAAATTCTTTATACCATTGCTGACGAATTAGGATTTGCACGAAGCTCTCTCGATCAATTGTTTTCCATGTGGCAGGCGGAGCAGAAATTTAAGCAGCATGCCAAAGGCGCGACACCGCACGATCGAAATCGCCAACTTTCTGAGGCCTATCGAATCTTAGGTGTTCAATCAACCGATGATATGACCGTCATTAAGAAAGCGTACCGCAAGTTAATGGCGCAGCACCATCCAGATAAACTGATGGCGAAAGGGGTTCCGGAAGAGGCGCTGACGATGGCAAAAGAAAAAACACAGGATATTCAAGCTGCGTACGAGCTTATTAAATCCCAGCGTTAAAACCGATAACCTACAGACATTTGCGGGCCTAAATCGGCAGGTGTATCTTCAACTGCGGGGCTCGCGACTTGCACAACCCCTTCAAAGTAGATGCCATTCGTAAACTTATAACGAACACCGCCACCATAGCTGACACTGGAATCCGTTGAATTTTGCAACGGCAGCGCGGTATTTGGATCTCGCATTAAATAAACACCGCCGCCCACTTGTACAAAACCTTGCCAATGTGGTGTGAATTCATAGGCTCCGCGAACATTTAGGGCATTTGACTCAGCATTGGACGTTGCGTTGGTAAATGCGCTTAAGGGATCGTAATTGAGGTAATCGACTTCAACGGACACATTTTCAGAGACTTGGAACTGTCCAGATGCTGCGAGTTTCCAATAACCAAGCGTGCCCTCTGGGCTTAAAAACCGAGTGGTGGGCAAAAGATCTTGAGTGGCATCAGCGTCCGCCTCATCAGCGGCGAGTAATATCGGAGACATACCCGCGGCTAGTAACGCGCAAACTACAGTTATTATTCTCATCAATTATGTATCCCCTGAATGACTCAAAATTCGAGTCAGACCCTAAGTATAGATACAGATTTTGATCTTTTACCAACCTAAATGATCAATCCAACCATGAATTTGTCGTGTGAGCCAAAGTTGGCTGCCTTGATTGGGCGGAACGATATTCATTGTACTTTGACGATAGTCTTCGCGCAGTCGTTTGCGTGCTGCGGTTGCTCGGGGTTTGATGGTGGCTTTTGCCCAGCGATTATCAAACGGTGTGTAAATATCCATCAGCGGATATTCGGACGTACCAAACCAGCTCGATAACTCAAAATTCAGGGCTGGATCGGGTAAATAGGGTGACAGCACAACTAATGCTTCTGGAGCCTCCAGTTTGCCATTCACATAGAGTGAAACAAGGCTTGCGGCTGACGTCCCTTCGGCAACGATCATTTTCGAACCTGGAAATTGTGCCGCGTATTCTAATGTGGCTTCTAGGGTCATTTGCAGCTGTGATTGGTAAAGCTCCCAGGCTGTTGCAAGTTCATTGGTGTCTTCGCTGGCGGGAGCGGTAAGAGCACCCTCTGGCCATGTAGGGGGCGTGATGACAATCGTGTCCCAACCTAGTTCAGCCAGAGATGACCGAAGAAACATCATGTTGTCTGGAGAAATTGCGAGTTTGCCTGCCTCTGGCACCAAAATGGCGGTTCCCCGCACTTTTATTCGTTCTGACCGCTTTAATAAAATTGCGAAAGGATCGGCTGACTTTGTGGTTAATTGTTGCAAATCTTGCCGCACATTGGCGGGCCAACCGTCAGGGAGCGCAGGAGGTTGGTCTTGTGCGCTTAACTGAACGGTGGTGAAAGCGAACACGACAAGCAGCAGTGTTTTAAAGGTCAGAATGTTCATGTGGTCCCGATAAGATGTAAACAATGAAGAAGTATCGTTTATCTATGGATTTAGGAACTCTAGCGCGTGTTCTGCTGGGCTGTCAAAACTGACAGTTTGCGCAGTAGTCGGATGCGTAAACTGAATGGTGGTAGCATGCAGTTGCAATCGTGATGCGCCCGTTAGTGCATTGCCTCTCGCATAGAGCTGGTCGCCTAAGATAACGTGTCCCAAATACAGCATGTGAACGCGCAATTGGTGTGAACGACCGGTAATCGGGTAGAGTGTCACTAAAGTTTGGTTGGCGTTACGTTTTTGCACCTTCCAAAGCGTCTGCGCGGATTTACCATGTTCGTAGCAGACCATTTGCTTGGGACGATTAGGCCAATCACAAATCAAAGGTTGATCCACCAACCCACCATCGTTTCCAACCGAGCCATGTACCCACGCGGTGTAAGTCTTCCCAACGGTGCGTTCTTGGAATTGCCGAGCGAGATTGCTCATCGCTGGGCGATTCAATGCCAATACCATTAAACCCGAGGTAGACATGTCTAAACGATGAATCACAACTGCGCTGGGAAAAACCCGGAGGATCCTAAGCATTAAACTATCTTGATGCTCAGGTAAACGCCCCGGCACCGATAGCAATCCGCTGGGTTTGTCAACCACGACGATGTCGTCGTCGTGGTACAGAACCTTCAGATAAGGTTCAGTTGGGGGGCGGTAAACAAAGCTCATTAGCTATGATTAACCACGATGAGCTGCACGCCTTCAATTCGCAATTGAGCTTGACTTAGAGCCGCTTGAGCTTGAATAGCTTGTTGTTCTAAAAATTCAATCTCTTCGTCGCGTACACTGGGGTTCACGGCCTTAAGCGCGGTTAAGCGATCAATTTCATGGCGAAAATATTGATCTGCTTTGGTTAATGCTTGCGCGGTCATCGCGTTACTTTGCACCGTCGCTTTGGCTTCACCATTGAGTATCAAGTCGGGTAAAAATTGGCGCAATGCAGCAACCAGTTTAGTACCGGTGTGGCGACCAATTGGACTCAATTGCGGCGCTAGCTGTTCGAATGAAACTTTGTCAGCTAAATCATTGCCGGTTTTATCCAGCAAGATACGAATAGTCTGTGATGACAAGAAACGTCCCAGTTGTAAAGAGCCAGGTGCACTCACTTGCAATGTGTAGAGCAATTGCAGCATGTAGCTGCCATTCGGCAATCCTCGATTCTTAATAATGGCAACGTTGGTTGAGCCGGTAGGAGTGCCGAGAATGGCATCGACTGCACCGGCTACCATAGGGTGATCCCAACTTAAGAATTGAACGTCTTCACGGCTGAGTGCGGTGGTACGGTCAAAAGTAATGGTGGCTCCATCGTCCGGTAGGCCCGGGAGTTCAGCTCCCAACATGCCTTCAGTGGGCATCAGAGCAATACATTTCTCGCCTTTTTCATCCTGATTGACGCCGTACACATCCCATAGTTTGAGCATGAATTGCGGTAACTCGGTTTCATCATCTTGAGCGGCAATGTCAGAGATTAATTGCTCGGCTTCTTTTTGGCCACAACTGCCCAATTCAAGCAGTCGGTCACGGCCTTTTTCTAGCTCGGCAATCAATTCCATGCGACGAGTTTTGGTTTGATGAATGAGTTGTTCCCAGTGCTCGGAATCCAAATTCATCAGCAAACCTTCCACCAATGATTGCTCAAACTCATCAAAGATTTTCTTGCCGATACTCAGCGTGCTTTCCAGCGCATTCAGGCCTTGGTGGAGCCAGTCGAGTAGGCGGATTTGAGCGCTGTCAGTGAGGCATGGCACATGAATGTTAATGTCGTGACGTTGACCAATACGGTCAAGGCGGCCAATGCGCTGTTCGAGCAAGTCCGGGTTTAACGGCAAATCAAATAGCACTAAGTGATGGGCGAATTGGAAGTTTCGACCTTCGGAGCCAATTTCTGAGCACAGTAGTACTTGGGTGCCGTCATATTCGTCTGCAAAGTGAGCGGCAGCGCGATCACGCTCAACAATACTCATGTCTTCATGGAAAGTTGAAACATGCATGCCGGTGCGTTCGCGCATGGTTTCTGCCAATTGCAGTACGGTGCGTTTTTGAGAGCAGATCAGCAACACTTTATGGGGTTTGAGTTCCGCGAGCTTGTTGAGTAGCCAATCCACACGAGGATCAATGTTCAGCCATGCTTCAGAGCTGCCTTCAATTTCACCGTAACAGGTTTCTGGGGTGAGTAGTTGAATGAGGCGCTCTTGTGGTTCGGAGCTCCCCATAAGCTTCATCGCAGTTTTATAGGCGGCTGGCATTTCTAACGCGTATGAGGTTAAGTTGCGTTTAGGGAACCCTTTGACGGCTGCGCGTGTATTGCGGAACAGCACTCGGCTGGTGCCATGGCGATCGAGCAATAATTCCAAAAGCTCATCTTTCGCGCTTTGACGTTGGTCAGCGTTGACAGAGTCATCTTGAATGCAGCGCAACAAGGGTTCAATGTCATTTTCGCTGATGAGTTCATTTAACAGGGTGAGTTGCGCTTGTGTGAGTGCTTGCTCATCTAACAATGCATTGGCAGCGTCAGCAACGTCTCGGTAGCTATTCTCTTCAGCCACAAAGCTTTGATAATCGTGAAAACGATTTGGATCGAGTAAGCGCAGACGAGCAAAATGGCCTTCGTGGCCGAGCTGGTCGGGGGTTGCGGTGAGCAATAATAGTCCTGGCGTTTGCTCGGCGAGTTGTGCAACTTGTTGATAATTTCGTCCGGGCTTGCCGTCTTCCCACGTTAAGTGGTGCGCTTCGTCTACCACCAATAAGTCCCACTCTGCCTCTACCGCGGCGTCGTGAATTTTGCGCTTGTTCATTAACCGCTGGCTGCACAATACAATCTGAGCAGATTCAAATGGGTTTAACGCTTCATCGAGAGACTCTTGTATGCGTGCTTCGTCGAACAAAGCCACTTGAATATTGAAGCGGCGCAGCAGTTCAACCAACCATTGATGCTGCAAAGACTCAGGCACCAAAATTAACACGCGTTGAGCACGTTCGGTTAACAGCTGTTGATGCAAAATCAACCCAGCTTCAATGGTTTTACCTAAGCCGACTTCATCGGCCAGTAATAAGCGAGGGGCAAAACGTTGGCCTGCCTCTTTGGCGATGTGAAGCTGGTGGGGGATTAAACCAATGCGCGCGCCGTTTAAACCTCGAATTGGCGAGCTTTGCAGGCGCGCACGATTTTGGAGACATTGGTGGCGTAAATTGAATTGCTCCATGCGGTCGAGCTGACCTGCAAACAAGCGATCTTGGGGTTGGTTGACCACAATGTTTGGGCTTAATTCTGTTTCAACCAACAAGGTAGTTTCGCCAGTATCAACACGGTCTCCAATATAGTAAATCACACCGTTGTTTTCTTTGAGCTCAGTAATTTTGAGCTGCCAGTCTTCTACGTGCGATACCGTGTCGTTCACGGCAAATGCTAAACGGGTTATAGGGGCATCTTTGATGCTATACACACGACGCTCTTCGGTTGCGGGAAAATACAGTGTGATAGTTCGCGCATCCAGCGCAGTTAAGATTCCTATACCAAGCTCTGACTCGTTATCACTGAGCCAACGCTGACCGATAGCATGGGACATATAATGGACCTGTGTGGACTTTTAAAAGGGCGCGAATAGTAGCTGATTTTACGACGTTAAGCACCATCAAAACCAACATTAATCGGTGATAAATCGAGTTCTAATTAACAGTCGTAAAATTCAGTGAACAAAGCGCTTTCATTATGTTGAATCTAAGTTTAGTCTAGAACTTGAGGCCAGTCGGGTCTCGCGAGGTTTCACTTCACTGACAATGGGAGTGCCTATGGGTCAGAACGACAAGAAAGTCTACATTCTCGATACCAATGTACTATTGCACGAACCTCTCGCTATCTATTCCTTTCAGGAACATGACGTCATCATTCCGATGACTGTTTTAGAAGAACTTGACCACATCAAAGACCGCCGCAAGGATGTTAGTCGTGACGCACGTATTGCGATACGTGCTATTGATGATGCGTTAAGGGACGCTACCCCAGAAGAAATATTAGCGGGCGTGTTACTCAAAAAAGCAGGAGATGATGCAGTTTCTGGGCATATATCTATTTATCCAGACCATGCGTTGCCAGAAGACACTGGCTTCTTACCGGCGCAAAATAACAACGACAACAAAATCATTAACACAGCTCTTTATTTGCAGCGCAGTCATGCCGAGCAAATGGTGGTGTTGGTAACCAAAGATATCAACATGAGGTTGAAGGCCAAAGGTGCCGGCATGCAGCATGTTGAAGATTATCGGACTGACCAACTGATCTCAGATGTCAGTATGATGTCTAAAGGTTTTCGAGAACTCGATCATTCTTTTTGGGATGATGTGGGGGATTGTGAAAGCTTCCAAGAAGGTCGTGATACATTTCACCTTGTATCTGACGCCTTGCTTCCTCAGGCATTTCCTAATGAATACATACTTGATGAGACCGATCAGTTTGCTGCGCGCGTAGTGGCCAGTAGCGATCACAAAGTCACCTTGCATGATTTAGGGCGCGAGCGTCTCATGGCGCGTCAAGCTTGGGGGGTTCATCCAAAAAATATTTATCAAGGCTTAGCGTTGGATGCGCTGCTCGATCCAAGTTTGGATCTGGTCGTACTGACAGGCCCTGCAGGGTGCGGTAAAACGCTTCTTGCGCTGGCGGCTGCGCTTGAATTGGTGGTTGAAAAAGGGATTTATTCGAAGGTCATTGTGACACGGAATACACCTGAAATTGCTGAGTCAATCGGCTTCCTACCAGGAACGGAAGAAGAGAAAATGGCGCCTTGGTTGGCGGCTATTACAGATACGCTAGAGGTCTTACACCGCCATGATGAATCGCCCGATGGGTCGATGGAGTACATCATGGATAAAGCAAATATTCAGTTTAAATCGGTGAACTTTATGCGTGGCCGAAGCATTCAAAATGCCTTGGTCTTATTAGATGAGTGCCAGAACTTAACAGCGTCGCAATTGAAAACAATTATTACCCGCTGTGGTGAAGGTACCAAGATAGTGTGCTCGGGAAATCTATCGCAAATTGATAGCAATTATTTGACGCCAGTGACATCAGGATTAACCTACATTGCTGAGCGTTTTCGCTCATTTGAAGGCAGTGCTCACGTTTATCTCAATGGTGTTGTTCGGAGTCGTTTAGCTTCATTTGCAGAAGAAAAGCTATAACCTCAACGTGACTTTATTCAAAGTCGCATCATGTGCTCAGGTCATGGGATTGTAATGATTCTCATGGCTTGAGCCGAGAGCTCTCGCTCTGTGTGTTTCATGACTTTCCCTATAGGCATTTGCTCAGGTGTTGATACTTCGGCAACTAGCCATTGCGCGCCATTGTCATTCACCAATCTTCCGTCTACTGGATAGTTTATTTGCACACCAATTAACGCATGGTCGGTCAAATGGATGAGCGCTAAAGGGCGCGTCGGATAGACACCTCGAATAATGCTTGCTGCAAGCGTGGCCTTAGAATGGGCGTCGGCTCTGTCTTCTAACAATACTGTCAAAGGCGGATCGTAATTGGTGATATCGCCGGTTGCAGGCTTGACTGGAATACTTTGAACAAAGCTTGCAACCCGCTCAATGGCTAAGTGCGGAGGAAGCATTCTAATTTGATCCCGAAAAGCATTAATAAACGGCATCATGGGTGAAATATTGGCATGCGTATAAAATTTGTAATCCGGAATGACGTCGATTCCACCGTAATATCCGGCTGCTATCACCAGGTGTCGTTGTGCTAAATATTCCTGCTCCGTTTGTCGTAAATGAGCGTCGAGGTTTTGCACCGTCTCCGCAACTGCTTGTGTTTTGTTTCCTGACACATGAACGTGATACTGAAAACCTGAATGCACCAAGCGTAATTTTACATCAGAGGGGAGCTTTGTTTCGGCGAATTTCACTTGTCGCGCCAAATGTTGATTCAGGTGGCGGGGTCTAAAGCGTTTATGAACGCGGCTTGCTCCAACCAAAGTTTGCGTGTTGATCGAGGCCTTTATGTAATGTTCAGCGTGCTTACTATCACGCCACACAAAGCTCAATAAGGTTTGGTCGCCTTGTTGAATTTTATTGAACTCGACTTGCGATTCATTGTTGGCAAATGCCAATGAACCGACTGTGCACATAATGAAGGCAATGATGAACCGCATAATAGTCTTAAGATCGTTGCTGAAGTCTTTAGCTTATATCTTTGCCTGCATTTTCCAAGTTATTTGGGGGGGAATGCGATATTGGACTAAATCCTTTAGAAAGAATGAGGTAGAGCAGAGGTAAAGGTTGGAGTAAATCATCTAACTCGCCCATTTTTAATAAAAATGTCATTGCAAATGATAATCATTGTTATTACGATGTGGTAAATTTGTTGTGATTTAGAGGTTTGTTGTGAATCAGTTAACCCCGTTAGCCGTTGCCATGTCGTCTGCCATTTTTTGTTCTTATTCTGTTGTTGCTCAAGAATTAGAGGCTAACTCTGATACGAAAGAGGTGTCAGAATCTGATGTTGAAGTCGTGCGAGTGATTGGCAAGCTATCAAAGTATTCGGCGGTGAAAACCGATACGCCTATTGTAGAAACTGCGCGTTCGATTTCAATTGAAACGGAACAGGATTTAGTTGACAAAGGAGCGCTTCGTTTGGATGACGCCTACACCTATAGTGCAGGTGTAACGGGCCAAACCTATGGTTTTGCAACGCGAGGCGATTGGGTAAAAGTACGTGGTTTAGATGTACCTCAATATCAAGATAGCCTGCAATCTCTGTTTGGAAATTACAATAATACCCGCCCAGATATTTACACCTTGGAGCAGGTAGAGATTCTCAAAGGGCCTGCTTCGGTTCTTTATGGTAAAGGCTCGCCGGGCGGTTTGGTCAATTCTGTGAGTAAGCGTCCAGAACAAGAATCTGCTCACGAAGTTGTTGCCGAAGTGGGCAGTCAATCTCGTAAACAATTGATGTTGGATTCAACCGGTGCGCTAGATAGTGATGGTGAATGGCTGTATCGCATGATTGCGGTTTACCGGGATACGGAAACGCAAGTTGACCATGTAGATGACAATACTTACGTGTTGGCTCCTTCGTTAACATGGCGTCCTACCGACGAAACAGAATTGTCGTTATTGGTGAACTATACCAACACTGAGAGCGATACAGCGGCCCAGTTTTTGCCTATTTCTGGCACCTTAACAGCTGCGCCGAACGGCAAATATATCGACGCAAGTACCTATACCGGTGATCCAGAATACAACCAGTATGATGCCGATGCTTTGTCTGTCACATTAACCGCTTCTCATGACATTAATGACAATTGGTTAGCTTCGGTAAATGCACGCTATACCGATGGTAGTGCTGATTACCAACAAGCTTGGACGTCTTTTAGTGTCAGTGCTGATCGCTATATCCGCAACGCAGATGGCAGCCTTTACAAGGACGGCATGGTGCCACGCACTTTCTATCGGAATGATGCTACTTCAGAGCAAGCAGCAATTGATGCACGCTTAACTGGAACTGTGGACTTGGGTGCTTGGCAGCACAATATTTTAGCGGGAACACAGTACCAAGACGTCACGACCGGAAGCGCTGGATACTATCTATGGGCTGTTGGATATGATGCCGCAACGGGAGGTCCAGACAGTACCTTTGGTGACGCGTTTTGGATCAACCTCTTTGATCCTCAATACGGCAATATCCCTAGCACGGACCTGTTGGATACGTTCTACACCAAAAGCCAAGACACAACCTCAAAAGATTTTGGCTTCTATATCACCGACCAAATCAATTATGAGCAGTGGGTGTTCACCCTAGGAATGCGCTACGACGACACGGAAACTGAGACAGGCAGTGACTCTCAGTCTGATGATGCTGTTAGCTTTAGTGCGGGGGCTTTGTATGCATTTGATATGGGGCTGTCACCTTATGTAAGTTTTGCAGAGTCATTTGATCCTGTGATCGGCAACAATGGTGATCTAACTAACCCGAAGGCTTTAGAGCCAATGGAAGGAGAGCAATGGGAAGCCGGCGTGAAGTATGAGCCCAACGGTTTTCCTGGCTTGTTTACACTGGCTTACTTTGACATTGAACAAACAAACTTAAGTGATCCTGCAACTAATCCAGGTGGCCCTCTCGAGCAGCAAAATGGCAAAGCGACTATCACAGGCTTTGAATTTGAAGGCATTGCTGAGCTGGGTGATTTTACGGTTGAGCTCAATGCCAGCCGTTTGGATACGGAAAGCGCAGAAGGCTTTCAATTGGCAAGTGTTCCTGAGCATCAAGCATCATCCTGGATTGGGTATCGTCCGTCACTTTTCATGCGAGGGTTTAAATCGGGTGTTGGCGTTCGCTATGTGGGTGAATCGTATGGTGGAGCAGATTTAATCAGAACCAATTCTTACACCGTGTATGACATGATGCTCGGTTACGAAATTGAAGATTGGAATGTTGCACTGAACGTTCGAAACTTATTTGATAAGGAATACCAAGCAACGTGCTTATACCGTGGGGATTGTTTCCCAGGTAGTGAAAGAACCATTGTAGCGCGAGTTGGGTATGAATTTTAATTCTCAAATTCTGGAATCGGCATTGCACAATGCAATGCCGTCAGTTGGCTTTATGATCAGCGCCCTAGTGCTTAATGCACTGGGCGTGTTTTTGATCTGGTCAAAGTGGCGTGGTCAGCATACAAGTGGAGCAAAGCTTACTTTGGGTTGGTTGATTGTGGCCTTCGCTTCGGTGCCATGGGTCATTGTATTTGGCGTTGAGTTTGGCATTACATTTCAGCTCATCTGCATTGCGTTAATGACTTGGTTGTTGGTGGCATCAACGGCCGACATCAAACCTCTAAAAGCGTTACCCGAAGGGGCTGAATCTGTTACTAAAAGTCGCGTTTCGCATGTGGCATTTCAAGTGTTGGTGGTTGTGGTACTTTGTGGCGCGTTTAGCATACTTGCCGTGATATCGGTTGGAAGCCAACTGCCCATATCAAGGCCTGCTCAACTTGTCTTAGGATCGCTGAGTTTTCCGCTCATCTGGAGTGGGGTAGCGCTGGTTGCGTTGTATACCTCTCGAGTGTATCTCTTGAGTGGCTTATTGCTATTGATGTGCGCAGGTATGGCATGGAGCTTACTGGGATAATCAATGAACATTCAAATATCTACTCAGTTTGTAAAACGTATTTTGTCGGCCCATTCGGGCATTGGCCTTGCTGTTAGCGTGTTGATGTATGTCGTTTGCATCACGGGCACATTCGCTGTGTTTTATCACGACTTTGAGCGTTGGGAGCAGCCCCAAGTTGAAGAGTTCACAAGCTTATCGCCAGCGGCAATGCTACGCGCGCAACAAGAATTTAATGCGCGGGTTGATTCAGACAAGAGTCTTTACATTGTGTTGCCAACTCACGAGCAGCCGCGCTCTCATATCTCCACTGGCGATGATGAGTTCTGGGTGAATCAAGACGGTTCACTAGGTGAAGCCGTGAATGCTCAATGGACGCATTTATTAACCCAACTGCATGTACATTTGCTGATCCCCGGTCAGGCAGGGCTCATTGTGGTTGGGTTGCTTGGGGTCATGCTTACGGCATTAGTGATTTCTGGTGTATTGGCGCACCCTCGAATTTTTAAGGATGCGTTTCGATTTCGCTGGGGTGGTTCAGGTCAACAACAGCAAATTGATTTACATAATCGCTTGTCGATTTGGGCGCTGCCATTTCATCTAATGTTTGCCGTGACAGGAGCATTCTTTGGCTTGGTGGGGCTGTTGATTCTGCTTGCGACTTCCGCTTTTTATGATGGCGATCAGAGCGCTCTAATCGACGATGTTTACGGCACTGATCCTGTGATCGAACATTCCGCGAAAGAGGTGAACTTCGAGCAAGCTTTTACCCACTTAAACGAATTTGCGCCAACAGTGACACCTATTTATGCGGTGATCCAAGAACCCGGAACCGAACAGCAATACTTGGAGATTGCCGCAGCGGTGGACGGGCGTTTCATCTATTCCGAAATTTATCGCTTTGAAAGTGACGGTTCGATGATCAATCATCAAGGATTTTCCGATGGCCCTACAGCCAGACAAGTGGCGTATTCGGTGTATCGAATTCATTTTGGCCACTTTAGTGGCTACGCCGTGAAGATTTTGTACTTTGTGCTGGGGTTGGCCTTAACGGTTGTGTGTGTGTCTGGTATTCACATTTGGCTAAACAAGAAGCCACGCCGGCATTGGATGAATTTAGTCTGGCCCGGTTTTCTTTGGGGCGTACCATTGGCGCTTGTGGTCAGTGCAGGCGTGTCGCTCGTGTGGTCGGGAGCAACAGTCACTTCGTTCTTAGTGGTGCAATTCATTGCCGTTGTAGCGAGTAGCATGATTAAAAATAGAATGCGAGCTAATGTGTTGTTGGTGGACTGTTTAAGTGCAAGCATGGTTCTAGTGATGGCGATGTACATGGGGCTCTACCCGCACTTTTTGCTGACATCCGCTGCGCTGACGGGCAACTTCCTTCTGATGTTATGCTTTGTTTTCTGCCTCTGGCTCAGAAGCTTGTACACTAAGCGTTTGATGATTGAAGTGCCGCATTTCACTTAGTTTAGTATTCGGTGAATTGTAAACACAAAAAAGCCAAGCATTCCGAGCTTGGCTTTTTTACTTCAATATAGGCTTCCAGAGTTAGCGACGCCAAGCTGGTATTTTTTCTTCGTAGGTACTAATTGCATCTTCAAATTGAAGTGTCCAACCAATGCTGTCGAGCCCTTTGAGCAAGCAATCGCGATGGAATGGGTCAATCTCAAATGGGTGGGAATCACCATTTGGTGCTATCACCACTTTAGCCTCAAGATCAACCGTGACCTCTGCGCCTTCATTCGCAAATAGCTGAGTCATTAAGCTGTCGATAATGGATTCATCTAAGTGAATCGGCAGCATAGTGTTGTTGATTGCATTGCCGTAAAAAATATCAGCAAATGACGAGGCTAATACCACGGTGTAGCCCATTTCTTTCAGTGCCCAAGGGGCGTGTTCACGGCTTGAACCACAGCCGAAGTTTTCACGTGTGACTAACACAGATGCATTCTGGTATACAGGTTTGTTCAGAATAAAGTCAGGGTTCACCTGAGTGCCAGCTTCATCAAGATAGCGCCAATCATGAAAACAATGCACACCAAAACCAACACGTTCAACTTTGGTTAAAAATTGCTTTGGAATAATTTGGTCAGTGTCAACGTTTGCGCGATCCAAGGGCGCAGCAACACCTGTATGTTTTTGAATTCCCGCCATTAGTTCATCTCCCTTACATCTACAAAGCGGCCGGTAATTGCAGCGGCGGCAGCCATTGCTGGACTCACTAAGTGCGTGCGCCCGCCACGGCCTTGGCGGCCTTCAAAGTTACGGTTTGATGTGCTGGCACAACGTTGGCCATCGCCTAAACGGTCGTCATTCATCGCTAAGCACATGGAACAACCGGGTAGGCGCCACTCAAAACCAGCTTCGGTGAGTACTTTATCGAGGCCTTCATCTTCTGCTTGCTTTTTAACGTTACCAGAGCCCGGCACAACAATCGCTTCAACGCCTGAGGCTACCTTTTTGCCTTGGGCGATTTCTGCTGCGGCACGAATATCTTCGATACGGCTATTGGTACATGAACCGATGAACACCACATCAACATCTAAGTCAGTCAGGCGTTGGCCTTGCTCAATGCCCATGTACTTCAAGGCCTTTGCGCATGAATCGGCTTCAACGGCATCATTAAAGTCTTTTGGCGTTGGAATAGCGTCATTAACTCCAATGACTTGGCCAGGGTTTGTGCCCCACGTAACCATTGGAGTAATGTCGGCCGCATCAAGTTCTACGGTCACGTCAAACTCAGCGCCCTCATCGCTCTTAAGCGTATTCCAGTAAGCGCAGGCTTGCTCCCAATCGTCACCTTTGGGTGAGAACGGGCGATCTTTTAAGTAGTCCATGGTCACTTGGTCGGGAGCGACCAAGCCTGCTTTGGCACCAATTTCGATGCTCATGTTGCAAAGCGTCATACGGCCTTCCATGCTGAGGCCTTCAATGGCTTCACCACAATATTCAACCACATGTCCCGTACCGCCAGCAGAGCCCGTTACGCCTGCAATAGCGAGGATCACGTCTTTGGCTGTGATGCCTTCGTGTAATTTGCCCTTAACCTGAATTTTCATGGTTTTATAACGCGGTTGTTTCAGCGTTTGAGTTGCCATGACGTGTTCAACTTCAGATGTACCAATACCAAAAGCAATGGCACCAAATGCACCATGAGTTGCAGTGTGTGAGTCACCACATACGATGGTTGTGCCCGGCAATGTAAGACCTTGTTCAGGCCCCATGACATGCACAATACCTTGGTTGATGTGGCCAATACCGAACAACTCAACGCCAAATTCATCACAATTAGCGCGCAACGTGCGCATCTGAGTTTCAGATTGTGGGCCACATGCATCAATGGCGAGGCTGCGCGTAGATACATTGTGGTCCATCGTTGCAATGGTTTTAGAAGGCTGGCGCAAAGGACGATTAGTCAAACGCAAGCCTTCAAAAGCTTGTGGTGAAGTCACTTCATGAACCAATTGGCGATCGATATAGATGACCGGTGTTTCGTTTTCGACTTCGCGAACGATATGGTCTTGATAAATTTTCTCGTAAAGGGTCTTCGCCATGACGAGATCTCCTTAAGTCTATTGAGCGATCAACTGAGCGATGTAATCACCCATTTGCGCTGTTGTTTTGGCTTGATCACGCTTTTCTTCAGGGAGTAACTCACCTGTAAGGTAACCGTCTGACAATGCTTGGCTTACGGCTGCTTCAATGGCATCCGCCGCGGCATCTTGATTGAGGCTGAAACGCAACATGAGAGCGGCAGATAAAATTTGCGCCACTGGGTTCGCTATGCCTTGGCCCGCTATATCGGGAGCTGAACCTCCTGCGGGTTCGTACATTCCGAAACCGTCTGCGTTCAAGCTCGCTGAGGGTAATAATCCCATTGAACCGGTGATCATGGCACATTCGTCCGACAAGATATCGCCCATTAGATTGGAGCATAATAAGACATCAAACTGGCTTGGATCTTTCACCAGTTGCATAGTGGCATTGTCGATGTAGATGTGTTCTAAGGTGACATCGGGGTAGTCTTTTGCCACATCAATCACGACTTCGCGCCACAAGATGCTGGTGGCTAAAACATTAGCTTTGTCGACCGAGGTCACTTTCTTGCCACGTTTTTGCGCGGCTTGAAATGCGATGTGAGCAATGCGTTTAATTTCGCGGCGCGAGTAGCGCATGGTGTCGTAGCCGGTTTCTTCATCGCCTTCGCCTTCGCGTCCTTTAGGCTTGCCAAAATAAATGCCTCCGGTCAGTTCACGAACAACCAGTATGTCAAAACCTAGGGCTGAAATATCAGCACGTAACGGCGAAAGAGGCTCTAAACCTGAGTGGATTTTGCCGGGGCGAAAATTACAGAACAAATCAAAGTGACCACGCAGTGGCAGCAATGAACCGCGTTCTGGTTGCATGTCGGGTGCAAGGCCTTCCCACTTAGGGCCGCCCACTGAACCAAACAAGATAGCATCCGATTTTTTGCATGCGTCCATGGTTGACTCTGGAAGGGGCACTCCGTGGTTGTCGAGTGCGATTCCACCTACATCGTGGGCATCATAGTTTAATGTGAAGTCAAACTTTTGCTGCGTGACGTCCAACACTTTGAGTGCCTCTGCCATGACTTCTGGTCCGATTCCATCTCCTGATAAGACGGCAATATTGTACTGGCTCATACGGTTGAGTTCTCTTCCTGCAATTTTTGTTTTTGTTCTGCGACGGCAGTTGCACGATGTGCGTGATTCATGACATGAATCAGTGCCAGCGCGGACGATTCGACGATATCCGTGGCTAAGCCCATGCCGTGAAAACGGCGGCCTTCATATAAGGCAACGATATCTACTTGCCCAAGCGCATCTTTGCCTTTGCCTTTGCTACTGATGTGGTAATCCACCACTTCAATATTGAGGTTGGTGATGCGGTTAATCGCTTGGTATACCGCATCGACTGGGCCATTGCCTGTTGCGGCTTCGATGTTGGTGACGTCGCCACATGCGAGCTTAACGCTTGCCGTCGACATCACAGACGAGCCTGATTGAACGCTGAGGTATTTCAGGCTGTAGTATTCGTTGTCTTCATGAGTACGATTGAAAAACAGTAACGCTTCCAAATCATAATCAAATACTTGGCCTTTCTTGTCGGCTAGTTCAAGGAAACTGGCGTACAAGTCATCCAATTCATAGTCGGCTTCGGTATAACCCATGCTTTCCATGCGGTGCTTAATGACGTGGCGACCCGAACGAGACGTTAAGTTCAGTACGTTTTGGGTTAAGCCAATACTCTCAGGAGTAATAATTTCGTAGGTGTTTTTCGATTTCAACACGCCATCTTGGTGAATGCCCGATGAGTGTGAAAATGCATTTGAGCCCACAATGGCTTTGTTCGGTTGAACCGGCATATTACACAAGGTGCTGACCAATTGACTGGTGCGGGCAATTTCCTTGTGATTAATGTTTGTTTCAACGCCTAATAAATCGGCGCGGGTATGCATGATCATCGCCACTTCTTCGAGTGAACAGTTGCCCGCACGTTCGCCAATACCGTTGATAGTACATTCAATCTGTCGGGCTCCCATTTGGACTGCCGAGATTGAGTTTGCAACAGACAAGCCTAAGTCGTCATGACAATGCACTGAAATAATGGCTTTATCGATATTGGGTACGCGATTAAACAGCGTTTCAATAATGCCACCAAATTGGCTAGGTAAGGTATAACCCACTGTATCAGGGATATTGATGGTGGTTGCACCTGCGCTAATGGCAGCCTCAACCATACGACATAAGTTGTCGATGGGGGTGCGCCCTGCATCTTCACACGAAAACTCAACGTTATCGGTGTAGTTGCGAGCTCGCTTTACAGCATTGACGCCCATTTCTAATACTTGATCAAAGCTGCGGCGAAGCTTGCTTTGGACATGAATATCAGAGGTTGAAATAAAGGTGTGAATGCGGAAGTTATCAGAAACACGCAAGGCTTCGCCTGCTGCATCGATATCTTTTTCCATTGCCCGAGCAAGCCCGCAAACCGTTGAGTTCTTGATGTTTTTTGCAATGGTTTGCACAGACTCAAAATCGCCGGGTGAAGAAACGGGAAAACCGACTTCCATCACGTCCACGCCAAGTCGCTCCAGCGCCAGCGCAATCTGCAATTTTTCTTTTACAGTTAAACTTGCTGCTAAAGCTTGCTCGCCGTCGCGTAAAGTGGTGTCGAATATGATGACTTGGTTATTCATGCCGTAATCTCCGGATGTCTCGGCAGTGCGCCCTAATAACAAAAAAACCCGCGCTGTTAGCGCGGGTTTTTGGCGTATTCATTGAGGTTTACTCTGACACGACCTACCCGCGCTGCTCAGTTAAGAGAGCGAGAAGAAGTAGTAGGTTCAGTCGTACATTAAACATTTCAGTGTAAATCCTTTGTAATATGTCGCTATCATCGCCAACACAGAGAAAAGTGTCAAGCGGCATTTCCATCTAAAAGGTAATGATTTTGGTGATGGAATTGACATGAGAGTAGGTGTTCTAATATGCGCGTAACGTGCGACTTTGTTTTTTTAAACTAGGCGCACAACAAAAATTGTTCAATTTGAGCTTCCGTCATCAACACATTTTTTGTTTGATATACTTAATATTCTTTCTCCTTGGAGCAGCTTAATGGACATTGTTCTGTATTTAGCACTGGGCTGTGTAGGCGGTTTTTTGGCCGGCTTATTTGGGATTGGAGGAGGTCTGATTATTGTGCCGACTCTGGTGTGGGTTTTCCGTCACCAAGGTTATGACATGAGCGTTGCCATGCATATGGCATTGGCAACATCGTTGGCAACGATTGTGGTCACTGGTATCAGCTCAGCTCGAGCTCATCATCAACAACATCACGTTCACTGGCCTACCGCAAAGGCGCTCACTCCTTTTCTTGTTCTTGGCTCAGTGTCCGGTGTGGTGGTGGCGCATTTTTTGACTGGCCAACTACTAGGACGGCTATTTGTAGGGTTTTTGATTCTCATGTCGGTGTATATGTGGTTTAGCCCAGAGCCGAAACAGCATCGATTTAGAGTGGCGAATTGGCGTTGGAAATTTGCCTCCACTTTGATGGGCGTTTTGTCTGCTTTATTAGGTATTGGCGGGGCTTTATTTATGGTGCCGTTTCTTAAATCAAAGGGTATGGCGATTCGTTATGCGATTGGTACCGCTGCCTTTTGTGGCGTGCCCCTAGCGGTGACTGGAACTATTGGCTATATGTTGGGCGGTGGAGCAGAGCAGCCATTGCCTGTGTATACCATCGGTTATGTCAACTTACTGGCTTTCGCTTGTATTGTTCTTACCAGTAGCCACTTTTCTAAAGTGGGAGCCAAGCTAGTAACTAAGGTGCCGCCGCAACGAATGCGCCGAGGTTTTGCAGTGTTTATTTGGGTTTTGGCCGCGAATCTTATTTATAAAATGGCCTCCAATTGAATGGAAGCCATGCGTACCGACTAGTACAGAAGGCTGTATAGTTTTCGGCGGTATGAAGTGGCTAATGCGTCACCATCGGGCTGAGTGGCTAAAATATCCATAAAGCTTTTTTTCACCGCTCCATCGAGAGCGTTAAGATCTTTTTTCAGCACATCAAATAGTAATTTCATTGCTTCTTCTGCACGGCCTACGTCAGACAATTGAACTGCAAGTTGTTGTTTTAAATCTAAGTTGTCAGGGTGTTGAAGAACTTGCTGTTGTAAGGTTCTAATTTCTGGTGAGTCGGCGGCTTGTTGTTTTAGTTCAAGCGCGGAAACGAGTTGTTGATAGTAAGAATCTTGATCTTCAAGGCGAATGGATTTGAGTAAATCTTCAGCTAGGTCCAAGCGACCAGCTTGAATACATGCATCGGTTAATGTCAGTCGGATAATCGCCAGTTCAGGCGCAAGTTCGTGAGCTCTACTAAGGAGTGGCAAAGCGCCATTGAAATCGCCTTCAGTTAGTAAGTCTTGGGCATGTTTGAGCAGCAACTCATGTTCTTTCGGAACAAATTTTTGGACCAGCTCACGCAAAGCATCTTCGGTTTGTGGCCCGACAAGACCATCCACACCTTGTCCATCTTTAAATACGGCCACAGTTGGCAGTGACTGAACACCAAATTGCATGGCAATTTGCTGCTCTGTTGCGCAGTCAATCCGAGCCAAAATAATATATTCACCGAATTCAGAAGCGAGTTTTTGAAGCGATGTAGCCGTTTGAATGCAAGGCTCATGTCCCTCCGCCCAAAATTCAACAATAACGGGCTTTTCACGTGAGCCTTCCAAAATGACTTGTTGGAAGTTTTGGACGTTGATATCAATGATGTTCGTGGCTTGCATGGAGGTTACTCTGTCGTTCGTTATGCCTCATAAATGAGGGCGTAAAGCATGAATTACAAGGTGTATGGCGGATATTTACCGAGTTATCGCTGAACTTACTATGGGCATGGATTCGGGTTTTGTTGGAAGATTGCCTCAATACCTTGATTCAACTCTTCTGATAAATCCATTGCGCAGGCTTCTATATTATTTGAGAGCTGTTCTAGGTTGGTAGCCCCCAATATCACACTTCCTATAAAGGGTTGTTGGGCTGCAAACGCAATGGCCATTTGGGCTGGATCAATTTGATGTTCGAGCGCGAGTTCGAAGTATCGCTGAGTGGCATCCACACCTCTGGCATTCGTGTATCTTACGAACCGAGTATACCGAGTCATGCGTGCACCCTCTGGTTTCTGGTCGTTTAGATATTTACCAGACAACGCACCAAAAGCTAAGGGAGAGTATGCTAGTAGCGGAACTTGCTCACGTATAGCTATCTCTGCCATACCTACCTCAAAGCTTCGATTCAACAAGTTGTAAGGATTTTGAATGGATGCAATGCGGGGCAAGTCGTGCAGAGCCGACAACTTTAAATATTCAGCCGCGCCCCAAGGTGTTTCATTGGAAATGCCAATATGTCTAATTTTTCCCGCCCGCTGGCATTTTAATAAGGCTTCTAGCGTTTCCATAATTGGGGTGAGGTTGCTTTCTTCCGTGTGCTGGTAATTCAGTTGACCAAAATAATTGGTGCTTCGTTCAGGCCAATGCACTTGATAGAGATCTAAATAGTCGGTGCCGAGCCGGTTCAGGCTGCTATCAAGCGCGAGTTCAATGTTACTAGCATTGAGTGCCATGTGGGGCCTAATTTGCACACTTGGGCCACCAGTAGCTGCTACCTTGCTTGCAATAATAAGCTCGTCTCTGTCAGAGCGGCCTTTGAGCCATTTGCCAATGAAGCGCTCAGTGTCGCCTTGCGTTTCGGGAGTCGGCGGAATGGGGTACATTTCTGCGGTATCAATAAAATTCACACCATTCGCAACGGCATAGTTGAGTTGCTGAGCGGCTTCTTCTACCGTATTTTGCTGACCGAACGTCATGGTGCCTATGCAAGCCATAGAGACTCGGAGATCTGTTTGTCCAAGCTGGGTGTATTTCACATCAAATCCTTCCGTAACTTTCGTCACAACTCTTTTAGTCAGTGCAATAGCTTAACTATATTGCGTTGGGCGCTGTTAAATTATTATTTCTAGTGATAAGTCTACGATGTTTTTTAAATGGTTTATCGTAGAAAATAGCAGTTGTTGCTATATTTCATGTAACACCCTTGATTTTTATGTAATAGTAATCTGGTATACCAGTTGGGGGATGGCTCTCCGTACTACATGAGTGTGGTAACTGGCTGTAAAATAGTGGAAATCGAAAGGATAACGATTTGACTCGCTTAATAGATAAAGAAGTCTTGTTGGATTTGCAGTCGCAAATTGGGCAAAACATGCTTCCCCTCATCGTCCAAACCTTCATTTCGGAAGGTGACAAATACCTCTCAATGCTTCGAGGTGATATTTCACGTTCTGAACTTCAGAAACTGAGTCATGCGCTCAAAAGCAGTGCAGCTTCATTGGGGGCTATTCAATTGTCTCAAGAAGCGCAGAGAATCGATGACTTGCTCGATACTGAAATGAACGCAAGTCCCGACTCACAACGTTTAATCTCGCTTTTGGACGCTAGTTTAATTGCGCTTCGGACATACCTTGTGTGATGTCGTCATTAATTATCTGATGAATGGATTTTTATGCATATTTTAACTGCGCAATCAGATCTTGACCAACCTCAACTTGCAGTAAAAGCTCTGTTGAGCCGGCTTGGCGATATGAGCCCATGTTTTATGGTGGTGGCGGGTAGCCCTGCCCATCATTTTTCTGACGCATTTTTAGAACTCAAAAAACTCTATCCAGATACCCATATGATTGGGTGCAGCAGTTACAGTGGATTGTTTAGCGAGCAAGGTTACTGCAGTTCGGGTTTAGGCCGAAGCCTTGGTATTTGGGCTTTATCAGATACCGGAGGAAGTTATGGTGCAGCCATGCGTCCGTACGGAAATAACCCGCAATTGGCTGCAAAAGAAGCGCTAGAAGAAGCTTTTCTCAATTCGGAACGTGTGGCGGAAATGCCAGCCTTAATTTGGATGCATGCATCACCAGGGCATGAAGAGCGTGTGTTAGAAGCCATCCGAGACTATGTAGGGCCGAGTGTTCCTGTCATTGGTGGTGCCGCGGCACCGAGCCCAGAGTTTGAGCAACAAGCTGTGGCCTGCAATGGTGCCGTTGAAGATGATGGTGTGACGATTGCGGTAATGTTTCCTTCTGGGCGAGTTGGCTATTCGTTTCATTCGGGGTGTTCTATGGCAGAGCCCCTAGGGCGAGTGACCAAGGTGATGGGGCGAACCTTAGTTGAGATCGACCATCAGCCGGCAATTGATGTCTACGAACAAGCTGTTGGCGTGCCGATTGTGAATGCCATCGAAACGCAAAACTGGACCATATTGCCGGTGGGGCGAGTCATTGGTGAACACTTAAATATGCCGGTGTTTACACTTTCAATTCCCATTGAAGTAAATGATCAAGGCGTCAACTTTCTCACAGAATTAAAGGTCGGTGAGCAGTTGTACCTAATGAGTGGGAATGAATCTAGTTTGAGAGGTAGGGGAGCTCGAGTAGCTGAAGGGGCAATGAAAATGTTGCCCGAAGGGCGTTTAGGGTTGAAGCCGATAGGTGCGCTAATGGTGTATTGCGCGTGTTGCATGCAAGTTGTATCCAACGATCTGCAACAAGTTGTAGATTCTACAACCCATGTGCTGGGGACTGAAACTCCGGTCCTTACTATGTTCACGTATGGTGAGCAGGGACCGTTGCTCGATTCTCAAAATGTTCATGGTAATTTAATGATCGCATCCGCTGTTTTTTATGGAGAGGCTTGTTCTGAATGACCTACCAAAAGTTTGACAACGAGCATTTGCAAGAGCGCCTACTCGACTTATTGAGAAGCAACGAGCAAGTACAGCAGCGAGAAATGGATGCCACTGCGTTACTCGATATCATTCAAGTGATTGGCGAGGCCAATAGTGGTTTGCAGGTGATTGATAGCCTGTTGCAAGGTGTGCAAGTGATTACGGGGCACCATTCCTCTTTAGTACTGGAACCTCAACCCGATCATCAAGGCTATTGGTTGGAAAAAAATTGTACACATCCGTCTTTTAAAAAATCGTTGTGGTGCGCAGCCTCAGTGTTTGAGCGTGTTTTAGCGGGTGAAGTCGTGGTGTTGTTCAAACCAAGTTTGGTGGATGAGTTTCAGGATCAGGATCCAGCTCTACTAGAGAACACTCGCTCTGCTCTGATATTGAGTGTGATTAGTGATTTTGAACCGCAAATTATTATTCTGTTTCACCGAAATTCCAATCATTTCTCTCCGCATCAAAAAGAAGCCATACGCCGTTTAAAACCTATGGTTGAGCAACGCCTGCAAAGTTTAGAATTCGATGCAAAGCTCAGAAAAATGGTTGCTAAGCGAACTAACGATTTGCGTCAAAGCCAAAAACGGATGGCTTCATTTGCACGGTCTTCGTCTGATTGGTTTTGGGAAATGGATGACCAAATGAGATTTTGTTACACCTCGACACAGGATCATCAAGATGCGATTACCATGCGTGATGATTTGTTCGGCAAAACTATACTGGAACTCAGAACAGGGCAAGAGTGTACCAAGTTAAATAAGTGGTTTTCGGTCACGCGAATTTTGCAAGATCGGGGAGCGATCAGAGACTTTGAATTCGAGTTGGATTTACCGAGTCGCACACCTATTTGGATTCGAATTAGCGGCGAACCTTTTTTTTCGGAGCGAGGTGTGTTCGAAGGTTATCGCGGCACTGCCAAAAATATTACCGAGCGTAAATCTGAAGAACGTGAGTTGAGTGCTCAAATTCAGCAATTCTCAAATAGAAATCAGTCTCTTCAACGTCCGGAGTTGCTCGTCGCAGAGCCGTCGCCCAACCAACCTGAAACAAACGAATTCAGAGTACTGTTGGTCGATGACTGTGAGTCGAGTCAAATGATCACCCAACTTATGTTGATGAATTTGGGGTATCCAACAGAAACAGTGGAAAGCGGTGCGAAAGCCTTGAAACTGTCCTCTCTCAAAGATTTTGAACTCATATTGATGGATCTAGATATGCCAGATATGAGTGGTGAAGAGGTGAGTCGACAAATGAGAATGTTGGGTGTTTCGGCTCCTATTCTCGCTTTGACGGGGTGCAGTTACGCCCAACGAGGAGAGCAGGTAGCTGATGCCGGAATGAATGGGTTTATCGAAAAGCCAGTCAGATTAAATGTACTTCAAGAGCAATTGAACAAGACATTCGCTTTATAAAATAGTGGTAAGAATCACATTTTGTGAGTGCTTACTCCTGTGTTGAGTAAAGTATTTATTGTTGATGCCGATTTTTTAATTAGATTTGATGGCGAAATTATCTTAATTTAGTTAAAAATACGTTATCGGGATCCATGTTTCGTAGAATTATCCTCATAATAGGCCTAATCGTCGGAGTTGTAGTATGCAACAAGTTGAATCCTCAAGTGCTTTGAATAACATCAGTCTTTCTGTGGAAGCAGTTAGTGGTGATGTCACTGTTATTGGAGCGGATGGTAGTGAGATTGCCATTACTCGGGGGGCGGCAATTCCAGCAGACGCTACGGTGCTTGTTGCAAAGGGGGCTAGTATTGAGCTGTCCTCACCGCAAACTGGATTGAGAATGATCGATGGACCTGTTTTGGTTCAAATTGCTCAAGCATTGCAAAATCAAACGCCAGTGGGCCCAGGTCAAGAGAACCCGCTTCAAGATTTGTTAGGTGATGAAGAACTTGGCGCTGAGCTATCTGATATAGAAGCGATCCAACAAGCTCTATTAGATGGCGGGGACCCCACTCTTGATTTACCCGCTGCAGCTGCGGGTCAAGTTGCAGGTGGCGGCTTAAGCGAAGCCAATAACATCGAAAGAACAGGAAGCGAACAAGACGTATCGAGCGGCTTAGATACCGAGATCCCAGCTGCGATACAAAGCATTCAGCAAGATCAGCCTGATGGTTCGTTGCAGCCTCAAGTATTTGATATTACATCCAACATCGTTTTGAACCCCGTGACTGGAGATGACCTGGTTACTGAAGGAGAGTTGTCTGAAGGGGTTGCTATTGAAGGGAGTACTGAAGGAGTGGCGGAAGGATCCACTGTTTCTATCACGATTACCGATAGCAGCGGGACTTCGGTGCAAGGAACCGCGGTTGTAGCCGCAGATGGCACCTTTGTATCGAATCCTATCGATGGCTCTACGCTGATTGAAGGAATTAGCTCAATAGTAGCTGAAGTGATTGATTTAAATGGCGAAACACTTGAGGTGGAACGCGATTTTTCAGTTGATCTATTGCCTCAACTATCAATTGACTCCGTTGAGATTTCATACAGCGATTCGGATTCTCTGTTAGGAGATGACAGCGCAGTTGTGAACATAGTCGGAGCCTCGACTAATTTACCGGCAAACTCGGTTGTGACTATAGTGATTTCCGACGGAGTCAATCAACTTCAAGTAAATGCGCAGACTGACGCAAATGGTCAATATAGCCTGAATGATGTTGATGTAAGCGGGCTGAATGAAGGCAACTTGTCTATCACTGCTTCTGCGAGTGACCCGCAAGGGAATGCCGCGTCGGCATCCGGCTCGGCTAATCTAGACTTTTTACCGATTGTGACTATCAACAATGTCGTTGCAGGCCAGGACACCACCCCAACGTTTGCAGGCTCATCGAGCAATACTGACGGCGATTTAACGCTGACGGTCAATGGTGTGGACTATGTTGTAACCCCCGAAGCTGATGGCTCTTGGGAATTCACCCTGCCGGATGGTGCCGCCTTAGAGGACGGCACTTATACTGCGGCGATTAACGGCTCCGATGCGCAAAATAATGACGCACCTGAAGCATCCACTGAATTTACCGTGGATCAGCTGCCGATTGTCAGCATCGATACCGTAGCCTCAGGTGATGAAATTACGCCTACTTTCTCAGGCTCATCGAGCAATACTGACGGCGATTTAACGCTGACGGTCAATGGTGTGGACTATGTTGTAACCCCCGAAGCTGATGGCTCTTGGGAATTCACCCTGCCGGATGGTGCCGCCTTAGAGGACGGCACTTATACTGCGGCGATTAACGGCTCCGATGCGCAAAATAATGAGGCACCTGAAGATTCCACTGAATTTACCGTGGATCAGCTGCCGATTGTAAGCATCGATACCGTGGCCTCAGGTGATGATATTACGCCTACCTTCTCAGGAACTTCGAGCAATACTGACGGCGATTTAACGCTGACGGTCAATGGTGTGGACTATGTTGTAACCCCCGAAGCTGATGGCTCTTGGGAATTCATCCTGCCGGATGATGCCGCCTTAGAGGACGGCACTTATACTGCGGCGATTAACGGCTCCGATGCGCAAAATAATGACGCACCTGAAGATTCCGCGAGTTTTAGGGTTCTACTGACCCCAGAAGTCAGTATAACTGTGACCAACGATCCGGAAGACACCACGCCAACCTTTAGTGGTACCTCGGATAATACCGTGGGTGATTTAACGTTGACGGTGAACGGTGTTGAGTACGCCGTCACGCCAGAGCTTGATGGCTCGTGGGAATTCACACTGCCCGATGGCGCAGCGTTAGCCGATGGCGATTACACTGCGACTATCGATGGAGTCGATGCGCAAGGCGATGCTGCTGAAACCTCTGATGCCGACTTCACCATTGGTCTAGTGCCAGAAGTCAGTATTACTGTGACCAACGATCCGGAAGACACCACGCCAACCTTTAGTGGTACCTCGGATAATACCGTGGGTGATTTAACGTTGACGGTGAACGGTGTTGAGTACGCCGTCACGCCAGAGCTTGATGGCTCGTGGGAATTCACACTGCCCGATGGCGCAGCGTTAGCCGATGGCGATTACACTGCGACTATCGATGGAGTCGATGCGCAAGGCGATGCTGCTGAAACCTCTGATGCCGACTTCACCATTGGCCTAGTGC